>DOWV01000014.1:7695-7968 GCA_003519375.1 Bacteroidota bacterium
GCACGCCGAGCAGGCTGCCGATGAGCGCAAACCCTTCAAGAAGTTCCAACGCTGGGTTCCGCTGGGAAGAATATCACGTGATGCGGTCAACGCAGTCATCGTCGCTGAGGATGGGACGTTCTGGTCGCATGGCGGCTTCGACTGGTTCGAGTTCAAGGAGTCCTTGGAGAGGAATCTCGTAGAGGGGAGGGCCGCACGGGGGGCGAGCACCATCACACAGCAGCTCGTGAAAAACCTGTATCTTTCACCGTCGAAGAACCCCGTTCGCAAGCT
>DOWV01000014.1:8237-8745 GCA_003519375.1 Bacteroidota bacterium
GCACGACTCGCAGCGGTCATTCCGAATCCCCGCATCTTCCGCGTCGATCGACAGACGCGGTATCTCGAGCGACGCACGCAACTAATCCTGAATCGAATGGCTGCAAGAGGGTATTGACTGATCGAGCGGTGAGGTGATGGATAACAAAGAGCTGCAGCTTCTGATCGAAGAGGGCGAGGGTTTCCAACTCGAATTCAAACGAAAAGTCTCAACGCCGGAGAAAATCGCCCGCGCATTGATCGGCTTTGCGAATACCAAGGGAGGAACGATTCTCTTTGGGGTCGACGACGACAAAACGATCGTCGGTGTGGAAAGCGAAAAGATGGAAGTGGAAATGATCGAGACCGCGGCACGGGTCTGTTGTGATCCTCCGATCGAGCCGGAGGTGGAGATTCTCTCGTTTCGCGGGATGGATCTCATTGTGGTGACAGTCGAGGAGAGCTCGCAAAAGCCTCACAGTCTGGTCGTCGAGAGCGGCGCGAACGAAGACCTTGAAAACAAGGTGCTC
>DOWV01000219.1:0-9596 GCA_003519375.1 Bacteroidota bacterium
AACGTCTCACAGGAAAAACTGGTTTGGGTCGGACGCGTCGCAACGACGGTGATGGTTTTGATCGGGCTCATGTGGATTCCGGTGATACGCGGCGGGAAGGGGCTCTACGATTATCTGCAGGGTGTCCAGGCGTATCTGGCGCCTCCCATTTTTGTGGTGTTCTTCGCCGGCGTATTTTACAAGCGCCTCAATGCCAAGGGGTGCCTGGCGGCGCTTTACACGGGATTCGCGCTCGGACTTCTTCGTCTCGCTATCGATACTCCGGTCAAGCTGGGAAACGGATTCCACTACACGGAGGGATCGTTCCTCTGGATCATGAATAATATCTTCTTCCAGTACTACAGTCTGCTCATTTTCATTATTTCCCTGGCGGTCATGTTCATCGTGAGCTATATGACGGAGCCGCCTTCGTATGAGAAAATCAGCGGGCTCACCTACGGCACAGTCACCGATGAGCAGCGCAAGGAAACCAGCGCAAGCTGGAGTAGATGGGATGTCATTCTTTCAATAACGGTTCTAGGTCTCATTCTCGCAGCATATCTCTTCTTTGTCGGGTGATCTATGTCGCGACAACAAAACGCTCTGGCACCAAGTATTTTCGGAATTCTGATCATTCTGGCGTTGGGTTCACTGTCGGCAGGAGAGCCCGGACGCGCAATATGCGCCGGCCCTCCCCCCGCGGTGCAACCCGAGCTCTCAGGCGCGCCGGATACCGTGCTCGTTCCTTCGAGCTGGCCATGGTCGAAGCGAATTGCCGAGTCATTCCTTCTGCGCCATCCTGGAGCGGTGACCTACGACACCGGCTCTCCCAACCCGCGCTGGAACTATGAGCAGGGATTGATGCTCGTTGCGCTTCGGGCGAAATGGAAGGCAAGCGGCGATCGCCGATACTTCGATTTCATCAAGGGAAATATCGACCAGTATGTTGAAGAATCCGGAAGCATCAAGACCTACAAATATGACGATTTCAATATCGACAACGTGGCTGTCGGCAGAGCGCTGCTGACTCTTCATGAGGAGACAGGCGAGGCAAAATACAAACGGGCGGCAGATACTCTGCGCAAGCAGCTGAAGAACCAACCTCGAACGAAGGAGGGCGGATTCTGGCACAAGCTCATTTATCCATACCAGATGTGGCTGGACGGCCTCTTCATGGGTGAACCCTTCTATGCCTGGTACGCGGCGCAATACCATGAGCCCGATGCCTTCGATGACATCGTCAATCAATTCATCTTCATTGCCCGTCATACGTACGATCCGAAAACCGGATTGTACTATCACGCCTGGGATGAAAGCAAACAGCAACGTTGGGCAAATCCCGAAACGGGCGTGTCTCCGCATTTTTGGGGAAGGGCCATCGGATGGTATGCCATGGCCATCGTTGACGTCCTGGACTACATCCCCATGGATCATCCGCGGAGAAAGGAACTGCTCCCGGTTTTGCGCAAGGTCTGCGCCGGACTTCTGAAGCATCAGGATAAAAAGACACATCTCTGGTATCAGGTTCTCGACCAGGGTCGGCGGGAGGGAAATTACCTCGAGGCTTCGGCTTCCTGCATGTTTGCCTATGCGTTTGCGAAAGGGGCGAACAAGGGGTATCTCGACAAATCCTATCTGGCCAAAGCAAAGGCAATCTTCCGGGGTGTGACGACACACCTCGTGAGCATTGATGCCAGCGGTTTCGTCGACCTTCATCACACCTGCCAGGGGGCCGGCCTCGGTGGGAATCCGTACCGCGATGGAAGCTATGATTACTACATCGGCGAGCGGCAGCGGACGAACGACATGAAGGGATATGGTCCATTCCTTCTTGCCGCCCTGGAGCTGGAAAAGAACAGCACCAGCAAGAAACGAGTGAAAGAATAGCAAGAAGGATGGAAGCCGGAATTGTTCGCTTGCTCGACAAGTGAAGGAGTCTGCTCGTGAAACGCAAATCACACATTACGCTCGATGATATTGCGAAACGGTTGAAGGTTTCGCGGGTGACCGTGTCCAAAGCACTGCGCGGTCATCCTGATATTTCTGAAAGGACCGTCAAGCTCGTTCGGAAAGTCGCGGCCGAGCTCGGGTACAGTCCAAACTTCATTGCTCGAAACCTCTCGGCGCGCCGCTCGAACATGCTCGGCGTGGTGATCCCGAAAATCGCCCACTTCTTTTTCGGCTCCGTGATCGAGGCGATCTACAACACGGCGTTTGAGCAAAAGTATGAGACGATTCTGACAGTGTCCCAGGAAAATGCCGAACGAGAACGGAAGCACATCCAGACGCTGGTTTCCATGCGTGTGGACGGCATCATTATCTCAGTCTCTCAACAAACGACGGATGTCGAGATCTTCAATTGGGTCCGGCAGATGGGAATCCCCGTGTTGTTTGTCGATCGAACGCCCGAACTCCCGGTGCCCGGCTCAAGCACGGTCCTGGTGGATGACCACGGGGGAGCAATCCAGGCTGTGGAACAGGCGATTGCCGTCGGATACAGCAAGATTGCCATGGTGGGCGGCAATCCTCAGATCAACATCGGAAAGAACCGCCAGCTTGGATTTGAGGAGGCACTTCGCCGACACGGCCTGCCCGCGAGGCCGGAGTGGATTGTTCATGGCGGATTTGGCAAGGAAGACGGTTATCGCGGGATGATGCAGCTTCACCAGCTCGGTGCTCTTCCGGAGTTCATTTTCGCCGCCACCTATCCCGTCGCACTTGGTGTCATTGAGGCAACGAAGTCGCTTGGATTGAGAGTCCCCCAGGATATCGACATCATTTGTTTCGGTGAGAGCGACATGATCGATTTTATCCAGCCCTCTCTGAGCTGTGTCGTCCAAAACACACAGGAATTGGGCATCAAAGCTGTGAAAACAATGCTTGAGATCATCGACCACTCTGAGGAATCTCCGGAGCGCCACCTGATCATTCCGACGCATCTCGTCCTGCGCGAAACAGGGATTGGCGAACAGGCACGGCTCGCAAAAGCGCCGCACGCAAAACAGATAGTCTAGATTTCCTGGGCGGCACCAAACTTTGGAATATCGGGAACAGATTGCTCCCAGGCCACCCGATCGAACATCAACGCGTGATCACCATGAAAACTCTTCGCAGCTTCCTCCGGCGAATACTCATAACTGTCGCTATTTGTTCCATGGTCGGATTATCCGGCGATCGCCGCATCAGGATCTTTCTGATCGGTGATTCGACGATGGCCGACAAAAACCTCATCGGCAATCCTGAGCGCGGATGGGGACAGGTTTTCCCGATGTTCTTCACTGATGGCGTTGACATCGAAAACCATGCACGGAACGGGCGCAGCACGAAGAGCTTTCTTGCTGAAGGCAGATGGCAGGCGGTCGTCGGGAAACTCCAGGCCGGAGATTATGTCTTCATTCAGTTCGGTCACAATGATTCCAAAAGAGTCGACTCAACCCGGTTTGCCGACGCCCGCACGACGTATCGTGAAAACCTGCTTCGCTTCGTCAATGAGGCAAAAGGAAAACAGGCTGTTCCTGTTCTTCTCACACCGGTCACCCGGCGGAGTTTCAGCAAAGAAGGAGCGTTGAAGGATACGCATGGCGAGTATCCCGTCGTGGTCCGTGAACTTGCTTCATCGGAACACATCGCATTGATCGATTTGCAGAAAAAGAGCATGCAATTGCTCGAGCGGTTAGGTCCGGAAGCGTCGAAAAATCTCTTTTTGTGGGTGAGGCCGGGGGTTTTCTCAGCGATCGGGAACGGCAAAGAAGACAATACGCACTTCACATTTGGCGGTGCGCGGATGATGGCCGCGCTCGTCGCCGAGGGTCTGAGAGAAATCAGTTCACCACTTGCCTCCTGCCTCAAGAGTGTTCCGGACACGCCGCTGGTGGGTGAGGGAAAAACGGTTCTGCTCGACTATTTCTACAATAATGAGTGGAAGAAGAATGCCCAAGGAAAACCGGTTCGCTACCATTACGTCTGGGAAGACACGGCGAACTCGGGATATTCCGATCTCGGCTCCCGAATCGTGAAGATGGGTGCCTCCATCGACTCGCTTTGTCAGGAGCCGACGGAAGAACTCCTGAGCCGTGCCAGCATCTATATCATTGTCGATCCCGACACTCCTCTGGAAACAGAGACGCCGAACTATGCCGGGCCGGCGGCAATCGATGCAATCGAACAGTGGGTACGCCGCGGGGGAGTGCTCGTCTTGCTCGAGAACGACAAGGGTAACTCGGAATTCACGCACTTCAACGAGATCTCCTCGCGGTTTGGCATCACATTCAATGAAGACAGCCGGAACCGCGTCGTCGGTACCGCGTACGATACCGGAAAATTCAATTCCTTCCCCGACCATCCGCTCTTTCGTGGCGTGCGGCAAATCTACATGAAAGAGATCTCGACCATGACTCTGAAAGATCCCGCCCGCCCGATTCTCACAGACAGCAACCACGTTGTCATTGCCTACGCGCAAGTCGGCAAGGGCTCTGTCTTCGCCGTGGGTGATCCGTGGATTTACAATGAGTACATAACGCACAGAAAGCTCCCGGCAGCGTATGAAAACGACAAGGCTGCGGAAAACTTATTTGCGTGGCTCCTTGCCCGGGCCTCACCTGTTCGTTACAACTAAAAATCCGATGAAACGAGTCCTGCCCTTCCTCGTGGTTCTTCTTGCACTGGTCCTGGTGCAATCTCCGGTCGATGCTCAACCGCTGCCGGCTCCATCGGGTGTCTGGACGCCGGACCGCGGGGACGGCACGTACAAGAATCCAATTCTCTACGCAGATTACTCCGATCCCGACGTGATTCGTGTTGGTGATGACTACTACATGACGTCGTCCAGCTTCTCTCATTTTCCGGGCCTGCCGATTCTCCATTCAAAAGACCTCGTGAACTGGAGCATCATCGGCCATGCAGCTCCGCGGTACCCCGTCGATGAATTCGCTGAACCGCAGCATGGAAAAGCAATCTGGGCACCTGCGTTGCGATATCACAACGGTGAGTTCTCCATCTACGTCGGTGACCCCGATCGGGGGATCTTCATGACAAAGTCGAAGGACCCGGCCGGGCCATGGGATCAGCTGCGATTGATCCGGAAGGTGACAGGATGGATTGACCCTTGTCCGCTCTGGGATGACGACGGGAATGCCTATCTCGTTCACGCGTTTGCGAACAGCAGGGTTGGAATCAAGAGTATCCTGGCCGTGAACCGGATGAATAAGGAAGGCACACAAATCCTGGATGACGGTATCGTCGTGTTTGTCGGTCACAAGACACATCCCACGATCGAAGGACCCAAGTTCTATAAACGGAATGGCTACTACTACATCTTTGCGCCCGCGGGCGGCGTCAAGCCGGGATGGCAGACAGTCCTGCGGTCGAAAAATGTCTTTGGGCCGTACGAAGACAAGATCGTTCTGGAGCAAGGGAAGTCGAGCGTTAACGGTCCTCATCAGGGCTCATGGGTCGTCACACAGACGGGCGAAGACTGGTTTGTCCATTTCCAGGATCGGTATGCGTATGGAAGGATCGTTCACCTTCAACCAATGCGCTGGGAACTTGATTGGCCGGTGATGGGCGTCGACCAGGATGGGAACGGAATCGGCGAGCCGGTGGCTTCCTTCAAGAAGCCGAATGTCGGAAAGACGTATCCTCTCCAGGTACCGCAGACAAGTGATGAATTCGATTCGGCATCTCTTGGACTGCAGTGGCAGTGGGAAGCAAACTTTCAAAGCAGGTGGTTCTCGACAGATGCGCGGAAGGGATGGCTGCGGCTCTATTCCCAACAAATGTCAGCCTCGTCCGGTAACCTCTGGAATGTGGCAAGTCTGATGCTGCAGAAAATGCCTGCCCCGAGTTTCACCGCGACGGCCAGGCTTGAGATGATACCGCAATCCATAGGTGAGAGAGCCGGACTAGTTGTGTTTGGGATGGATTATGCTTCGATTACGATTGAAAAGTCCGACGAAGGTTATCGCGTTGTGCAGTCGGTTTGTGCAAAAGCGGAAAGGGGCTCGCCGGAGGAACCGAAGGCAACTGCACTCGTATCCTCGCCTTCAATCTTCTTCCGCGTCATGGTGAGGCCGGAGCATGAAAAAGAGATCGTCCCCAATATTCTCTGCTCGTTCAGCTACAGTGTCGACGGTAAAGAGTACACGACGCTTGGAAAAGAATTTGTTGCGAGGGAGGGACAGTGGGTTGGTGCGAAGGTCGGCGTTTTTACTCTGGCGGGTGCCAATGCGAACCGGCTGGGCTTTACTGATTTCGATTGGTTCAGAATCGAGGCGGCGGGTGGGGAGAAGCCATGAAGTTTCGAGTCTCAAGTTTTCCGCCAAAGGCGGATCCCTGCCTGCCGGCAGGCACGGCGCCTCTGGCGGACAGGTTTCGAGTTTCAAGTCCAAAGTTTGGGGTTCTGAGGACTCGGTTTCGGGTTTCGAATCGGCGTGCCGTTCTCATGATGTCGAAGGAGGATTGAAGTATGAAATCGCGAGGAACAGTTGCAGTGAGTATTTTCCTGCTCTTCCTTTTTGGCTCCTGTCTCACCGCACAACAATCAGTGATTGAGCAGGAGATCAAAGCATATACTTCCAATCTTCCGTTTTCCATGCCTGTGATTCAGCTGCCGGCCATTCCCGACGCAAGCGTCACCATCACGGATTTTGGGGCTGTTGCAGACGGACGGACGATGAATACAAAGTCAATCAATGACGCCATCAGGACGTGCGCCAACAAGGGGGGCGGCATCGTGGTCATTCCGCCGGGGATGTGGCTGACGGGGCCCATTGAGCTTGCGAGCAATATCGAGTTGAGGATCGAAACGGGAGCGATGGTGTTCTTCAGTCCGAAGTTTGAGGACTATCCCGTTCCCGCCAGAGGAAACAAAGTCACATCGCCGATCCATGGAAGAGGTCTTACCAATATCGCGATCACGGGGAAGGGAATATTCAATGGAAACGGCCAGTACTGGCGTCCGGTGAAGAAGGAAAAACTCACGGAGCGACAATGGAGAGAACTGATTGCATCGGGCGGTGTTGTCACTCCGGACGGAAAGATGTGGTGGCCCTCAAAGGAGGCCATGAATGGAGAAGAATACCTGAAGAATCTCCGCAAGAACAAGAAAAACCCGACTCCCGAAGAAACAGCTGGTGCAAGAGAATTCCTCCGGCCGACGATGCTTGATCTTGTCGGCTGCAACAAGGTACTCATCGACGGCCCAACGTTCACGAACACGCCGGGCTGGGCGCTCCATCCAACGCAGTGTGAGAATCTGGTTATTCGAAATACCACGGTGACGAACAACTGGTGGGGACAGAACACCGATGCGGCGGATATTTCCGCCTGCCGCAACGTGCTGCTGTATCGGAATGTATTCGATGTCGGTGATGATGGCATTTGCATGAAATCGAGCGCGGGCAGCGATCCGAAGCGCGAATTTGCGCTCGAGAATGTCGTTATTGCCGACTGCATTGTGTATCACGCTCACGGCGGATTTGTCATCGGCAGCAATACCGATGGCGGCATGCGCAATATTTCCGTGAAGAACTGCACATTCATCGGTACCGACATCGGTCTTCGGTTTAAGTCGGCGCGTGACCGCGGCGGAAAAGTCGAAAACATCTTCGTCGACGGGATCCGGATGAAGGACATTGCCACAGCGGCCATTCTCTTCGATATGTTCTACGAAAGCAATGCGGACAATGATCCGGGCAAAGTGCGTATCCCGTACTTCAGGAATTTCGACATCAGGAACGTCGTCTGCGACGGCGCAAGAGAAGCGCTGTTTGTCCGCGGACTCACCGATGCACCCATTCAGTCCGTCACGCTCACAAACCTCTCCGTCACTTCGAAGCAGGCCCTGAAGATGGAGAACGCTGACGGATTTACGCTGACGAACGTGTGGCTGAATTTCAAATCGGGTCCCGTGCTGACAGTGAACAACGGGAAGAACATCCAGCTTCACGACGTGACGACAGCTGCGAAGGCTGAACTCTTTGTCCGGGCCATCGGAGCCGGTACCACGAATGTGCAGGTGCGTAAGTCGGATGCCGCAGCAGCGAAACAGGATGTAGAGCTTGCTCCGGAAGTAAAGCCAGGTGCCGTCATTGTCAAGTGAGAGAATTGTGATGTTCTTTGGTCGTGCCCGGGTATTGGTGATGTACCTTGCGGTGTTCGCCTGTCATGGATTCGCACAGTTGACGGTCTACGTATCACCTGGCGGCAGCGATACGAATCCCGGTACTGTGGACCTGCCTTACAAGACCGTCGGCAGAGGACTGACCGCTGTGGGCACGAATGGTTCTGTCATACTGCGCGGCGGTGTCTATTTGATGGGCAGCTCGAAATTGAGTCTCAACAAGATCGGTCAACAGGGAAGCACAATCAAGCTATGGGCGTATCCCGGCGAAAGTCCTGTTCTGGATTGTACCGGCAACACGTCGGATGGAATCAGTATCAGCGGGAGTTACTATCACCTCAAGGGACTTGAACAGAGATATGCGGGGCACAACGGTATCAACATTTCCGGCAGCAATAACATCATTGAGAATTGTGTTGTTCACGACAACAGGAACACAGGCCTTCACCTCACAGGTTCGGCGGCGCCGGGACCGTCGAACAACCTGATCCTCAACTGCGATACGTACATGAACTATGACCCTCCGGTCGGAGGAAATGCCGACGGCTTCAGCGCGAAATGGACGGTCGGCCCGGGCAACGTCTTTCGGGGTTGCCGCGCCTGGAACAATTCGGATGATGGCTGGGATTTGTGGATGGGAACCGGCACTGTGCTGATCGACAGTTGTTACGCGTTCCGGAACGGTGTGGATTCCTGGTTCTCAGGCAGCTTCAACGGGAATGGAAATGGTTTCAAGCTGGGTGGTAATTACATTGCTACACCCCAGATCGTCCGTAACTCCTTAGCATTTGATAATGCCGGGAATGGCGGCAAAGGATTTGACGAGAACAATAATACCGGCGGACAAACGCTCTACAACTGTACCTCTTTCCGCAACCAGGGCAACAACTATTCATTCAGGAACACAGTTGTTGCCGGACAAACGCATATATTCAAGAACTGCGTTTCCGTCAGCGGTGGTGTCTCGATATCGAGCGGTACTCAGGAGAAGAACAGCTGGCAGGGATTTACGGTAACAGCGGCGGATTTTCTCAGCCTCGATACGGCCGGTGTCACTGCCTCAAGGAATCCCGACGGAAGTCTGCCGCCCAGCCTCTTCCTGCGGCTTGCCCAGGGGAGCGCGATGATAGATGCAGGTGCGAATGTCGGTCTGCCGTTCTCCGGAGGCGCGCCGGATCTTGGAGCGTTTGAAACAAGCGTTGTCACGGGCGTGCGCGGTGAGAACCACGAGTCTGATGAATTCATGCTTGCACAGAATTTTCCAAATCCGTTTAATCCAAGAACAGCTATTAGCTATCAGCTATTAGCTAATAGCTTCGTGAACCTTCGAACATATGATGTCCTTGGAAGGGAAGTAGCTGTGCTTGTTGAGGGCGTGCGGGGTCCAGGTTCCCACACTGTTCACTGGAATGCCTCATCGATGCCGAGCGGTGTGTATATCTTGAGCTTACAGGTGTCAGACGGTGTGCTGGGCACAAAGCAGTACTACGTTGCGACC
>DOWV01000219.1:9850-10593 GCA_003519375.1 Bacteroidota bacterium
GCGGTGCTGCTGAGTCAGATACCCGATTCTGTGGCCGCGATGCCGCCGGGAACCAGGCGGCGGCGGCTGGCGATGGTCGGGACGGGTCACCGCGGTACGGGAATGTGGGGAAAATCGGTGTTGCAGAGCTATCCGGGTATCGTTGAGTTCGTCGGTCTCTGCGACAGCAATCCGGGAAGGCTGGAAACGGCGAAACGCATGATGGGCGTTTCATGTCCGACGTTCGCGAACTTTGAAGAGATGATTACAAAGACAAAACCGGACACGGTGATAGTCACGACAGTGGATGGAACGCATCATACGTTCATAGCGAAAGCGCTCGAGATGGGGTGTGACGTCATTACCGAAAAACCGATGACGATCGATGAGGCCAAGCTAAAACTCATCCTGGATGCTTCCAGGAAATCAAAAAACAAGCTCATCATGGCCCACAATTACCGCTACACACCGACGCGGGCGAGAATCAAAGAACTCTTGATGCGGGAGCGCATCGGCCGGATTACTTCCGTTGATTTTCACTGGTATCTCGACGTGTATCACGGGTCAGATTATTTCAGGCGATGGCACCGTCTGCGCGAATGCGGCGGGACGCTCCTCAATCACAAGGCGTCTCACCATTTCGATCTTCTGAACTGGTGGCTCGAATCAGATCCGGAAGAGGTCCACGCTTTTGGAGCGCTCGAATTCTACGGCAAGAATCACGAATTCCGTCACACTCATTGCAGGCCCTGTCCGTTCAAAGA
>DOWV01000106.1 GCA_003519375.1 Bacteroidota bacterium
GTGTTCAGGTGGCACTTGCGCATCATGATGCACCCGAGTGTGACCAGCGGAGTGGTGGCAAAGCCGAATTCCTCGGCACCGAGCAGCGCGGCGATGACGACATCGCGTCCGGTCTGCAGTTTGCCGTCGGTCTGAAGCCTGACGCGGCTGCGAAGATCGTTCATGACGAGCACTTGTTGCGTTTCCGCAAGGCCGAGCTCCCAGGGAATGCCTGCGTGCCGGATTGACGACAGGGGAGAAGCGCCTGTCCCGCCGGAGTCACCGGAGATCAGTATGACGTCCGCATGCGCTTTCGCGACTCCGGCTGCAACGGTGCCAACTCCGTGCTCTGCCACGAGCTTCACGGAAATCCGGGCTGAGGGATTAACGTTTTTCAGATCGTAGATCAGCTGCGCCAGGTCTTCAATGGAGTAAATGTCATGGTGTGGTGGTGGAGAAATAAGTCCTACGCCCGGAACGGAGTGCCGTACCTTCGCGATTGCTACGTCGACCTTATACCCCGGGAGCTGTCCGCCTTCGCCCGGTTTGGCTCCCTGCGAGATCTTGATTTGAATCTCATCAGCGTTGACAAGATAGTGAGCCGTGACGCCGAAGCGCGCCGACGCAACCTGCTTAATGGCGCTGCGCCGGGAATCGCCGTTCGAGGCGGTGATAAAGCGCTCCTCGTCCTCGCCACCTTCGCCCGTATTGGACCTGGCGCCGATGCGATTCATCGCGATCGCAAGCGTTTCGTGTGCTTCCTTGCTGATGGATCCGAATGACATCGCTCCGGTCGCAAACCGCGCAACGATCGCTTTCGCAGGTTCTACTTCATTCAGCGATATGCTCCTGGTACCCTTCTTGAACTCAAGCAGCGACCGAAGGTTGAGCAAACCCGAGCTCTGATCACTGAGGAGCGTTGTGTATTCTTTGAACCGCTTATAGTCCGACCGGCGGACAGCCTGCTGCAGCGTTGTGATCGTATCGGGATTGATGAGGTGACGCTCGCCGCCGACCAGATATTGGTAGTTTCCTCCGAGGTCCAGCTCCGTCTCCGATTCACGGACGCTGCGAAACGCGAAATCGTGCTTCATCCTCGCTTCCAGCGCAAGCACGTCGAGGTCGATACCATCGATGCGCGAGGAGGTGCCGGTGAAGTATTTCTCGACAAGCTCCTTCCCCAATCCGATTGCCTCGAAAACCTGCGCACCCCGATAGCTCTGAAGTGTGGAAATTCCCATTTTTGACATCGTCTTCAGAAGCCCTTTTTGCAGGGCTTTCTTGTAGTTCTGGAGTGCCTTGTCAAATGTCACGCCGTCGGGAAGCGATTCTGTCATCGCAAGACCTTCCAGCGTTTCGATAGCGAGATACGGATTGACTGCGCTGGCTCCATACCCGATCAGAAGCGAAAGATGCATGACTTCCCGGGGCTCTCCCGATTCCACGACAAGGGCAACCTGGGTGCGTGTTTTCTCGCGAACCAGATGATTGTGGACCGCGGTGAGTGACAGCAAGCTCGGAATCGGAGCGTACATTTCATCAGCGCCGCGGTCGGAGAGGATGACGATCGAATAACCGGACTGAATTGCGAGCGATGCGCGGCGGCACAGGCCGTCCAACGCTCGCTCGAGTTCCTGCTTGCCGCCTTCGACGCGAAACAGCGTCGGCAGCGTCGTGGCGAGGAAATCACCTTGCGACACGCGGCGAAGCTTTTCGAGATCACGATTTGTCAATATCGGATCTGTCAGCTTCAGTGTGTGGCAATGCTGGGGGGTTTCTTCGAGAATGTTTCGTTCTGTGCCGATGTAGCTCGTCAGCGTCATCACGATCGATTCCCGGATGGGATCGATCGGCGGGTTCGTGACCTGTGCGAAGAGCTGCTTGAAATAATTGAAGAGAGGCTGCGGTCTGTCGGACAGGCATGCCAGCGGCGTATCGGTTCCCATCGACCCGACCGGTTCCTCTCCGGCCGTCGCCATCGGCGTGATGACCTTCCGAACGTCTTCCTCCGTGTACCCGAACATCCGCTGCCGCTGAACAAGATCGACCGGGTTGAATGCAAATGCCCGCGGCGGTTCCGGCAGTCGTTCGATCTTGATCTGGTGCTCTGCGATCCACTGCGAATATGGCCTTCGTGAAGCGAGCTGTGCTTTGATGTCTTCGTCCGGAACGATGCGTTTTTCCAATAGGTCAACGAGAAGCATCTTGCCCGGCTCGAGACATCCCTTCGCAGCGACATTGTCCAGCGGCACATCGAGCACGCCGCTTTCCGAAGCCATGATCACGACACCATCCTTGGTCACAAGGTATCGTGCGGGGCGAAGTCCGTTCCGGTCGAGCGTCGCTCCGATGACGCGGCCATCGGTGAAGGCAACGGCAGCCGGCCCGTCCCAAGGCTCCATGAGCGACGCGTGATACTCATAGAATGCCCGCTTCTCCAGGCTCATCGATGTGTCGGCGTCCCATGCTTCAGGGATCAGCATTGCCATAACGTGGGGGAGGCTTCTTCCGCCGAGCGTCAGGAACTCCACGGTGTTGTCGAGCGCCGCAGAATCGCTGACGTTCGCCTGCACAATGGGGAAGATCTCCTCGATATTCTTCCCGAAGAGCTCGGATCGAAGCACCGACTGTCTGGCGTACATCCAGTTCACGTTACCGCGGAGTGTGTTGATCTCTCCATTGTGACAGAGATAGCGGAAAGGATGTGCCAGCTGCCAGCTCGGGAAGGTGTTGGTTGAAAACCGCTGGTGGACCATGCAAAAAGCGCTTGACGCGTCAGGATCCGACAAATCGGTATAGAACCGCGCAATCTGCGGGGCCAGGAGCAATCCTTTATAGACGATCGTCCAGGACGACATCGAGGGGACAGAGAAGAACTTCTTCTCCGGTATGTCCGATGCCGCAACAGCAAGCTCTGTCTTACGCCGCACGATGAAGAGTTTTCTTTCGAACTCTTCTCTCGAAATGTGAGCCGGGCGCTCGATGAAAATCTGCTCGATGTAGGGTTGGGAAGCCCTGGCAGTTCTGCCGATCGCATCGCCGTCAACCGGGGTGTCGCGCCAGCCGAGAACCGACAGGCTCTCCTCTTGCACCATGGAGTCGAGAATTCCCTGGCATTGAAACCTCGACTGCGGCTCGACAGGGAGGAACACCATCCCGACGCCATAGAATCCCTCTTCGGGAAGTGAAAATCCGGTGGCGGCGCACACGCGTCCAAAGAACTGATGCGGAATCTGAATCGTGACGCCGGCGCCGTCGCCCGTTTCCGGATCGCATCCACATGCACCGCGGTGGGTGAGATTGACAAGAATCTCAATTCCCTGACGGATGATATTGTGCGAGCGATCTCCGTTGACATTGACGATGAAGCCCACTCCGCATGCGTCGTGTTCCGTGCGAGGATCGTACAATGGAAAATCGTGTATGGCGGCCGTGTCGGTCACTAGACCTCTCCCTGGAATTCGCGCTTCAACGCCACTCGCCCGGTCCGGGCCAGTTCTCTTATCCCGAAAGGCTTGAGCATGTTGATGATGGCATCCACCTTCTGCTGACTTCCGGTCGCTTCGAGCATGACCGTTTTGGGGCTGATATCGACCACTTTTGCCCGGAAAATCTCAGAGATCTGCATGATCTCGGCCCGGGTCGACGTCGTCGATTGAACCTTCACCAGGACCAGCTCGCGCTCTACGAATGGTTCAAACGTGAGGTCGATGACCTTGATCGTATCGATGAGCTTGTGAAGCTGCTTGACAATCTGTTCGATGATCTGGTCGTCTCCATGGGTGACGATCGTCATGCGCGAGATTTCTTTTTCCTCGGTCGGACCGACAGTCAGACTGTCAATGTTGTATCCTTTGGCCGCGAAGAGTCCCGCGATTCGATTGAACGCCCCGAAGTGATTCTCGACGAGCAGCGCAATGGTATGCTGCTTTTCCTTGGGCTCCGGCGTTCCCCGGGTAGCGGTTGAACCGGATGATGCTGTATGCGCCATATGGTTATCCTTTTACGTGAACCATCGTGTGCGATTTTGTCGAAGAGCCGTTGCCGGACGGCAGGACGGGATCAGGATTATCCATGAGCTCGTTGATCGTCTGGCCTGCCGGAATCATCGGATAGACATTGTCTTCGCGTGCGACGACAAATTCGATGAGGATGGGTCCCTCATGGTACTCCAGCGCAGTCTGGATGGCATTCTCGACTTCGGACGGCGCGGCGACACGGAGCGCCTTGCAACCATAGGCTTCGGCAAGCTTCACGAAGTCAGGCGCCGTGATGTCGACGTGCGAATAACGTTTCCTCCAGAACAACTCCTGCCATTGCCGCACCATGCCGAGGAATCCGTTGTTGATGACGAAGATCTTGATCGGCAGCTGATGCTGTACGATGGTGGCAAGCTCCTGAGAATTCATCTGGAACCCGCCGTCGCCGCTGATGGAGACCACCGGGTGTTTGGGATTCGCGAACGCCGCTCCCATCGATGCTGGAAGCGAAAAGCCCATCGTGCCGAGACCACCCGAGGTGATGTGGGAACGAGGATGCTTCCAGCGGTAAAACTGTGCGGCCCACATCTGATGCTGGCCGACATCGGTAACCACGACAGCGTCTCCGCTGGTCAGATCGCCCAGCGCCTGAATGACATGCTGTGCACGAAGCGAGTCGTCGTGTTTGTAACGCAGCGGGTGCTCCGCTTTCCACTGGGCAATGGTGGCGAGCCAGTCGGCTGTGTCAAGCGGCTCGACGAGTTCCGTCAAAGCGCGCAGTACATGCTTCACGTCGCCGACGATCGGCACATCCACGGGCACGTTCTTGCTGATTGCTGCCGGGTCGATATCGATGTGTACTTTCTTCGCCTCAACAGCAAAGGCTTCCACCTTCCCGGTCACGCGGTCATCGAAGCGGGCACCAATGGCGATGAGGACATCACAGTAGCTGACCGCAACATTGGAATACCACGTCCCGTGCATGCCGAGCATTCCCATCGAAAGCGCATTCCCTTCAGGGAAAGCTCCAAGGCCATGGAGCGTCGTGGTGACCGGACAACGGAGTTTCTCGGCAAGGATCTGCAGTTCCCGCGCCGCATTAGAGTTGATGACGCCGCCGCCGACATAGAGCACAGGTCTTTTTGCTTTGGAGATGAGTTCGGCCGCCTTTTTGACCTGCTTGGCGTTTCCTTCGACGACAGGTTGATATCCGCGGAGCTCAACACTCTTCGGATACTCAAAAAGTGTCTTCTGCGCCATCACATCCTTCGGAAGGTCAACAAGGACCGGCCCCGGCCGGCCTGTGGTGGCTATGAAAAAGGCTTCCTTGATAGTCCTCGTCAGCTCGCGGACATCCTTGACGAGGAAATTGTGCTTCGTGATTGGCCGGGTGATTCCGACGATATCGGCCTCCTGGAACGCGTCGTTGCCGATCATCTTGACGGCAACCTGCCCGGTGAAGATGACGATGGGAATGGAGTCCATGTACGCGTCGGCAATGCCCGTCACCGTGTTGGTGGCGCCGGGGCCTGACGTCACGAGCACGACTCCCGGTTTTCCGCTGGCCTTGGCGTACCCTTCCGCCGCATGGGTGGCCCCCTGCTCGTGGCGCGTCAAAATGTGTCTGATATCGGTGATATCGTGGAGCGCATCGTAGATGCCAATGACTGCCCCGCCGGGGTACCCGAAAACGACTTCAACCCCTTCTTCGACCAGAGAGCGGACAAAAATCTCTGCCCCGGTCATCATTTTCCCGTGAGCTCGTTCGGGTGTCTTTGTGCTGACCATCGCCTCTTCTCCTCATTGTTGTTAGAAATCCGTTACTGCTCCGCGGCTGCTCGTTGAAACGAGCTTCGCGTATTTCGCCAGAACCCCGGCCGTATAGCGAGGCGCGGGCGCAGTCCAATTCTTCCTTCGCTCAGCGAGCACGTTCTCCTGGACGTTGAGCTGTATCAGCAGCCGCTCGGCATCGATCGTGATCGAGTCTCCTTCGTGCACGAATGCAATCGTTCCTCCAACCGCCGCTTCCGGTGCAATGTGCCCCACGACAAGCCCGTAGGTGCCGCCCGAAAACCTCCCGTCTGTGACGAGTCCCACGGCATCGCCCAGCCCGGCTCCGATAATCGCCGACGTCGGGGCAAGCATCTCGCGCATCCCCGGACCGCCGCGCGGGCCTTCGTACCGAATCACAAGAACATCGCCGCGCCTGATAGCTCCAGCCAGAATTGCTTTCAGACACTCCTCTTCCGAATCAAACACGCGGGCAGGACCGGTGATCACCGGGTGCTTGACGCCTGTGATCTTCGCGACTGCACCCTCGGTTGCCAGGTTGCCTTTCAGAATCGCAAGATGCCCCTGCGCGTAGACAGGGCTGGACCATGAATGAATGACACTCTGGTCTCTGCGCGGCTCTGTCGGGATCGCTGATAAGACCTCTGACACGGTCTCGCCGGAAACGGTCAGCGCATCGCCATGGAGCAGGCCATGATGGAGCAGCATCTTCATGACCTGCGGTATGCCGCCGGCGGCATGCAGCTCTGTGGTAACATAGCGGCCCGATGGCTTCAGATCGCACAAAACAGGCACACGCCGGCGAAGGATCTCGAAGTCATCGATGGTCAATTCGACATTTGCAGCTTTCGCAATTGCAAGGAGGTGGAGAACTGCATTCGTCGAGCCGCCGATTGCCATGACAACGGCAATGGCGTTCTCGAATGCTTTCCGCGTGAGGATTGATCGGGGGAGGATCTGCTTCTTCACTGCCTTGGCGAGCACTTCGGCAGAACGTTTCGTGCTTTCTTTTTTTTCCTCATCCTCAGCCGCCATGGTGGAGGAGAAGGGGAGGCTCAGTCCCATGGCCTCGATCGCCGACGACATCGTATTGGCGGTGTACATCCCTCCGCAGGAGCCGGCACCGGGGCAGGAATGACATTCGATTTCGTGGACTTGTTCTGCGGTGAGTTTCCCCGCGCTGTGTTGTCCGACTGCTTCGAATGCACTCACAATCGTCAGGTCCTGGCCGCGAAGATGTCCGGGCTTGATGGTCCCGCCGTAAACAAAAACCGACGGTATGTTCATGCGCGCGATCGCGAGCATCGCCCCCGGCATGTTTTTGTCGCATCCGCCGATCGCGATGAGGCCGTCCATGGACTGAGCCTGACACACGGTTTCGATCGAGTCGGCGATCACCTCGCGGGAGACGAGGGAGTATTTCATCCCTTCTGTACCCATGGCGATGCCGTCACTGACGGTGATGGTGCCGAAGACCTGGGGCATCGTCCCGGCCGTGCGGAGGGCCTCCATGGCACAATCAGTCAGTTCGTCGAGTCCGACATTGCATGGCGTGAGGTTGCTGTAACCGTTTGCCACGCCGATGATCGGCTTCTGAAAATCGGCGTCGCCGAATCCGACTGCGCGCAACATGGCGCGGTTGGGAGCTCGCTCGATTCCGGCTTTGATTCTGTCACTACGCATCGTTCACCTTTGGCAAATGTATTCCTCGCCGCCAGAGGAGAACCTGCGCTACCGTGTTGAACTATGGGATGTGAGTGGTATGCTCGGTTAACCTCTGGCCTCGGTCATGCAATAATAAGGAGCCCGAGGAGGAGGTTAATAAGAATAAGGATAAGGCTAATGGGGAGAATACCGGCAATGGGGCGCACAACGCCCGCGAAGGAGTTGACCCGTGTAGCTGGTAATATGGAGGTGCCGGAATTCACTTGACTTGGGTAAAGCGTTGTTCTATCAAGATAACATTTTTATGGAGGATGTCAATACTCGATTCAGTGTAGAGGGAAATTTTTTCGTGAACACTGTCAGACAAAAGCCGGGAGGAAAGTTCTTAGAGGCTGAACTTCAAGTGATACTCGAGCGACAGGCTCCAAAAAGGACAAAAAAGCCCAAAAACTGATGCCAATGAGAAAGACAAAAAATGGTGCCACCAAGACTCAAAGTCACAAAGGCCTTTCTTTAGAAGAGTAGAAAGAACTACAAGTCTTTCTTGGTGCCTTTGAGACTTTGTGGCAAAAT
>DOWV01000299.1:0-3891 GCA_003519375.1 Bacteroidota bacterium
TGGCTTGACAACCGGGCGAAGTGCAAGCTGACCGTCGTTCCCATGGAAGGATGGAAGCGGTCGATGTGGTGGGATGAGACCGGCCTCGTCTGGGTCCCGACCTCTCCCCATATCCCTCACGCAACGACGCCGATGTTTTACGTGATGACTGGTTTGCTGGGCGAACTCGGAACGGCAAATCAGGGAGTGGGCTACACGCTGCCTTTCGAGCTCGTGGGTGCCCCATGGGTTGACGGTGACAAGCTTGCCAGCTATCTCAACAGCAAGAAGCTTCCGGGGGTATCGTTCCGGCCTTTGTCTTACAGACCGTTCTACTTCGATACGTCGGACACGAGATTCCTGGGTGTTCAGGTTCATGTGACCGATCTCGACCTGCTGAACATGACGGCTGTTCAAATCTCGGTTCTCGACGCGCTTCAACGGCTTTTCCCCGAAAAGGACATTTTCCAGCGCGCCAAAGCCGACCGGATCTCGGCGTTTGACAGGGCGGCCGGGTCGAGCGTCCTCCGCAAGTCACTCCAGACCCGGCGGAGCGTGGAGACCATACTGAAGGAAATCGATGAGGAACTTGTCCCGTTCAAAGCTGCCCGCGCAAAGTACCTGATCTATGAATAAGAGGAATCAAACCCTTTCGATTGCAAGAGGCATCTGCCTTCTCGGCTTGTTCCTTTCCGGCCTCGGCGGTGATGGGGCCGTCATCGCTCAGAACGCACCGTCGCATGGATTTATCTTCCTGCCGTTTCAGAACGACTCTGACTTCAAGGGCCGCTGGGATGTGGGTGTGGATGTACCGCGGTTCCTCGCTGCATTCATGAAGGAGCGTTACCGAATCCCGACGGTATCGCCCGTGATCGTGAAGAACTTCTTTGAGGAACAGAAACACGAGGGACGCGCGTTCGACGACATCAAGTTCTGGGACGCGCTCTACAAGCAGTTCAATGTGCGCTTTCTGGTTGCAGGTGTCGTGGAGCAGTTCGAGGTTTCACGCTTCGTCACTGGTCAGCCCCTGGTCGGCGGTTACGAGGCCTTCAAAGGATCGTTGAGCGTCAAATTTACCATTTTCGATCTTGAGCGTACCGTTCAGTCTGCGACGGCGTCTTCGGTCAAGCGGGGCACCGCGGCGGGGGAGTATGCCGACCGGTCGCTCACGCTGACCCTCTTCGGGAAACAGTCGGATCGAACGATCGAGTATCGTGATCTCGACAAGATTCGATTCGGGAGCGAAGATTTCAACAGAACTGTCATTGGGCAGGCCTGCTTCCAAACGGCGGAGAACTTCGCTCTTGAAATCGAAAGTGCCATGCCCGCCATTAAAGCCTGGGGGATGACCAATCCCGACAGCCTCCTTCAACTGGGCAAGATGCTTGACACCATTTCGCTCAACTTCAAGCCTGTGACAATCTGGGGGAACATCGTCTTCATCGAAGGCGAGAGCGCATTCATCAACCTTGGGAGTGACGACGGAATCCGCTCCGGACAGCAGTTGGTGGTCTATAAAAACCTCATGGCGCAGGATGCATCGGCTGGAGTCATCGGAGAGCTTTACGTGTCAGAGGTGCGTGGACCGCATCTTTCGCTCACGAAGATCGTCAAAGGTCAAAAAACCCTTAAGGTGCGAGACCGGATATCGGTGACTATCGTACGATGACGGCGCAACTCTCCAGATGATTCGTCAGATTCTCAACTACTCGCCGATAAGGTGATTCCGTCCGTGGGCGGCCTGTTTTACCGTTCCAATCCTCATTTGCTTTTCAGGGCACCCTTTGCTATTTTGAGAAAACCACGATGGACTCACTCCCTGATCATGCCGCTTCATGGAGCACGCAGTAATCCTCACTGAGCAGCACCGTGTACCCCTTGATGCCGTAGTCTCCTTATCCCCAAAAGAATCAGCAGCATTTCTTCACTCCAGCGAACCGCTCACCGGGACGATCCTCACAGGTCGGATGCCGCTCAACCCGTTTATTGCAACGGAGTGTGGATTGATCCTCGGACGGTGGGCGTTGGGGGGTGGACGATGATCTTGACGGCGATCAGGGTGTTTCTCATCGGGCTTGCGGCTATTCCGCTTTCGGCGATTGCCCTGTTCTCAACGCCGATCGATCGAACAGGGCGGACGTTTCATGCCATGAGCCGTGCCTGGTCACAGATCATCCTCTTCCTCTTCGGCATCAAAGTCGTCACGAAGGGAGGAGAAAACGTCGATCCATCGCAGCACTATATCTACATTTCCAATCATGCCAGCGCGTTCGACATCCCGGCGGCCGTGAACGGTATCCCCGATGACATCCGTTTTGTTTTGAAAAAGGAGCTCACGAGAATTCCGCTCTGGGGCTGGGCCCTGAAATACGGACACTACATTTCGATCGACCGGGGAAAAGCCAGGGATGCGGTCAAGAGCCTCGAGGAAGCGGCAGCGCGAATGCGTAATGGGGCATCAGTGATTCTCTTCGCCGAAGGGACGCGAACAAGAGACGGTAAACTCCAGCCGTTCAAGCGGGGAGCATTTACGCTCGCGATCAAAGCAGGAATCCCGATTATCCCGGTCACGATCAACAATACGTTCAAGATCATGAGAAAGGGATCCTGGCAGATCACGCCCTCCGACATCGAACTTGTGCTGAGCAAGCCGGTGCCGACGAACGGCGTTGTCGGAAAAGACGCAGTACAGCAGCTGATGGAAACCGTTCGTGCCCAGATAGCCAGCCGCTACATTGATCAGGGATAGAGGAACCCATGGCGGTCACTCTCAAAGATGTCGAACATATTGCCCGGCTCGCCCGGCTCGAATTTTCGGAGGCCGAAAAAGAGACGTTCACGCATCAGCTCAACGCCATTCTTGCGTACGTCGAACAACTGAATAAACTGGATACAACAGCGGTGGAGCCGCTCTCGCACGTGATAGATTTTCAGAATGTCTTTCGCGAGGATGTGGCACAGCCCGGGCTGACGCCGTCAGAGGCGCTCAAGAATGCTCCGGAAAAGACCGAGAAGTTCTTCAAGGTACCGAAAGTGATAGGTGACCGATAGCGATGGCACGCGTTGTTGCTGTGATACCGGCACGGTACGCATCCCAGCGGCTTCCGGCGAAACCGCTGATCGATTTGCTCGGCAAGTCCATGATCCAGCGCGTGTATGAGCAGGCGAGCAAAGCGTCATTGCTCTCGCAGGTTGTTGTGGCGACCGATGATGACCGGATTGCTGCAGCGGTGAGAGCGTTCGGCGGCGAAGTCATCATGACGTCCGACACCATCAGGAGCGGAAGCGATCGGGTTGCCGCGATTGCAGGCGTGCTGCCGGCGGACATTTTCGTGAATGTTCAGGGGGACGAGCCCCTCATCGCACCTCAGATGATCGATGAGGCCGTGCGGGTGGTGCTGGACGATCCCGACGCGGATGTCGGAACTCTGGTGCGAAAACTTGACTCTCCGGCGGACTTGCACAACCCGGCGGTGGTGAAGGTTGTCCTGAGTGCCGGACGAAGCGCTCTCTATTTCTCACGGTCGGTCGTTCCGTTCATCCGTGAAGAAGCGGACCAGTCTCTCTGGCTCAACCATCACATGTTTTACAGGCATGTGGGAATCTACGTATTCCGGAGATCGTTCCTGCTGAAGTACCCGTCGCTTTCCGAATCTGCTCTCGAGCGGGCGGAAAGACTGGAACAGCTGAGGATCCTTGAACACGGATACCGCATCAAGGTCGGTATAACCCAATTCGATTGCATTTCGGTCGACACGCAGGATGACGTCCGTCGTGTGATCGAAGTGTTGAAATCACGTTCGTAGCACGCAACTTTTCCGGTACATACTCTCTCTATGCCTAAGAACCATGTCAAATATATTTTTGTCACCGGCGGGGGTGTCTCCTCGCTGGGGAAGGGAATCGCTGCCT
>DOWV01000299.1:4095-13951 GCA_003519375.1 Bacteroidota bacterium
CTCGACCTCGGGCACTACGAGCGGTTTCTTGACGCCAGCACGTCGCGTCAAAACAATGCGACGACAGGTCAGATCTATTATGAGGTTATTTCAAAGGAGCGACGCGGAGACTATCTGGGCGCCACGGTCCAGGTTATTCCCCACATCACGGACGAGATCAAACGCCGCATTGCAGCCCTGGCGTCTACCGGAAAGTATGATGTCATCATCTCGGAAATCGGCGGCACGGTCGGTGATATCGAAAGCCTCCCGTTCCTGGAAGCGATCAGACAGTTCACGCTCAACGTCGGTCACCGGAACGCGCTGAATATCCATGTCACGCTGGTTCCGTATATCCGTTCGGCGGGTGAGCTGAAAACAAAACCGACGCAGCACAGCGTGAAAACCCTTCTGGAAATCGGGTTGCAGCCGGACATTCTGATCTGCCGGTCGGAACGACACCTGAGCCGGGATCTCAGGGAAAAAATCGCCCTCTTCTGCAACGTCGAGGCAAACGCGGTCATCGAAGGGCCCGACGTTCATTCGATTTACGAGGTTCCGCTCACCTTCGAACGGGAACGTATGCCTCAAATTGTGATCGAGAAGCTGAATCTGAAATGCGGCGCTCCGGATCTCCGGCGCTGGACACGATTCGTCAATCGCATCAGGCATCCCCACGGGAAAGTCACGATTGCCGTCTGCGGCAAGTATACAGATCTCCTCGATGCATACAAGAGCATCATCGAGGCATTCGTCCACGCCGGTGCCGAAAACGATGCCATCGTCGAGGTCCGGTGGGTGAAAGCGGAAGACATTGAACATGCCGGCCCCGAGCGGTATCTGAGCGATGTGGCAGGGCTCCTTGTTCCGGGCGGCTTCGGCGAGCGCGGAGTGGAAGGGAAGATCGAAGCAATACGTTACGTTCGGGAGCATAATATCCCGTTCCTGGGGATCTGTCTTGGGCTGCAGTGTGCCGTCATTGAGTTCGCCCGCAATGTTTGCGGGTTGAAGGGCGCAAACAGTACAGAGTTCAAGAAAACCAAGAATAACGTTATCGATCTCATGATGGATCAAAAGGGTGTGAAGAACCTTGGCGGCACGATGCGGCTCGGAGCATATCCCTGCATCGTTGCGAAAGGGACGAAGGCCTTCAAAGCGTATCGGAAAGATCTGATCTCCGAACGGCATCGTCACCGGTTTGAAGTGAACAACAGGTTCCGGAAGAAACTGGCCGATGGCGGAATGGTGTTCAGCGGTGTCTCTCCTGACAATACGCTCGTCGAAATCATCGAGCTTCCCGATCATCCGTGGTTCGTCGCCGGCCAGTTCCATCCGGAGCTGAAATCCCGGGCAATCAATCCTCATCCCTTGTTTCGTGATTTTGTCAGAGCAGCAAAAGAGTATTCTGAAGAATCTGTGAGCCACAGTGACAATCAGTAGACGCCGAATTGGCCGGATGGTTCTGTTGGCGCTTCCGGTGATCTGGATGCTGGGGTGCCGTGCGTCTTCGCAGGTGTCTTCCTCACTTGGAAACAAGTACCGGTACTTTGTTTCTCTCTCCGCCCCCCAAAAATCGGATTCGCTGATGTTTCGGGATGATAGGATGATCATCCAGTTCCGTTTTGACGATCCCGCGATCCGCTTTCAGCTGCAAAACATCTCGCCGGCCTCCATGCGACTGGACTGGGCACACGCCTCGCTGGCAGTGGGCGGGCCGCCTCTTCCTGTGCGAACCATTGCAACGTACTATGACACGAGTTCAGTACCGACCCCGAGTTCGCCCATCCCTTCCCTCGGCGTCATTCGGGACGTCGTTGCGCCCAAAGCAAACATCAGTGTCAGGGGAAGGGAATGGCGGTTGGCTGATCTTCTCCCGACGACCGACGGGAATTCATTCGAGCGCGAGTCGGCGATCAGAAACATGGTCGGAAGAACGATCGAATTGAACCTGCCTGTACGTTTCGATGATGATGCCGTTGTCTATCGGTTCGTCTTTTTCATTGATTCCGTGAGGCAGATCTCTTGGAGCGAGTACAGTCGGCCTGCCTGGCTCCCGCCGGCTCCGCGAGTGCCGAGTCTGGGGCCGAGCTCAGAAGACAGAATCACGACCGCGCTTATCGTCGGTGGATTTGCAGGGTTCTTTCGATTTATGATCATGAAGAAAAAAACCCCGGTAATCGAATAGCCATGAAAATAGGCTCTCTCACAGGAGTCTCGAGAGCAATGCGTGCCGCAGTATTCCTGATGCTCCTGGCCGGCTGCCGTACTACGCGTCCCACTGTTCCCCCCGAAGAGACTTTTTTTATCCCCCTCGCCGAGCTGCCGAAACCGGCAACGATCAAGCCGCAGACGCCGGCCATCTCTGCACCGCAGACCCGGCCCGCGGGAAAAGCGGATTCGCTTCTGAACAGTCAAAGAGATCAGGATCGCCGAATTGTTGCCCTTGCGGAACAACTGGAGCGCCTTGAGGCCACCCGCCGCGGCGCCCGTCCGGACAGCACGAAGCCGGTCCCGCGGACCACACAACCTTTGGCAGCTCCAAAACCGGTTTCCACCCCGCCGGATGACAAGGCCATCGGCGCGGCCGAGAGGCTCTATGCTTCAGGAGAGTACCGAAAGACCATCCAGTGGTGCCAGGACGCGCTTGAGAGAGGAGCTCTCGGGGGAATCGAAGATCAATGCTACTTCCTGATGGGTGCCAGCCGCTACCGGTTGAAACAGTTCGATCTTGCCCTGGTCTCATTGAAGAAGGTTCTGGACGTCAAGGCCTCGTCCAAGAGGGCCGATGCGTCCTTTCTCATGGGGTTGACGTACAGGGAGCTTGGGATGCGTGAACGGTCGGCGACCATGTTTGGTGCAGCCCTCAAAGAATCGCCCGATGAAGGCCTGGCCCGCTCCATCCGCCGGGAACTGGATCGTTTGGCGAAAAACCGTTGAGACTCATGACCGAGCGCCGGATATCTTGAAATGAAAAAGCCCCGCATCAGACGGGGCTTTTTGTTTTTTGTCTCCAGCTTGTTGAAACACCGGAAGATCAGGATTTCTTCTTGGAGGGCCGGCGGCCCGGGCTCGGATGATGAAAGTCCATCTTGTCCGAAAGGCTCTTGATTTCGGCTTCGAGGTGATTTACGACGGAAGCAAGCTGGGCTGTGAGCTTTCCCTCAAGGTCCTCGCGGCTTCTTTGCGCTTGTCGGAGGGCGATATACATCGTACCGCTCGCCAGGATCATGACGCCAAGCATGATGTAAATCCACATCACTTTGGTGCCGACGTCCTTTTGCAGCAGGTCCGCGTTATAGACGACGATGAACTGCAAGCTGTCGACGCGGCGGGCCATATCATCAAAGGTTGATGGATGCATCAGTCTCAACGTGTCCGTCTTTTGAGGTGTAGATGCCTGGGATTCGACGCTTCGACCCTTGCTTCCGTTTGGTTGTGCGGCGACGGCAGTCATCAGGAACAGTATTGTGAGAGCTAGAATTGAAAATGCCGACCTCCACTGAGAGATGCCCATAAAGTCCTCGCACGGAAAAAAAGTTTGCGCAAACCGGTAAGAAGTGATCCCAAATTAGAGACTTCGCTCTCTAAAGTCAACATGGTTTTTCCTTATTCAGGGCGCATTGAAATTCACTCGGTCATTGGCTATCTTTTAGGGCTATCTTTGGGCGTCAACCACTCCTCGCCGAACACATCCAAACCTATGAGGGATTCACATGAACGCGAAGCTTTCAGTTTTCATCCTGTCCTTGTTCCTCCCGTCGCTCTGTCATTCACAAATTGCTGACCTCGTCTTTGTCAACGGAAATCTGTGGACGGTGGACGCCAATCGGCCTACCGGCGAGGGCGTCGCTGTCCTCGGAGACAAAATCCTGGCCGTCGGTACGACCTCGGAGATGAAAAAGTACGTCGGATCGGCAACAAAAGTCATTGATCTGAAGGGAAGACGAATGCTCCCTGGCTTCATCGACAATCACACGCACTTCATGACGGGGGGATTTCAGCTGCAGAGCGTCGATCTGAGATTCACTAAGAGTGAAAAAGAATTCGCTGCCATGATCGGAGAGCGTGCAGCAAAGCGGCCCGGGAAATGGATCACCGGAGGCGACTGGGACCACGACAACTGGCCGGGCGGCAACCTGCCGACCAAAGAGCTCGTGGATGTTCTCACCCCTCAGACTCCTGTGTTCGTAAATCGCTATGATGGTCACATGGCGTTGGCCAATTCGTACGTCCTCAAGCTGGCCGGGATCGACAAAAACACTCCTGACCCTCAGGGGGGTACGATTGTGCGGGACAAGAACACCGGCGAGGCAACCGGCGTTCTCAAGGATGCAGCTATGAGTTTTGTGTACCGGCATGTCCCCGATCCGTCAACGGAAGAGATGATGGAAGCCGCCCGCCTGGCGCTTGCGGAGGCACGGAAGTACGGAGTGACAAGTATCCAGGACGTATCTTCTGCGGCGGACGTTCGCGTCTATCAAATGCTCCGTGACCGCGGGGACTTGACTGCCCGATTCCATTGCCGGCTCCCTCTCAGTCAGTGGGAGCATCTCGCAGCGCTCGGTATTCGGGTCCCTTTTGGTGATCATTCGATCCGAGTTGGATCGATGAAAGAATTTGTGGACGGTTCCCTTGGATCGTCGACCGCTCTCTTCTATGAGCCATACACTTCAGACCCCGCGACAAAAGGACTGGCAATGGACGTCGTTGGTGATGGAAGCCTGGCTCGCTGGGGCAAGGCTGCTGACCTCGCAGGGCTTCAGCTCTCGATCCATGCAATCGGTGACAGCGGCAACAGCATTGCTCTGGACCTGTTCGAGAGCATTGCAAAGCTCAATCCTGCCTGGGACAGAAGATTCCGAATAGAGCATGCGCAGCATATTGCGCCGAAAGATTTCAAACGCTTTGCGTCGCTCGGGGTGATCGCATCCGTGCAGCCGTATCACGCAATCGATGACGGCCGATGGGCCGAGAAGCGCATTGGGCACGAGCGATGCAAGACAACCTACCCGTTCCGGAGTTTCCTCGACCAGGGGGCGACATTGTCATTCGGAAGCGACTGGACCGTCGGGCCGTTGAATCCCCTCCTGGGCGTCTATGCGGCCGTTACCCGAAGGACGACGGACGGTGCGAATCCGAATGGCTGGTTCCCCGAGCAGAAGATTACTGTACAGGAAGCGATCAAAGCATACACCATGAGCAATGCCTATGCTGTTTTCGAGGAACAAGAGAAAGGCTCCATCACGCCCGGCAAGCTTGCCGACCTGATTGTCCTGAGCGATGACATTCTCGCGATGGATCCGGCAAAGATCGAGTCGGTGAATGTCGAGATGACGGTTTTGGGAGGAAAGGTTGTTTACACAGCGAATCAACGATAGAGAAGAATCAGAAACGGTCGTATCGGAATGTCGCCGCCTTCCCGGCGGAAACATCCCGGTAGTTGCGACCGCAGTCACATGAATCGACAACCTCCATCTCCCGCAAACGGGGGCGGCCCGCCCGCCGATGCACCTCTTCAGTATGTGAAGGGGATCGGACCGAAGCGTGCCTCCGCGCTCGAAGCGGTCGGCATCCGCACGATCCGGGATCTCCTTTTCTATTTCCCCTTCGACTATCTCGACCGTAGCAAAATCATCAGCATTCGCGATCTCCGGAAGTACGTCGATGCAGAGAGGCCGGTCACCGTCATCGGCGAGGTGTATCGTGTGGAGATGCGCCGCTCCAGACGTTCGAACCGGCTCATTTTTTTTCTGACGTTGAAGGATGACACGGGCTTCCTGACGTGCGTCTGGTTTGAAGGTGTGCAGTGGTTCAAAGACGCCTTTGAGCTGGGGGAGCTCCTGGCGGTGTCGGCCTATCCGGATTTCGACAAGCTCGGACGGATTCAGTTTACACACCCCGAGTTTGACCGGTTGCGCGGTGCGCAAGAAGAAGACGAACCTGATTGGGGAAAACTGTTTAACACCGGAGCGATCATTCCGAAGTATCCCTCCACGTCCGAGCTGGGAAAGGTCGGCCTCGACAGCAGGGGATTCCGCCGGATTATCCGGAACGCGCTCAAAAGTCACCTTATGGGAATCGAGGAAGTGTTACCCGAGGAGATCCGCGAACGGGCGAACCTTGCCGGCTGCCGGACAGCGCTTCAGGGTATTCATTTCCCCGAGAACAGCGATGCGCTGGAGATCGCTCGCCGGAGACTGAAATTCGAGGAGTTGTTCTTTCTCCAGCTCATGCTCGCGTACCGGAAGCGCAGGTACGGGCTGGAGAAGAAGGGGATCACTTATTCCCTGGAAAGCACGCTCGCCCGCAAACTTGTGGCTGCCCTGCCGTTCCAGCTCACCAAAGCGCAACGTCGGGTGCTGCGTGAAATCGCGGATGACATGCGGAAGCCGACGCCGATGAATCGTCTCTTGCAGGGCGATGTCGGCAGCGGCAAAACTATCGTTGCGCTGCTCTCGATGCTCGTTGCCGTGGAGAATGATTTTCAGGTTGCCCTGATGGCCCCGACGGAGGTCCTTGCCGAGCAACATTACCGTACACTTTGCGCATACCTGGAGAATCTCCCGGTAAACGTGCGACTGCTGATCGGCGGACAAAAGAAAAAGCTCCGGGAGGATGTTCTGGAAGACCTCCGCAGCGGTCGTGCGCAGATCGTTGTTGGGACGCACGCTCTGCTCGAAGAGAATGTGCGCTTCGCTCACCTGGGGTTTGTCGTCATCGACGAGCAGCACCGGTTCGGAGTGATGCAGCGGGCGACGCTGAGAGAGAAGGGCCTCAATCCCGATGTGCTGGTGATGACAGCCACCCCGATTCCCCGGACCCTGGCGCTCACCGTCTATGGCGATCTCGACGTTTCAGTCATCGATGAGATGCCCGCTAACCGAAAACCCATCAAAACCGGAGTCCGCCTTGAAGATCAGAAAGACAAGGTATACGACTTTGTGAAACAGGAGGTCAGGCAGGGACGCCAGGTGTACATCGTATTTCCGCTCATCGAGGAATCCGAAAAAGTCGATCTCAAAGCAGCCACGGTCGAGTTCGAGCATCTCAAGAGCGCTGTATTCCCGTCGGTCCGGCTGGGCCTTCTCCACGGTCGGATGAAGTCGGAGGAGAAAGATCAAATCATGCAGAGCTTCAAGGCTGGTGAGATTCAGATTCTCGTTTCGACGACCGTCATCGAGGTTGGAATCGATGTCCCGAATGCGACGATCATGATCGTCGAGAATGCGGAACGATTTGGACTTTCCCAGCTTCATCAGTTACGCGGCCGTGTGGGACGTGGAGCGGATCAATCCTTTTGCATCCTCATCGCCAACTATGGGTGGTTCGATGGCCACCGGCGCGGTTTGGAGCCCGGTGAGGTCAAAAAAGAGAAACTCAACGCCAAGATCCGGCTCGAAACGATGGTGGAAACGATCGATGGCTTCAAAATCGCCGAGGTGGACCTCCGGCTGAGAGGCCCCGGGGAGTTCTTTGGTCTTCGTCAGAGCGGTGTCCCGGCGTTCCGCCTCGCCAACCTGGTTGAGGACGCAGAACTCGTTGCCATGGCACGAAAGGAAGCGTTTTCGCTGGTCGATCGTGATCCGCAGCTGCGTTCAGACTCCCATCGTTCGGTCCGAAAGCACTTTGAATCCCAATATCGGGACGCTCTGGAGCTTGGAAACGTAGGGTGAGCGTTCTTTCCATTCCGCTTCAGAGTTCTCCTTCCGCAGTTCGTTTCTCTTCTCTCAACTCGATCGATCGTACTCTTGAATCTCCCCGAGAAAGATCCGCGTCATGGGATTGAAGATCGTCCGACGATTCTCGCGCGGAGGTCATGTCACGCGTCGTGTCAAGTACGAACGCGCATGAATCGCGCAAAAAGAGTGTCTCAGACTTGACAACGACGATTAAAAGCTTATATTTGTATCAACGATACACGTTCATTGATAGGTCGTCCTCTCACAATGGAAAGGTTGATCAACCTGCTTGTTACCGCGATTGAATGTCGCGCTCGTCTATAACATGAAGAAGGAAAACGCGGACGGAGTTTCGGTCGAATCCCGCGGAGAAGAAAACGGAGACAACGAAGTAGCAGTTTCATCACGAACGAAACTTCAGAAGACGAGACCTGACACATACGCAGAATGGGATAGTGAATCAACCATTCTCGCCGTGAAGGCGGCCCTGGAAGAGCGACACACCGTGACGATGATTGAGGCGTCCGAGTACGCTCCCCAACGATTCCTTGAAGTCCAACCCGATATCGTCTTCAATATCGCGGAAGGATTGCGAGGACCCTCCCGAGAAGCCCAAATCCCTGCGATCCTCGAAATGCTTGGCATCCCGTACACGGGGTCCGACCCTGTGACGCTCGGAATTTGCCTCGATAAGGCGCGCGCAAAAGAGATTCTCTCCTTCTACAAGATTCCAACATCGGAATTCCATGTCGTCAACTCGCTTGACGAACTGAAATACATGTCTGTCAGGCTTCCATCGGTCGTCAAGCCGCTTCACGAAGGATCGAGCAAGGGGATTCTGAACTCCTCTATCGTGCGTACGCAGGAAGAACTTCGCGAACAGGTCGAACGGGTACTCAACGATTACGATGAACCCGCCCTCGTGGAAAAGTTCCTCCCGGGCCGTGAATTCACTGTCGCCCTTCTCGGCAACGGTGCCTCATTGCAGGTTTTCCCAATTGTGGAAATCCGTTTAGACAAGCTCCCTTCGGGTGTCAGCCCTCTCTATTCATATGAGGCGAAATGGGTTTGGGACCAACTTGATCATCCCGTGGAAATGTATGACTGTCCGGCTCGTATCGACTCCGGTCTCGAGGCACTCATCAAGGAAATCTGTCTAAGAACATTTCAGATCTTGCGTTGTCGCGATTGGTGCAGGATGGATGTCCGTCTCGATGAAAACGGAGTTCCGAATATTATTGAATTGAATCCGCTTCCGGGGATTCTTCCAAATCCGGATGACCACTCGAGCTATCCGATGGCAGCAAGGGCTGCGGGATACTCTTACAGCAGAATGCTTCAAGCAGTTCTTGACGCGGCGATCGTTCGGAATAATCTGGCGGCGCCGACGACGACGTAGGAGATCCTACACCGTGTTTTGTGCCTACGGGCAGGGGAGAGCATATGCGGAAAAAAATCCATGTCGCTGTAGTCTTCAACGAACCGACGGTCGAGACCGCAGCCGGAAGGAAATTCATTTCGGAGATGGGGGAGATCGAGCCGGCGGTGACGCATTCTCAGGTTGTCTCGGGACATCAACCATCCTCGGTTGATCTCTCGGAGATCGGGGTGCTGGCGGAGCGGGAACACGTTCAGGACGCTCTTCAGGAGAAGGGCTACAAGACCTCCCTCTTCAATATGAACAGCGACATCAAGCGGCTGATTCAGTTCATCGAAGAGAAGGAACCCGATATTATTTTCAATCTCTGCGAGTCGGTGGGCGATGAGTCAACGCATGAGATGTTTGTCGCCGGGATATATGAGCTTATGCGCGTCCCCTATACCGGGGCCGGAGCCTTTGCGCTCGGCATGTGCCAGAACAAGGCGCGCACCAAGCAGGCGCTCAGTTTCCACAAGATCCGCGTGCCACGGTTTGCTCTTTATAAAGACGCCAACGAGGTCAATGCAGACGATTTCGACCTGAAGTTCCCCGTAATCGTCAAGCCATCTCATGAAGATGCAAGTGTGGGGATCGACAACGGGTCGGTTGTCGATTCGATTGCCGGCGTGCGGAAGCGGGTCCGGTACATCTTCCAGAATTATGACCAGCCGGCGATCGTGGATGAGTACATCGAAGGGCGGGAGCTCAATGTTGCGATCATGGGGAACAGGCGGCCGATTGTCCTCCCGATCTCGGAAATCGACTTCTCCGGATTGCC
>DOWV01000241.1 GCA_003519375.1 Bacteroidota bacterium
GACGATATGAGTGAAGATCCAGCCTAGGGGTGCGAGCAAAATCGGGTAGAGCGGAGCGTGAACGACATAACGCGTAGACTCGGGAGAGGTCGCATCATGGAAACCGTCGAAGGACGCGAGGGATTGAGCCCAGATGATGTATCGGGCGCTGTCGGGAGTGTAGAGGATACAGTCATTGACAATCCAGAGAGAGAACGCGAGAAATATCGCACACAGCAGCCATAGCCGCTTGTCACGGAGGAGCTCCCGGCGGGAACGGCCGACGGGATCAGCTGAAGCCGTGGCATCGATATGATTTGCAGTTTCGTTCACGAGGCGAGAACCTACATGCGCTTTTTGAGCCGTTGCAGCTTCTCAATGGCCACACTGTCGTCAGGTTTGATCCTCGTCAGCTTTTCAAGGACGTGGACGGCCGGAGACACTCTGTCTTTGAGATCGTATGCCTCCGCAAGCAACTGAAGAGCGCCAACGTTCACTGAGTCTCTCTCAAGGATTGAAAACGACTCGTCGATCGTGGCATCCACCAGTCCGAGTTGGGCATAGCCCTTGGCCAATCGCAGCTGGTACGTGATGCGCTGAGGGACGGTTTTTGCTGCCCGTGCAGAATCCATCGCTTCGAAGACCGTTTGGATCGTGCTGATGATCGCGTGGGTTGGACTTGCGGACTTCAGGCGGCCAAAGAACTGTTTCGCGCGCACGGTGTCTCCGCGCTGAAGCGAATAGTACATTCCGAAAATCAACGACGGGGCAAACGTCTGATATTCCTTCAACGATCTCCCGAGAAGCTGCAGCGAGAATTCGCGGAATCCAAGATCCCAGAACACGGACGAGACACGCTGGTAGATTCCCGCCCTCTCCGCCGGCGAACTCTCGCTTTCGGCTTTTTCAAGATTCTTGACCAGAACGGCATGGGACTGGGCGTGAATAATGAACGCTCCCGCCTGAAGCTGCTGCCTCAATTGCCGATAGAGTTGAAGCGCGGCCTTGTACTGCCCCCCGATTTCAAGCGAGATTCCGCAGAACAATCCGATATATCCGGACCCCGACGTTTCGAGAAGCGCAGAAAAAATATGAAGAGCTTCCGCCGGCCGGCCGGCCTCGAGCTCCTGAACTCCCTTCGCGAAGAACTTGCGGGCATCCTGTTCCTTCGGAGGCACCAGGTCCTGCGCGACCTCCGGATCAACTGAAGGACCCGAACCCCAAACACTTCTGGCTTCAGAGAGCTTTCTTACCTGGATAACTTCCAACCGGGCGGCGCGGTAGACGGTCGTCAGCGAGTACCTCTTTGTTTGGAGCATTTGAAACTCATACTCGCGTATCCCGGGCTCCGAAACGAAAGTGACAATGTAACCGATGTTGTAGTCACGGAGATACGAGTCAAATAATGTGAGAGAGAGAAGATGGTCGGTAAGGACGAGTTTCCTGCCGTCAAGCCAAAGTGCAATTTCGCCCCACCTCGACAGAACAGTCGTCGAACGATCGGAATGCTTCGCAATCCACTCCCCGACCTGTCTGCTCGGATCATTCCTGTCGTGACGATACCCCTTGTTCCCCTCCACATAACCGTACGCCCAAACGACATTCGGAATCGCAACCAGAAAAAGAATGACAGCGGCAAATGCCAGTGCGAGCCTCCTCCGCTGGACCCTTGTCGAAAGCCGCTGCGAAAGATCACGTCCGCCCAGGATACAGAAGTGAATCATCAGCACCATCATCGGCACCAGGAATCGAAGGTCATTGATGGGGTACAGGAGTACGACGGTCATGTAGAAGAAAGAAAAGAGAAGGATAAGCGGAGTCGTCTTGTTCTGTCGCCATCCTGCAAATACTCCCCACCCGAACAGCCCGTACTGGAGGACAATGAGAGGATACTGCGCAACCTGGAGGACCCTGTTCATGGCCTCCATCAGCGGTCCTGATATGGAGACCGCGCTGTACGATTGGGAAAGGAATTGCGGAAAGAGGATCAATCCCCTCGCCCAGTCGAGGTACACCGCCGCGTTCGCTTCGATTCTTCCAAGGAACTCCCGCAGAATGCTGTCTCCGTCAGCCGTAAAGTAGTGCCCCATGAGGAGCTTCATGTTGCGTATCGGCGGATTCTCGAGTCCACCATAGTATACTTCGTTTCGAAAATACCAAAGCAGATAGAACAGCATCGGGATCGTGAACACCAGCAAAAGGCGGCGGTATTGTTTCGTCAGAACGAGGTAGGCTATCGCACCCATGAGGAGCGTGAGACCGATTTCACGCATGAATATCCCGACGGTAAGAACGGCAACAAGCCACCAGGCCCACCGATCTTCATCCGGATGTTCGGCCATTTTTTCAGCCAGCATGAAGAAGACAAGAACGAATGCGATAAACGGTATGTCAGAGAGAACGTGGTCAGCAAAGAGTATGGTGAGCGGGTTGAGGGCCAGGAATAACGTGCCAATGAGTGCTCCCCCGCTCCCTCCCCGCTTCGCGGTCCAGAGGAAGAACAGTATCAACAAAGCGACACCGCACATGAGAGTCAAGACTTTTGCAGGGATGACGATATCGCTGAACAACCACCCAAGCGGCGCGAGCATGATCGGATAGAACGGCGCATGAACGACATAGCGGACGGGCTCGGGGCCTGACGAATTGGTGAATCCGTCAAACGATGCGAGCGACTTGGCCCAGAGGACGTACCTCGCCGAGTCGGGCGAGTACATCATTTTCTCGTTCAGGCCCAGCACACCGATAGCGAGAAAACCGGCGCATATCAGCCACAAGGGAACAGTGGAAAACCGCCGAAGGAGCGGCACTCCCGGGATCGACGGAGAATCGTCTCTCTTCTCCTCAAGTGTCGGTTCATTCGATTGGTGCACGTTGTCGGTACTCCCTTCTTCGTCAACGGTTATTTTCGTTTGCTCAGAAGATCGGCGCGCACACTCTGTGCATCAGCCGAACCAGGATCGGCACGCAACGCTCGCTCAGTCTCGTCGAACGCTTCCTCGGGAAGGTCCATCTTCTCGTATTCATTCGCGAGGAGCAGATGGAGTCTGCATTGCTCTGCGGGTGCGGCTGCGCGCCTAAGGTCACCATGAATACGGGCCATCGCCGTGAAACTCCGGACAACCGCATTGGCGCTGTCGATCCCCCGCAGCCGCGCCAGATAGACTCCGGCGGCGGCAGTATCGCCAAGCTGGATTCCCCAATGCCAGCCCCAGAGAAGCCCGACAAAGTGGTTCGGATCGCGATTCAGCAATTCCTTCACAAGCCCGTATGCTTGTCTGCCGTACCCGAGACTCCAGACTGTTCTTGCAGCATCGTACAGCCTGTCGGACGATCCGGGATTGTCCGGGGCAGAGCGAACCCGCTTCAGCTCGTTCATCGCGTAGAGGAATACCCGTGCCGGAGGAATAAACGACGTCGCGCTGGGCGAGGCATAAAGGCGTGGAAGTTCCCGGACTGCCTCCAACGAATCTCCCGCCAATGCATGGGTGGCAAGAATATAGAACGTGATTTCTGATTGACGGTCGTACTGTTCCCGCGCCTTCGTGAAGAAAGAAAGCGCATCGGGGTATCTTTCTGAGCGAAGCGAGAGACGGCCGAGCTGCATCAGGTCACTTGCCCGTGTCGTAGACAACGTCAGGGTCTGAGTCCGGGGTGCAATCGCAGGCTCACGCAGACGGGAATTGACTTTGTAGAGTTTCAGCCCGGCGACGCTGTCGATCATCTCAAGCCGGAAACGGCTCGACGCCGACAGAGAGACCTCGAAGGTCTCGACATTGCCGTATGATTCGGCGGCGATGAGGTATGATATGCTGTAGGTCCGAAGCATGCTCTCGAGCATTGGCAGCGGCACGCCTCGATTCACCTCGAGGAACTTGAACTGCGGGGCATAAGGAACGATTTCCTTCTCAGAGCATGCGATCGCGGCAGAGTCATCGACATGTTTCCCGACCAGCTTGCCCATCTCCGACCAGGGTGTGGCAAAGTAGTTTGAGGAGGCGTCATCGGCTGTGCTCGTGCGCCAGAATTCCGTCGGCGCCCAGCGGTACGAAAGGTTCGTCCGCAGTATCTCGTAACAGCAAAGCAGGTTTGGCACCGAAATCAGAAGGAGGATTGTCCCGGCGACCCAGAACGGCGCTCTTTTTCCTTGCCCGGCCAGCGCGGATCGCAAGGCTTCGACCACCCGGACGATATAGAAGAGGACCACGGGGAGAAGCGGAAGCTGGAATCGAATATCGTGGACAGGATAAAACAGGATGATCAGGGTGTAAAACACCAGGAACAGGAAACGCAGCGACGAAGTCCGGCTGCTCCGGAGATCGATCACGATACCTGCCAGCACCAGGGCGAGAATCGACAACGCAATCGCAATATTCATGTTCGCAATGAGTCCGGAAACTCCCGCGAACGCCGGGCCGGGCGAAACCATGAGGTTCATCGGAAAACGATAGAACAAGGAGCCTCCGGTTTCACCAAAGTATCCGTTGAGGTTGATCGTCGCACGCGTAAGCAGCTCGCTCGCGAGAGATGCGTCCGGAGGAGTGACGAAATGCCCAAAGAAGAACTTCAGGTTTGGCGCCTGGTTATCCGCCGGGATACCGACCAGCACGGTATTGCGCAGCGTCCAGATCCCGAAGAGCACTCCGGCTGCGACCAACACGATGACAAGATCTTTGTACCGCTTTCTGAAAAGATATGATACGGCAAAGGCGGCGACAAGGGAGATCCCGATTTCGCGCAGAAGCATGATAACCGAGAGAATCGCGATGAGCAAAATCCTGTGCTTCCTCGCGGCGTCTCCTGATTCGATCCTCTCCGCGAGGAGGAACGAAGAGAGCACAAGTGCAATGAAAGCGGCCTCCGTGAGCACCTCGGTCGAGATCACCAGCATCAAAGGATTCACAGCAAGAAAAATCACGGCCGCGAGAGCGACCGAAGGATCGGCAAACCGGAGGAGCCACCGGTACAGGAGCATCAGTCCGAGTGCTCCCCAGAGCAGCGTCCAGATTTTGGCAGCCACCAACGACATCGGAAAGACGAGGAGAACAGGAGCGAGAAACACAGCATAGAACGGCGCGTTGACGATGTAGTACTCGGGAACCGGCTGTGTGTCGTCGACAAATCCTTTCGCTTGGGCAACGGAGTTCCCCCAGACAAGGTAGCGGGTCGAATC
>DOWV01000185.1:0-1882 GCA_003519375.1 Bacteroidota bacterium
GCCGGCAGTACGGTCACGATCGGTGGAACGATAGCCGGAACGACGCCCCTCTACCTTCAATTGCCCGGTCTGGTTCGGGAGAACCTCTTCATCAGCAAGCTTGGATATGACACCCTCGTGGTCCCGATCGGAGATCAGCACGCGGGCTCTGTGGTTGCGAAGCTGAATCCCAGAGCTGGTTTTCCGCGTGGGACAATCTCCGGTGTTGCCGGCGGAGTTCCGAATTCCGACCAGTGGCTCACCTATGCCTCAGGCGCCACGATGATTGGCTCCGGTGTTCTCTCCGCATACCTCAAGGATCGGGCAAACAGGGAGTTCGATCGCTACATGAGTACGAAAGATCCCGGGAGTCTTTCCGCGACGCGCAGACTCGACAAAGGAGCCGCTGCAGCTCTCGCCGTCAGCCAGATCAGCTTTGCCATCCTGGCATACATCCTTCTTTCCGAGTAGCATCCGCAGCTTGAACCTCACTCCACTTTTCTCTATTTTGCCGGGTAGCGAAGGACCTTTTTCGGAATAATGACCCACTCTGACCTTGCCCGACATATCGTTGCCGTCTGCCGTGACCTCTACGAAAAGGGATTTGTCACTGCCACAGATGGCAATGTCAGCACTCGTCTCCCCAATGGCAACATCCTCGCAACTCCAACCTCGGTCAACAAGGGCCGTGTCCACGAGAACGACCTCGTGGAAGTGACACTTGACGGCGTGCCGGTCGGGGCGGGTCGGGCTCCTTCCATGGAATTGGGGATGCATCTTTTTGTGTATCGTGAACGGCCTGACGTCCGGGCGGTGGTCCACGCTCATCCACCCTATGCAACAGGATTTGCCACGGCGCGCATCCCGCTCGATCAACCCTTATTCCCTGAGGTGATATTCGGGCTCGGGGCGATTCCCCTCGCAGAGTTTGCCGCACCCTCAACGCCCGAGATGGCGGCTTCGATCGCTCCTTTCGTGAAATCGTCCAACGCGATCCTTCTCATGAATCATGGTGTCGTGACATACGGCAGAGATCTTGACGACGCATACTTCAAGATGGAGAAGGTGGAACATGCAGCTCATATCGTCTTTGTTGCCCGTACGCTCGGCGGGGAGAAAACCCTGACGGCAGAGCAGGTTCAGAAGCTCAAATCGGTATTCAACCAACAGAGGATGGAATAGAACGACAACGCACCAGGGGAATCATGTCAAGAAAAATCAGAGTGGGAGTGATCTTCGGCGGCCGATCTGCAGAACATGAAGTGTCGCTCGTGTCTGCGGCGTCTGTGATCAACGCTCTCGACAGGAAAAAGTACGAGATTCTGCCGATTGGCATCACGCCTGAGGGAAGATGGCTCAGCGCGTCTGATGCTCTCAAACTGCTCAAAGAGCGGGCCGATATTGAATCGCTGCCGGAACACATTCTCGTGCCGGATCCGCGCAAGCGGGGACTGGTGCAGCTGCATAGGTCCTCGGCAGAATCGGTTCCTCATCCGGTCGATGTGGTGTTTCCTGTTCTGCATGGGACGTACGGTGAAGATGGAACGATTCAGGGATTGTTTGAGCTTGCCGACATTCCCTATATCGGTGCGGGAGTACTCGGCTCGGCAGTCGGAATGGATAAGGTGATTCAAAAACAGCTTCTGCGCCAGGCCGCAATTCCGGTGGTCGAAGACGTGTGGTTCCTCATCCACGAGTACAGGAAGAACTCAAAGAAGCTCATCGGATCGATAGAGCGTCGGCTGGGCTATCCGTGTTTCGTAAAGCCGGCGAATCTTGGATCGAGCGTCGGCATCAGCAAGGCCCACAATCGCCGGGAGCTTGAGGGCGCGATCAAACTCGCCGGAGAGTATGATGTGAAGATCCTCGTCGAGCGTGGTGTTGAAAACGCACGCGAGATTGA
>DOWV01000185.1:1985-9393 GCA_003519375.1 Bacteroidota bacterium
CCCTCCAATGAATTCTACGACTACGACGCCAAGTACGTCGACGGCAAGTCGACAGCGGTGATTCCCGCAAAACTGCCAAAATCGGTCATCAGGAAAATTCAGCGGTATTCGATAGAATGTTTCAGGGCCCTCGATTGCGCCGGGATGGGGCGGGTCGATTTCCTTATGGAGCGGTCGACCAACCGGATCTTTCTCAATGAACTGAACACCATCCCGGGCTTCACATCGATCAGCATGTACCCGAAACTCTGGCAGGCGTCCGGTATGTCGTACGGAGAGTTGCTGGACCGGCTCATACAGCTTGCGATCGAGCGTCACCGGGTTCGGGCTGCGCTGAAGACGGCTTACCGGCCCAAAACGGATTGGTTCAAATCCTGAGCCCGTTTGCTTCGAGCTCAAAATTACGGTACCTTGGTAAGATGGAAGGCCAATTTCTCAGAAGAATTCAAAAGCCGAAGTGGTTGCAGGGGGTGAGAAAAAGCGTGTTCAAGACACGCCGTCGTGCCATCCTGGCGATCGTCGGGACTCTCCTCGTCTCCTACGTCTTCCTGAATAATCGGGGAATCATCGCCCGCATCAGACTCGAGCGCCAGCGGCAGGAAATGATTGAAAAGGTGAGGGCGGCGGAAGAAGAAACCAAGCGGCTCGAATCCTACCTGAAAGCTCTCGACGGCGACAAGAAGACAATTGAAAAAGTTGCACGAGAGAAATACGGGATGGCAAGGGAAGGGGAGACGGTGTATAAGGTGAAAAAGTAGTAGGTAATAAGTAGAAAGTAGTAAGCAGAAAGCAGTCAGTGGACGGCGAGACGCCAAGCGTAACCAACACAGAGCATTGAAGCCGGTGTTGGTTTTTTCATTTCGAGGGGGTTGACCAGATCGGTCCGTTCGCGCGAGAGACCGGTCACTCCACAAAGGATAGAATGCATGTCAGACCTTTTCACTTCTGAAGTTACGCCGGAATCATCTTCGCGTCAGTATGCTCCCCTCGCCGAACGAGTGCGCCCCCGATCGTTGGATGAATTTATCGGACAGGAACACCTGCTCGGCGAAGGCAAGCCCCTGAGGGTTATGATCGTGAAGGGAGAACTCTTCTCGATGATTCTGTGGGGCCCGCCGGGTGTCGGCAAAACGACACTGGCCCGTCTCATTGCCCACCACATCAAAGCGGAATTCTACCAGCTGAACGCAGTTTCCTCCGGAGTCAAGGAAGTGCGGGAAATTCTTGCCAAGGGAGAGCGCAGTCTGAAACTCCAGAACCGGCGGACCATTCTCTTCATCGATGAAATTCACCGGTTCAACAAAGCCCAGCAGGATGCCCTCCTTCACAGCGTCGAGGAGGGATCCATCGTCCTCATCGGGGCAACAACCGAGAACCCGTCCTTTGAAGTGATCTCACCGCTCCTCTCGCGGTCCCGCGTCTACGTCCTGGAAGCACTTGACAAAGCGGGGTTGAGTGCCATTTTGCAGCGAGCGCTCGCGAAGGATGCCATTCTCTCCCGCAGACGCATCACGATTGAGGATCCGGATTTCCTTATGCTCCTTTCGGCCGGAGATGCACGAAAGCTCCTCAACGGACTGGAGACGGCGCTGCATCTCACGAAACCGGACAGCGACGGCGGCGCCACCATTACCAAGGCGAAAATCGAAGAGGCCTTTCAGAGGAAGTACACGTTGTACGACAAAACCGGCGATCAGCATTACGACACGATCTCCGCATTCATCAAGAGCCTGAGAGGCAGCGATCCGGATGCGGCGGTGTACTGGATGGCGCGGATGCTGGATGGCGGGGAAGATCCCCTCTTCATTGCGCGGCGAATGGTGGTCCTTGCTTCCGAAGATGTCGGGAACGCGGATCCGGCGGCGCTTACACTGGCGACGTCATGTTTCACAGCCGTGAATTACGTCGGAATGCCCGAGGCGAGAATCATCCTTTCACAGGCAGCGACGTATCTCGCGTCCGCTCTCAAAAGCAATGCCTCGTACCGGGCGGTGGAGCTGGCATGGGAAGACGTTCGGAATCTTCCCAACCTCCCTGTCCCGCTTCACATCCGCAATGCGCCCACCAAGCTGATGAAGGATCTGGAATACGGGAAAGAGTACAAGTACAGCCACGAATACGACGGTCACTTCGTGGAGCAGCAGTATCTGCCGGACAATCTGAAGGATAAGCTCTACTACAAGCCTGCTGATCTTGGAGAGGAGAAAAACATCCGTGAGCGGCTCAACAAGCTCTGGAAGAAACGACAACGCTAGCAAGTCAAAAGCGCTTCATGGCTATTCTGCGTGGAGCGCTTTGGCAGCCTTTTCGATGTCGCTCGGGACGACCCAGACAAACGAGCCGTACTCTTTTCCAATGCAAATGGCATCGATGGATTCGATGTTCACGCCGGCGCGGAAGAGAGCATCGAGGCTCTTATTGAGCGCACCGGTGCGGTTGGTCCCTGTCATCCAGAGGCCGACGCCTTCTTCTTTGAGAATCCCCTCGGAACTCCAGAGCGACCGGAGTTTGTTAGGTTCTTTCGGCACGGCATACAACTCAGCTCCTGATCCGGAGGATGCATATCCCCAGAGTCCGCAGAGGCCGATGTTCTTTTCCTTGAGGCGCCTCATGATGGTGAGCAGGGTGCCGGGCTTGTTTACGATGTGGGCTTTGAAGAATCTGACGCGGCGAGTGCGGGTCATACCTTCCTCCCTTCGTATGATCGATGGTTGTGATCACCCCAGCGAAGTGTACAAAATCGGCCGGTGACTGTCAATCCGATGAATACTGAGGCCCGGAAACTCATTCAGGAAGCACAATCCTTGCTGAAAAGGTTGAACGAGGAGCCCCTGGACGGGAGTTCAGCGATGGCCGACGATGTTCTGGTGTTTTGCTACAGACTCCGCGATGGGTACCGCATCGTACGCTCTGCAAGCAGGCAATTCCATGGACCGACATTCTCCTCCTTGAACGGGTTGCTGTACGAACTCGAGTCAAATCCCGATGAAACCATGAAATCCCCCGAATGGAGATCAGTCCTGGAGAATGTACTGTCCGCTCTTTCCTCAGGTGCTCTTGTTGTGCAGAGCATCTCGCGCTCCCCGCAGCGTTGAAATCCATCATGTCCCTCTCGATAGAACAAATACGGAAATTTCTCGGGCGCCACGAGCAAAAGAAGCTCGGGAAGCCCGGCCTCAGACAGGCAGCCGTGCTGATGCTTCTGTATCCCAAAGACTGCGAGCTGTATGTGCTTCTCACCAAAAGGACAGAAGACGTGGAGCATCACAAAGGGCAGATTTCGTTTCCGGGCGGCTCGATGGATGATGAGGATGAGGATCTTGTCGCGACGGCATTGCGCGAAAGCGAGGAGGAGGTCGGCCTGCCAAAAGAGATACCGCAGATACTCGGCATGTTGGATGAATACGAGACGCCGTCGGGTTTCGCCGTCACACCGGTTGTTGCCTATGCCGGCGCTCTTCCCTCGCTGAAACATAACGCTATGGAAGTTGCGGAAATTCTTGAAGTCCCTCTCTCCGTCTTTCTTGACGTACGGAATGAAAGGGTGGAAAAACGGAAACGGATGGGCCATCTCATCGACGTCTATTTCTATCGATTTGGTGCGCACGAAATCTGGGGTGCCACGGCGGCAATACTCAGGGCATTCCTGCATTCAGTGCTGTCAAAGAACATCGGCGGCGGATGATCCTCCCGGTCTGATGGGAAAAAACCTTTGTGATTTTGCGAAATCTTCGCTATCTTGAAGTTAGAAACGAACTAACGGGAGTTGTTTTCAACAGGAGAAAAGGATGGCACAACATAAATCAGCTGAAAAAAGAGCTCGTCAGAATGTTCATCGTCACGCCCGTAATAAGGCGGCCCTTTCCAAATTGAAAAGCCTGATCAAGAAGGTCCGATCGGCGAAGGAAAAGGAAAAGGGAGTTGCAGCTCTTAAAATTGCGGTCAAGACGCTCGATCAGCATGCTGCGAAGGGTCTGATCCACAAGAACAAGGCCTCGAATCAGAAGTCAAGCCTCACGAAGTACGTGAACAGCCTCAAGTAGGACCACCCAAGCCTAACCCCCACGATTTCAATCGTGGGACCGAAACGCAAAACCCCGACTCATCATCGGGGCTTTCTCTTGTACTCCTCAATTTCCGACACTCAAATGTTCCTACGGGTCCGATCGGGGATCGGACGCTACTCGGCCGCCCCACTACTCTGCTACTCCATCACTCCACTACTTCGATACTCACCTACTTACTACTCTTCTTCATCTCCTCAATCTCAATAATCCGCTGCTCGTACTTCTCCTTATCCTCAGGCTTGTTTCCCGCAAGCGTCCTGTAAGCTTTGATCGCATCGTCATACCAGCCCTGCTTCACATAGATCTCTGCGAGCGTGGGAGTAACGAATCCCGATTCGGAACCTTCATCGACATCGCTCGACGTTCGGTTTGATTTTTCCGCAAAGTTGATCACCGGAGGTGTGATGCGCGGGGACGTCTTGAGTTTTTCGGCGAGCTCGCCGATCTGATCGGGAGTTCCTCCATCGGAAGAGGTCGCGCCGCCGAGGTATTCATTGAGCGTCATCGTGTCCTCGGTGCCGAAAAGCTCCATACGAACGCGGGCCGTGAAGTCTTCGTATGACTCGCCGTCTGCAGCGGGCGTCGGCTGCTCCGATCCGAATGCCGCAAACGGATTCTCCTCTGCCGAGGGCGCGGCTTCGGGTGACGCCGGTGTATCTCCTGGAGTTTGTTGAAGCTGACTGAATGCATCAAACCAGTCGGGTTGTTCAGCGGTTGGCGTTTCTGCCGCTGACTCTTCTGCAGTCCGGGCGACTTCCTGCGCCGTGGCTTCGGCTGTCACTTCAGCTGTCGCTTCAGGCGTCTGGCCAAGGGGATATTCCAGAACTGCTTCCGGTTCCTGTGCAGGAGTCTCGCCAAATGGAGTCTCCTCGACGGCTTGAGGTGCCGGCTCCGCTGTTGTTCCAAATCCGTAACCTGCAGAAATCGGGGGCTCTTCTGTCATCGGGAGTCCGAGTTTTTCCGCGGCTCCAAACGGTTCTTCTTCCTGCGCCGCTGGTTCAGCTGCGGTCGGTTCAACGGGGAGTCCAAACGCGTCCTCCGACGCAGCGGACGCCTCGGCCTGTTCGATTGGAGGAGGTTCTTCTGCGATTGATTCCAGGAGAACGGGTTCTTCGGCGACAGCTGCAGCTTCTTCGGGGGGTGCGGGCGTTTCCTGAAAAGCTTCTTCAACCACGGGTTCGGGTGCCGGGATTGGAGCAACGGTCTCTTCAACCTTTTTCTGTTCGAATACAGGTATCGGTTCAGGTTCGGCGACCGCTGCCGGCGTCTCTGCACGTTCTTCAACAGCAGGCGCCGAGAACGTCTCTGAAGGCGTCCCGAGGTTTATGCCCGACCACAGCCGCGTCGCTGTCTCGTTCGTAGGCATGAATTCGCGCACCACCTCGTACTCGTGCTTGGCTTCTGCCGTCATGCCGAGACTGACGAGTGCGTTGCCTTTGATCAAGTGAGCGGTGGAGTAAAACGGGAAGTGAGCCAGGCCGTTGTCGCAAACGCGGAGGGCGTCTTTTGCCCGGCCGCTGCTGAGATAGTATGCGGCGAGGCGCGCAAAGAGTGGAGACTGCGGCTCGTGTGCAAGCCGCGCTTCGAGCGACTGAATTTGCTCCTGCGTAGGTTCAGTCATCAAACAGACGGTCGTTGTTGTCTGAGTTTTCGGGCCACAAATGCGTGTTTGATCGACAGCGCCGAGACAAACGAGAATCCAAGGAAATAAAGCAACTGGAACGGAACCGCAGCGATTTCCAGGTAGTATAATGAAGAAATTACGCCGAAGAAGCAATAGAGGGCAAGAGCCAGCTCCACAAAAACCACCCAGCTGACCTTCAGCGGGACGTATTTTTTCTTGCGCCAGGAATCCTTCTTCCCCGCGGTGCCGTACTTGGGTGTCCGGACGAATTCACTCTTTTTCTTGATGAGTCCCTCGAAGACCGCGCGTGAATTGTTGACGGCAAATCCCATGCTGCCCGCCATGAAGAGCGGGAAAAGAAGGAGCCGTCGCCGCCAGTCGGCATACACGGCCTTTTGTGAGAACATGTAGAACAGGAACGATCCAATGAAAGCCAGTACGAAGACGGACATCATGGCAAAATAGAGATCGTGACCGCCCTGCTGCTTGATGAAAATCAGCGGGACGTTCAGAATTCCGGCAAGGAGAATAAACGGAAACGCGAGATTGTTCGTCAGATGGAATGTCGAATGGATCTTCACCCTCAACGGAATGTCCGATCGCCACACTTCGGGGAGAATCTTGCGAGCCGTTTCGATCGCGCCTTTGGTCCAGCGGAACTGCTGCGACTTCAGGGCATTGACCTCCTCGGGAAGTTCGGCCGGCGACGTCACGTCGTTGAGGTACTTGAATTTCCATCCGCGAAGCTGGGCCCGGTAGCTCAGATCAAGATCCTCCGTCAATGTATCGGAATGCCAGTTACCGGCATCGTAAATGGCGGTTTTCCGCCAGATGCCGCCGGTCCCATTGAAGTTGATAAAGAATCCGACCTTGTTCCGGACTCCCTGCTCCATGACGAAATGCGCATCAAGCGCCATCGCTTGAGTTCGCGTCAGCAGCGAAAAGTCGCTGTTGAGATGCTCCCAGCGTGTTTGCACGAGAGCGACGCGGTCGTCCTGGTAGAAGTGTGGAAGCGTTTTGCGCAGGAAATCAGTGTTGGGGACGAAATCTGCATCGAAGATTGCTACGAATTCACCGCGGGCCGTCTCCAATCCATGCTTGAGGGCTCCCGCTTTGAATCCTGACCGGTCTTGTCGGTGAATGTACTTGATGTCGTAGCCGAGTTTCTGGTATTGCAGCACCGCCGACGAAGCAACATCCACGGATTCGTCCGTGGAATCATCCAGGACCTGGATTTCCAGCCTGTCCTTCGGATATTCAATGGCGCAGACAGCTTCAATGAGCCGCTCGACGACGTAGTACTCATTGTACATCGGAAGCTGAATGGTCACCACGGGGTCGTGGTCCAGCGACGGAAGAACCGAATCTTTCCCCCGGTGCTTCAGGTAGTGATAGACCATCACGAACCCGTGGGCACCGAAGGTGAACAGGATGAGAAGTGAAAAGAAATAGAGGTACAGGACCAGATCGGTGAAGAAGGGGCTCTGGAGGATTTCCTGTCGAAAGAACATCGTCGCAGTGATCATGACAATTTCACCATCCCGCTACTGTTTCGTTAAGAACGTCTTCTGTGATTTTTCGTATTGCCTCGGCGACACCTTCGCTACGTTGCGTGAGACCGCCGCCGGAAGAATAGTCGCCCCATTGGGTGAAGTCTTTTTCCCACACTTTTTTCCGCAGTTTAAGGTCGCGGAAGACCATATGAGCGGTAATACTT
>DOWV01000185.1:9492-20367 GCA_003519375.1 Bacteroidota bacterium
CCCATATGAGCGGTAATACTGATGCGTCGTTTCGACACCTGATCGCCGCCCTCAATAACGGTAGGAGCGTCTTTCACCGCCGTGATGACACCTTCAATGATCGAGTCTGCTGTTGATCGGTCCGCCGGTTGAAGCGTATTGTCGTTCACAAATCGCTGCAACAACTGTTGCGAGAACTGGTCGCGCAGGGATGGATCGCCGTATCCGCTCTGATCCTCAACGATCGGTATAGCAATGGTCTTGAGATGCGGGGGCACCGACGCCCCCGTGAAGGAGTACGGACATCCGGCACATCCCGGGAGCCAGAGAAAAATCACCAGCGGGATGAGGATGACCCGCGCGATGGTTCCGGCGCGGCATCCACGGTATTTCGTCATCTTATTCCTGAAGTCCAAACTCTTTGATCTTCCGATACAGCGTTCGCTCGCTGATGTTCAACTCCGTTGCCGCCAGGCGGCGGTTCCCTTTGTTCCGGTCAAGGGCATTCACAATCATTCGGCGCTCCATCTCGTCGAGTGTCAGGGTGCCGTTCCCGTTGGACCGGCCGGCCTTGACCTCCGTCGCATCGGCGTGCACCGGGAGTCCCTGGAGTATCACGTCGCGGAGTTCAAGAATTGTTCCTTTGAGATCCACGAGCGCGCGGTAAATGAGCTCCCGCTCAGCCTGTTCGACGGTCTTGTTCGACACAACAGGAAGATTCCGGTCTGCCACAGGCCCTTGATACTCCTTCAAATACTTTCTCACATCGTCACCACGTAATCGTCTTCCGTTCTCGAGTACCATCATACTCTCGATCGCGTTCTTCAACTCGCGGACATTTCCCGGCCACCGGTAGTTCATGATGATTTCGGTGGCGTCATCCGTAAATCCTTCAAACCGGATTCCGTTCCGGCTTGAAAAATCGTTCACAAGATGTTCAATGAGCAGCGGGATATCCTCGCGACGGTTTCGGAGCGGCGGCACAACAATATTGACTGACCGCAGCCGAAAGTAGAGATCAGGCCGAAACTTTTTCTGCTGCACTTCATACTGCAGATCTTTGTTCGTCGCGGCGATCACCCGCACGTTCGATGTGCGCGACGTGGAGGAACCGACTTTCATGAACTCACCGCTCTCGAGAACCCGAAGGAGCTTCACCTGTGTTGACAGCGGGGTCTCGCCAATCTCGTCGAGGAAAATGGTTCCCTCGTCTGCGATCTCAAAGTACCCCTTCCGGCTTTCAACGGCGCTTGTGAAAGAGCCCTTCTCATGGCCGAAGAGTTCGCTCTCGATGAGTCCTTCGGGTATGGCCCCGCAGTTCACCGTGACGAGTTGCTTCTTCGACCTCTTACTCGCATTGTGAAGAGCCCGGGCAATGACCTCTTTCCCGACGCCGCTTTCACCCGTGATGAGAACCGTTATGTCCGTTGGAGCGACCTGCTGTACGACATCGACGATCTCCTGCATTTCCAGAGACCGGCCTATGATGCCATGTTCACGTTGAAATGCCTCTCGATCCATATCCCTTCCTCACCGTCCAACCCACGATGCCTGTGCGCTGCTCACCTCGGCACAACAATCGTGTTTAAATGATACTTTTTCTTGATCTCGGCACTGAACCGTCGCGCTTCGTCTTCTTTGCTGAACTCTCCCACCCACACCTTATGAAACTTCTTCCCGTTGTTGACGATCGTGAAGATGTGTGAGGCATATCCTTCCTTTTCGAAACGAGCCCTCAGCTCTTCGGCGTTCTGAAGCACCGAGAACGTCCCAGCCTGCACCGTGTAAACGACACTTGGCTTTGCGCCCTTCGTCGGGCGGGTGACCGGGGTCGGCGTCTCTGTCCGTCCCGCAGGCGCAGTGGTTTTGGGTTCCTCGGCTACCTTCTGATCGGTGGCGTACGTTGAATAGGGGTAATCCCGCTTCAATTGCTCCATCTTCTGATCGGCGGTTTTGTAGAGCCCGATGGAATAGTAGTATTGGTAAAGCTTGAAAAGCGCATCATCCGCCCACTCGCTCTTCGGGAAATTCTCGACAATGCTCTGATAGACTTTCGAGGCTTCGTTTCCGTCCGTCATCAGAACTCCCTGAAGATACAGGACGCCGGGATGAGTCTGGAAGTTGGTCATCAGCGTCGGGAGTTCCGCCCGCACAACATCCGCCTGTCCCTTTTCAATAAGCTCAAGGCGTTTCAAGATGTCCGGTTCACCTGGCTGCTGGGTCTGGGCGAAAGCAGCAACACCCAGGAGAAGGGAAAGGAGGGTGGAGGGAAGAAATCGTACTCTATTCATGGTCACGCCGTGAGTCCTCCTTAAGCGCTTGCGGCAAGCCTTGGCTCGCCGCTCTTTGCTGACGAAGTGCCCGCCACGGCACCAAACAACGTGGCAGAGTTCACTCTGTCGATGCGGGCGGTAACGTACTGCCCGATTTGCGTCGTTCCCTTCGGGAACACCACCATCTTGTTCGTGTCGGTCCGGCCGCACAGGTCGCTTGAAGACTTCGTGCTTTCTCCTTCAACAAGAACCTCAACGTCCCGGCCGATGAGCTCCTGGTTCTTCCGGAGCGAAATACTTCGTTGGAGATCGATGATCTGGTTGAGGCGCTCGAGCTTGAGGTCTTCGGGCACATCGTCACCCATATGCCACGCTTTCGTGTTCTCGCGCGGTGAATACTTGAAGGTGAATGCCCCATCAAACCCGACCTCGCGTATTACTTCGAGCGTTTGGCGGTGATCATCTTCGGTTTCGGTTGGAAAACCGGCGATGAGATCGGTCGAAAGACTCACGCCCGGGATCCCATCCTTGATCGTGCGCGCGAGTCGGAGATAATGCTCTCGTGTATAAGAACGGTTCATCAGTTCGAGGATGCGGTCGGATCCGGATTGAACAGGCAAGTGAACATACTTGCAAATGTTCTCGTGGTCAGCAATGGTCTGAATGAGCTTCTCCGACATGTCCTGCGGATGCGATGTGGTGAACCGAAGCCGTAGAGTCCGGTCGATGCCGGCTACGGTCGCCATGAGATCGGCAAAGTCACTCGTTCCGTCGTGATAGGAGTTTACATTCTGACCGAGCAGTGTCACCTCTCTGAATCCCTGGGCGGCAAGATGCTCCACTTCTCTTCTCACACTTTCCAGCGATCGGCTCCGCTCGCGTCCTCGCGTGAACGGAACCACACAAAACGTACAGAACTTGTCGCAACCGCGCATAACCGAGACCCAGGCGCTGACGCCTTCAGTCCTGAGCGGGACAATATCGTCGTAGTTTTCCACCCGGGAGAGTCGGACGGCAATGCCCCGCTGACCGTTGATGGCCGATTCGAGCAGCTCGGGAATCCGGCGGTATTCGTCCGGTCCGACCACCAGATCGACATGGCTCTCCGACTCCATCAGTTCCTTGCGAAGCCGCTCGGCCATGCATCCCAGAACTCCGACGACCATGCCGGGGTTCTCTTTCTTGAACCGCTTGAAATCACCCAGCCGCCCGAATACACGCTGCTCGGCGTTCTCGCGCACTGCGCAAGTGTTGACAAACACGACATCCGCGGTTCGCAGGCTGCTTGTCTGCCCGTACCCTGCAGATGTGAGTATGCTGAGTACCACTTCAGTGTCTGCCAGGTTCATTTGGCAGCCATAGGTCTCGATATAGACTTGTCGCTGGTTGGCCATGATGGTGGTTTTGGGATAGCAAATGTAATGAAAGAATGACAGACAGTCAATCCTGGCAATTCCCATTAATTTGTTTTAATCCCATAAGTTATGGGGAAAAACGGTCGGTTTGAACCGTCTGGACTTGACAAATCGTCAGTCCCCCGTGGCGGCGGCGAGGGCGGTTGATTGGCCGGGGAAGGTGTGCTATATTCACTGCACTCGAATGGCCCTGACCTCAAGCTGGTTCCGCGAAACAAAGGGGCTGCTCGCAACGAGTTCGGAACCCGCCTCCCACCTTCACCGTGATGTTCAAGATCAAAGGACTCTACAGCATGATAATCGACCAAATCAAACAAAATGCGAAACAATTGAAACGGCACGTTGTGCTGCCGGACGCAACCGATGAACGCGCCATCAAGGCGGCAAGGATCTGCGTCGATGAATCCCTCGCGACCATTTCGCTCATCGGCAGCGAGCAGGAAATTCGCGCAAAAGCAGCTCAGGCTGGTGTCAAGCTGGACGGCGTGCATGTCGTCGACACCGAGAAGTCACCTTCACTGAAGGAATACTCGAAACTCTACTATGAACTCCGCAAATCCAAGGGGATGACGCCCGAACAGGCCGAAGCAACAATGAAGAAATCGCTCTTCTTTGGTGCGATGATGGTGCGGCAGGGAACGGCCGACGGCAGCGTAGCGGGCTCTCTCTCCACGACCGGCGACGTTCTGCGTGCAGGCATCCAGGTAATCGGTGTCGCAGAAGGAATCAGCATCGTGTCGAGCTTTTTCCTGATGGTGTTCCCGCAAAAAGTCTATACGTTTGCAGACTGCGCGGTGGTTCCCGATCCGACGGTCGAGCAGCTCGCCGATATAGCGATCGCTTCAGCAGAGAATCATCGCAAACTTACCGGCGAAGAACCGAGAGTCGCGATGTTGTCCTTCTCGACGAAAGGAAGTGCGGAGCACGCATTCGTCGATAAGGTCCAGCAGGCGACCGCGATCGTGCGCAAGAAGAGGCCGCAACTGCGGGTCGATGGTGAACTCCAGGTCGATGCGGCGATCGTTCCGTCGGTGGGTGAACGGAAAGCTCCAGGAAGTACCGTCGCTGGCAAAGCGAATGTGCTTATATTCCCCAATCTTGATGCCGGTAACATCGCGTACAAGATCGGCCAGCGCATGGGCGGCGCAGAAGCAATCGGGCCGGTGGTGCAGGGGCTTAAGAAGCCGGCATTCGATCTCTCCCGCGGTTGCAGCGTTGAAGATATCGTCAGCGTGATTGCCATCAACGCGGTCATGGGTGCGGCATAGAAATCTTTACCGGTGGCTATCAGGTGATCAAGAAAGGACTCAGCGATCGTGAGAAGGCCTTGCTCGGCCGCTCGCCCACTTCCGAGGAAGTTCGTGAAGTGATGAACATGGCTCGTCGAATTGCAGCGATTGTGTTCATGGAGCCGGCGCTGGATCAGAATTATAGGAAGGTGAAGGCAGCCACATACAAGTGGGCGGCCCATATGTAACTAGAAAGCCATGCGGGATGTGAGCAACCCGCTAAACCCTTGAAATCAAAAGACTTGTTTATGTAACGGCTATGTAACAACGGGGCCGAATATGACCGAATGGCAAAAGCGAGCAGAAGATTCTCTCAAAAGAAGCCTTTATCCGGTGCCTCAGGAACCAAATGAGTTGGACTGGAAGTCCCGGCTGTCGGATGACTCCGAAAGGTTGGCGCAGCACATATCTGCGTTTGGTAATCGCGAAAACGGAGGTTTCATTTACTTTGGAATCGAAAACAATGGCAGAATCGATGGCATAGGCAAGGATCAATCACAAGAGACTACGAAGCGATTGGGGAACATCGCTCGAGAGGGCGTTGAGCCGGCTGTCGTGCTGGATCACTGCATCCTGCAAGTGGAGGGTAAGCCGGTCTTGGTGGTCTATGTTCAAGAATCCCTTCAAAAGCCCGTGCACGTGAGGGGTCACGGGATTCATGCATCATATGTACGATCAGCAGGCCAAACGCGCAAAATGACAAGGCACGAGCTGCAACAGTGTATTGCACGCTCTCCGGCATTCCGTTACGAAGAAGAACCTGCGACCGAAAAACTGACGCCAGATCAAACTTTGCGAAAACTCGACTATGTATCTTTCTTTGACCTTCTTGATAGGAATCTTCCCACGGGCGGGAGGAAATCCTCGACGCACTGTCAGCCGAGAAAATCGTCTTACCATCGGGCGCTCACTTTGTAATTACCAATCTTGGAGCTATTCTCTTCGCAAAGGATATTGAGGAGTTCGACCATCTCAAGAGAAAAGCAGTAAGGGTTATCGTTTACCACGGGCTCGACAGGTTGCGCACTGTGAAAGAGCAGACGGGCAAGCGAGGATATGCAAGTGGATTCGAAGGCATAATCAAGTATGTCAATGACCTCCTGCCGAGCAATGAGGTAATCAAGCAAGCGCTGAGAAAGCAAGTTAAGATGTATCCAGAATTGGCTATTCGTGAACTCGTGGCAAATGCACTGATTCATCAAGATTTCCTTATTACTGGAAGCGGTCCCATGGTCGAGATATTTTCGGATCGAATTGAGGTAAGCAATCCCGGCCGCCCCATCATCAGCACCATGAGATTCATCGATCACCCTCCTCGGTCGCGAAACGAAATCCTCGCGTCGTTCATGCGGAGGGTAAACATCTGCGAGGAACGAGGCAGTGGCATCGACAAAGTGGTTTCACAAGCTGAGCTCTTTCAATTGCCGGCGCCTGCGTTCTCAACGGAAGCGGAAGACTTCCTGAAAGTTGTATTGTATGCACACAAACCGTTTGCGCGTATGCAGAAAGAAGATAAGGTACGAGCTTGCTACCAACACTGTTGCCTTCGATATGTGTCGAACGAGAGGATGAGTAACCAGACACTTCGGGTCCGTTTCAAGATATCCGACAAAAATTATCCCATAGCATCGAGGATCATTTCAGAGACGATCAAGGCTGGGCAAATTAAACCATCTGATCCAGAAAGTGCGTCCAAGAAATTCGCTACATATGTGCCATATTGGGCTTCATGAAATAGTCGCTTTATGGTAACCGATTGTCTCGTGTACTCTTCTTGAACTACAAATAGCTGGGATCTCTGTTGACTGTGCCGTTGGTTTTCTTTATCATCGCTGAACATTCACCGAGCAGCCAATCCGTCATCGATACTCACACGAGTCCTCATGAAGAAGAACAAATCATCCGACATGCCGCTGAAACCCGCCCCCCTTCACAAGGCTCTTCCGCTCGAAAAACTCCGCTGGCGCTGCGATCCCAAATCGCTTAAAGTAAGATCGAGCACGGAGATCAAACCGAGCCGTGACATCATCGGGCAGGATCGGGCGTTGCGGGCGCTTCGCGTGGGCATGGCGATGAAACATTTCGGGTACAACATCTTCGTGACTGGACTCTCAGGCACGGGGCGCACCACGACCATCAAGCGGCTTCTGCACGAATTCGAAAGTGAGCATGGCGACCTGCGTGACCATTGCTATGTCTACAATTTCAAGCATCCGGACATGCCCCTGGCGATTTCCCTGCCGGCCGGCCAGGGACGCGGGCTCAAAGAGGATATGGCAAATCTCCTGCGCGAGCTTACCCGGGACCTGCCGGCGCTCTATGAAAGCCAGCGCTTCCAGCAGGCTCGCAAAGATGTCATCTCACACTTCCAGGAGCGCCAGCGCAGCGTCTTGCTCGATTTCGAGAAGAAAGTGAAGGAGCGGGGCTTCGAACTTGTCCAGGTACAGGTCGGCAATATCATGAGGCCCGATATCGTGCCCCTCGTTGCTGAAAAAGCGACAAACCTCGAAGAAGTGGAAGCGATGGTTCAGAAGGGCGAAATCCCCCGCGAACAGTTCCAATCCCTCAAAGATACACAAGCGACTCTGGAGAAGCAGATGGGTACGGTGTTCCGCGAGCTGCGGAATATCGAAAAGAAAGTGCAGCAATCTCTCGAAGAGGTCGAGGAACGGTTTGTAATGCCGCTGGTGGATGAGAATATCGAGATATTGAAGACAACCTACGACAGCAAGAAAGTCCATGTTTATCTGGAAGATGTGCGGACGCATATCAAAGCGAACCTTGACCGGTTCCAGCGTCCACCGCAACCGCCCCAGCCCCCTCAGCCGAATGAGCCGGAGATGGAGGAAGAGGATGATTTTATAGAGTATCAGGTCAATCTTTTGGTCGACAATTCCGACACGGAGCACATTCCCATCATCATCGAAACCAATCCGAGGTACAAGAATGTTTTTGGGACTGTTGAACGTGTCATGGAAAAGGGGGGCGTCTGGACAACGGACTTCACACAGATCAAATCCGGGGCATTCCTGCAGGCAGACGGCGGGTATCTTGTCCTGAACGCGCTCGACACGCTGCTCGAGCCCGGCGTGTGGCAGGACCTGAAACGAACGCTGCGGACAGGGAAGATCGAAATCCATGCAAACGAGCCGATTTATGGATTCGCTCCGACAGGCATGAAACCGGAAGCAATCGAGCTTAAAGTCAAAGTAATCATGATCGGTGATCCGGAAATCTATCAGCTCCTCTATCTGCGCGATGACGATTTCAAGAAGATCTTCAAGATCCGGGCCGACTTTGACTACGAGATGCCTCGGGAGTCCGGCTCTATCACGCAGTACCTTCGCTTCATAAAGATGGTGTGCGATGACGAACGTCTGAAGCCGATCGATCGTGAAGCGCTCGCCGCCCTCGTGGAGTTCGGGGTGAGGCTCGCAGGGAACCAGCGCAAACTCTCGACCCGGTTTAACCTCCTGGCTGACGTTGCGCGCGAGGCCAATTATTGGTCCGAACAGGAGCTGGAAATGTCCGTTGGCGTGAAGCACGTACGGAAGGCAATCGAAGAGCGAATCTACCGCGTGAAGCTTATCGAGGACAAGATCCAGGAAATGATCAATGAGGGCGTCATCATGATCGATACGCAGGGCTCTGTCGTCGGTCAGGTGAACGGACTCTCAGTGTACGATACAGGCGAACATGCGTTCGGCAAGCCCGCCCGGATCACCGCCAGAACTTCGCTTGGGCGTGCAGGCATTATCAACATCGAACGGGATTCTGAAATGAGTGGTCCCAGCCATAACAAGGGCGTGGCCATCCTCAGCGGTTATCTCCGCAGTCTGTTCGCACAGGACAAGCCGCTGATGGTGAGTGCAAGCATCACCTTCGAGCAGTCGTACAGCGGCGTCGACGGCGACAGTGCTTCTTCGACCGAGATCTATGCCATTCTCTCGAGCCTCGCGGAGATTCCGCTTCGCCAGGATATTGCCGTCACGGGATCTGTCAATCAGAAAGGAGAGATCCAGGCAATTGGAGGCGTCAATCTGAAAATCGAAGGATTCTTTGATGTATGTAAAGATCGCGGCCTCACCGGAAGTCAGGGCGTTATCATTCCGAAGACCAACATCGCCGACTTGATGCTCCGGGACGACGTTTTGGATGCTGTGAGAAAAAATCGTTTCCATATATACGCCATCTCGGCCATCAATGAGGGGATCGAGATCCTCACCGGACACAAAGCCGGAAACCGTCGGTCGAATGGATCCTTTGAACCAGGGACTGTTCTTGCATTGGTCGATCAGAAGCTCTCCCGATTCGCCGAGCAATGGAGAAAATTCGAGGTTGGTCATAATTGATGGACAATCGCTAAGGAGGGAAGGATGAAATCATCAAGAGTTGCCATGATGTCAGCGGCGATAGTTGTCGCTTTCTGCGGCGGGGCAGTGGCTTCCGCCCAGGCTCAATCCCATCTTCGCTCTGATGCGAGGTTCGGCTCGATGGTTGCCTACGGGAGTTTTCAGCTTGGTGATGAGGACCGGTTTGGCCCCATGCTGGTTCTCCAGTATAGCCCGTCGCGGCGTTCAGTGCCGGCGATCGATTTCTTCGTCGGCGTCTTGATACAAACGAGTTCGTCCGGAATTATCAACCCGGAAGATTACATCCCCGTCGCCTCGATGTTTGCCCCGTATTTCTCCCCTTATTCAGACTACCGCAACGACAATCTGTATCGCTCGACTCACTACAGCCTCGGCCTTGGATTTCTGGGAGCCGATGTCACATTCTATCTCGCTGAGGGCGATGTGCGGCCCTATGTCGGCCTTGGCGGTGCGTTGACGTTCTGGATGTATTCACGCCAAGTGAGCGGGACTTTCGCTCCGGATGCGAAGGCAGGGCTGAGTGTTCAGGTGAGCAGCGGATTTTCTGGGTTTGCGGAAGTCCGGAGAATGTTCGATGTACCAAACCTCGCGGGACTCGAGGCTCCGAGGTTCGGTGGAGTGACGGCAGGGGCCATCGGCGTTTCTTTCGCCCCCCGACTTCGATAACGACTTTCTGCTCCGTCAAACACAAACTCCGACACCATCAGCTAACCGCTAACAGCCAATAGCTATTAGCTACAGCTGAACGCTGATTGCTGACCGCTGATGGCTCTTACGCCTTCATCCGCTTATAGCGTTGATAGAGTGGAAGCGTCTTTTTCCAGAACCCTGTCACACCCGTCCAGGGAAATACCTGCGTTCGACGGATCTCAAGAAAATCATCATGAAGCGCTGTTGGTCCGGAATCAGCAGCCGCAGCATATCGGTACCCCGCCTCTGCCACCATTCCTTTCACCGACGTATCGAGTGCTCCGTACGGGTACGCGAACGACAGCACCTCCGTCCCCAGAATATCCTCGAGCCGTTGTTTTGAACCGGTGAGCTCCTTGCGAACGTTCCCGGCATCGATGGACGTGAGGCGGGGGTGAGTGATGGTGTGCGAGCCGATTTCGATTCCAGACCGGCTGAGCTCCCGAAGTTGTTCGGGTGTGAGGAGCGGAGCAGGTTTCTCCCCTGTATCCCAGAAATTCGTTCGTCGATCAGTGTCCGTTACCGCATAGATCACTGCTCCAAACCCATACTTCTGCAGGTAAGGAAACGCGACGGTGTAGTTGTCTGCGTAGCCGTCGTCGAACGTGAGGATGATGGGGCGCCGGGGAATCTGCCTCTCTCCCAGAAGGAACGAATCGTACTCACGAAACGAGATTGGGGCGAAACCGCGCCGATGAAGAGATTCCAGCTGTCGGGCGAATGCACTTTCTCTGATCCAAATCCCGTGCATCGGCGGGTCGGCAGAATCGGGGAGAACCCGGTGGTACATCAGGACAGGGATCGAGCGGGGCGATCGCGCGAGTGCGATCCCTTTTCTGTAAACGGCAAATATCTT
>DOWV01000033.1:0-187 GCA_003519375.1 Bacteroidota bacterium
GAGACATTCGGTACAGCGATACCGATGTATGACGATGTGAGGCCATACGAGCAGATTCCATTCCAGTATTCTCTCCACATCGTTGAAGCAGAAGGGAAGAAGCCGAGACACGAGAGCTTCCTCGCGGACGGCAGGTCGGACCCAAGGCCCGAAATCCTCAAACTGCTGCAGAAGCTGCTGGGGGACA
>DOWV01000033.1:424-5568 GCA_003519375.1 Bacteroidota bacterium
TCCGTTCAAGTCGTTCTCTTTCTATCATCCCGGTCAATGCGGCAGCGCGTCGATGAAGGCCGTGTTGCCGGCTCTGACAGGAAAGAGCTACGAGGGCCTGGAGATAGCGGAAGGAGGGACGGCGAGCCTGGAGTATCTGCGCGTGACGTACGGAGAGGTGGAAGACAAAGAAAGAGAGAAAGTCAGAGGAGATCTGGAGAAATACTGCGCGCTCGATACGGAAGGCATGGTCCTCATCGTGGATCAATTGCGCAGGTTGGCGCGGTGATGCCGCAAATCACCTTGAGAGATGCCACGCACCCCAGCGAGAAGTCCGACTTCTACATTGGAAATACCATGAAGAATTCGGACTTCTTCGTTGAAAGGTGCGTGGCATCTTCCGATCATCTTCACTTCCGCTCCTCAGGTTTCCTTGGCCCGATCTTCTCGAAAGGTATCCTCTGGAATCCGGCAATCCGCTTGTACACCTCCGAATCATCCTTTAGTTGAAAGACCAGCCGATCGGGATCCACGAACCCGGGATCTTTCTTTGTCATGTAGTTGTCTGCAAAATCAGTCTGGGCAAATTCGCCGACAAGCCGGAAGGTCTCGTCGTATTGTGCGACGAGGTTTCTCTCGAACACGTTCCGGCGCGGGCGCATGCCGACGTACGTTGTTCCGTCGGGCAGGAGGTCGAGCCAGTCTTTGAGGAGCGGATACCGTTCGCTGTACGGAGGCTTCGTGATATCCAGGGCCTTCGTGAGACGGCGCGTGTAGATCCCCTTCTCACCAAAGAAATAAGGGATTTCGTCGGCCCCGAAATCATACCACATGGACTTGAGCTGGTAAACCGGCCCGTACCCTCCGACAAAAATATTGTTCCGCACGATAATATCATGCCCGCCGTTGCTGTAGACCGTTCCATACGATGCAACGCGGTAAAACACGTTCCCCTCGATGAGCACTCCGCAGGTGGCGTCGTCGCAATAAACACCCATCGTCCATTTCCGGTCGGGCCGGCCGACGTGGTGGAAGAAGTTCCATCGCACGAGGTTACCCTGGTCGCTCGGATCACGGCCGAGATACCAGGCGGACGCATCGTTTGAATTCAAGGCCACATGGTGGATGTGATTGAATTCGAAAACATGGTCGTTGCCATGGACGATGATCGCCTGAAGGTCTGCATTGTAGATCTCGTTGTGGACCAGCCGGTTCCCGCAGCCGTCCACGATCACACCCGCCGCCCCTGCCTTGTTTCTCCTGTTGAAATCGTGAATGCGGCAATCCGTCACCAGGTTCCCTCCCGGGACGAGGTTCTTCTTGTCGCCCCCGCCAAGAATGATCCCCCCGGATCCGGTATTGTAGACTTCACATCCCTCAACGGTGTGACGAGTCCCCGAATGTCGATCCCAGACACTATTGAGATACATATGTGAGTGAAAACTCCCGACCTCCCTCGAGACCGGAACGCCTTCATAATCATCCGCCGTGATGTGCGGGAATGTCTGACGGGCGCCCTGGCCAAACATGATCCCGACAGTTCCGACGTTGCGGACCAAGCAATTCACGATGCGATTGTCCGCTCCTCCTTCTACCGAGATTCCAAGTCCCCTCCCGTTCTCGATGATCAAACCTCGCAAGACAAGAAAGGACGTGTTGTCGAGGGCAATCAGGGGTTTTTCCAGAATAGAGACTGTCACCCGGCTCCCGGCGATGTCACCGGGGGGCCACAGGTACAGGTTTCCCGACAATGTATCGACGTACCACTCTCCGGGTTGATCCAGTTCTTCTAAAATATTAAGTGCTACATATTGATTGAAATTCTCCCCACTGCCAAGTCCGTACATGTGAGGTGCACTGAGCGTGACCTCATGGCGAACGGTGTCGATCGCTGCGACCCTGATCTTATCATCGGCAAAACCATAGTTGAAGAAACCCTGAAGCCAGACATCGGGCAGACCCGCCCAGTGTGCGTGCCTTGGATCAGTGTATCGGAAGCGCCCGCCGCGATTTGTATAATCTCCTACGCGGGGCTTCGAGCCCGGATCGATGATCTCCCCGATGTCGATGGCGCCTGTATTGGGATACCGCGCGAGATGCAGCACCGAGTCACACCAAAATACCTCCATCGAGGCAGGTACCACTGGGAGTCCATGGCCGAATTGCCTGTGCCTGCCGAAATCACGAATACCCAAAGAGCGAAGATCTGCCCGCAAGACGTCTCTTCGCGATTCCAGTGGCAGGCGCGACAAGATATTCGGGTCGCTCACCGGATGAAAGGAGGCAGAAGGGATATCCATTCCGCCCGTAATCCGGACCTCTTCATTCCGGTATGCAGCATACGTCACCGGTGCCGCGGAGGTGCCGGCGTCCTCCTGTGTAAGTTCAAATGTGCGTGCAAGCTGATATGTGCCGCCGCGCAGCCAGACGGTAACTTCGCGGCGATCCTTTGTGGATCTGTCAAGGCGTGCTGTTCGAACGGCATCTCGTGCCCTCTCGGGAGTCCGAAACGGCCGATCGATGGTGCCCGGATTCCTGTCGTTTCCATGAGGGGAAACGAAGAATTCCTGAGCGGGCAAACGAGTCAGTAAAGCGATCGTGAGAAGGAGTGAGAGCCTGAGTTTCATGGGCTACCTGTCGTTCAAAGTTGTCAGAACTCATCTCAAAAATCCCCTTCGCGCTTCTTGGCGGACTTCCCTGCCCCGACGTCTTTGTCGGGGGCGGTTAAAATATAACCGCCAAGCACGCCAAGGGCGCAAAGAAACGCGAAAACGATATTGCCGCAGTGGTCTCAGATATTGTTTTTGAGATTGCGTGTAATATACCCAGGACCAATGTAATCCGATCGCGCTGTGAAATCAAGATCGGTTGCCATTCAACCCGAACGTCATCACTTTGATGATGATAGTGTTGAGCTCGATCGAAGACCAGGAGGCGCATTCCAATGGGTGTGATTCCTGGGATCCTGTTCGCGAGTGGCTTCATTCTGCTGTTCGTTGGGGAGCCGGTGCCTGTGTCGGGTTTGGACCTCCAATGGTTGTGACGTTCAACGGTAGTTACGTTCCCGTCCTGCCACCAAAAGAAAAAGGAGTTCGTCACACTGTATTGATCACCATTCGAAGGATGCGCCCCGGCGACGTCGATGTAGTAAATTGTCGTACAGGAACGCGCCACTTGACTCAACTACTGTGTGCTCGCTGGCACCGTACTTATCGAGTACCCGAGATATCTTAACTTAAAGATCTCACACGGGACAACATAGAGGAGAAGACGCATGAAAACCACCACACTTCCATTGCTTGTACTGAGCCTTATACTTTTTGGATGTTCAGGCTCGGACGAGCCGACGGCGCCCGCTTCTTCGCAGGGAGAGATCAGGATGTCCCTTGTGGATGCGCCGGCAGGCTTTGACGCGGTGAATATCGTCGTGACCGAAGTGAGCGTTCACAAAGCCGGCGGCGACAGCCTCTCGGGTTGGATCGTCGTTGACAGCACAACACGCACATTTGACCTTCTGAAGCTCACCAACGGCGCCTCCGGGCTTCTCGGGACAAGAAAGCTCGACGAAGGCAAGTACACGCAGATTCGTTTGAAAATCGGAGCGGGATGCAACGTCGTCGTGGCCGGAACGTCGACTCCACTGGAAGTCTCCAGCGGTATCCAAAGCGGTCTGAAGCTGGTTCACAATTTCGACATCGTTGCGAACACGATCTATGAACTGACGCTCGACTTCGATGCTTCCCGATCAGTACGGCTCATCGGCGTGCAATACAGGCTTTCACCGGTGATCCGGGTGGTGGCGAACATCACTTCCGGCACAGTCTCCGGGACCGTCAGCCCCGTCGCTGCCCGGGCAGTTGCGTCGACGACGGTAGGCACCGACACATTGAGCGCATCCGCTGATTCCGTGTCGGGAGCATTCAAGCTTATGGGAGTTCCCGCCGGGACTTACTCAGTCAAGATTACCCCGACGGTAACAACACATCGGGATACGACGATCACGGGTGTCCAGGTGGTTGCACAGCAGGACAAGTCCCTCGGCACTATCACTCTCAAGCCGCGATAGGAGGATCTTGAAGCCGGAATTCGATCTCTGGTTCTCCTTTGGCCAAATGAAAAACGCCCCGGACCGGGGCGTTTTCATTTTGCGGGGCTTGCCCCGACGAAAAAGGCCGGGGCTGCGGGTCGCAGTCTTTTCGGAATGATACGGAAAAAGAATGCCCGCCCCGCGAAGCCAATCAAGAGTTCATGTCCTGTTACGTGCAACAAAAAATCCCCGCGAGGGGATTCTTTGGTTTGAGTAGCGCATGAGGCAAGCGACCACACTAGAGCCCATCTCAAAAACACTTATAATGGAATTGTAATTACCCTTTGCGACTTAGCGCCTTTGCGTGAGTATTTTTGAGATGCCTTCTAGACCGGCTTGTTGAACCATGTTGCGTCGGCGAAGTAGGGCTTTGTCAGATTCTCCAGCTTCGCCATCTCCTCCGGCGTACACGGCTTGAAATTCTGGGCTATGCGTATGTTCTCTTCAAGTTCTTTGATTGTCGAGATCCCGACAATGATGGTGCTGACCGGAAACGTCAGAGTATAACGCATGGCCGGCTCCATGGACGTGAGGCCGCCATCTCGGAATATTCTGCCGCGTGCCGGAATCTTCATTCCGATGATCGCCATCTTCTTTTCAACTGCATAAGGAAGCAGATTCGTTTGGAATGAAGCGTTGTGCTTATCGGCAGCGTTCAGGGCCATAAGGAGGGAATCGAACGGGTATTGCTCAATTCCCTTTCTCAGCACAAATGGATCGTAGTGACCGGTGATGCCAAGGAACCGGATGATCTTCTCGTCACGCGCTTTCTCTAATGCTTTGATGGCGCCGTCCTTTGCAAAGATCTTATCGAGATCCTCCTGGAAGCGCACATTGTGCAATTGCCATAAATCGAGTTTGTCGGTTTGGAGGTGTTTCAATGTCTGCTCCAGCAGGCGCATCGAGCCGTCATACGAACGGTCATTAGTCTTCGACGCAAGGAACACTTCCTTCCGGCGGGTCTTCATCACTTCGCCGATGTATGTCTCGCTGATTCCGCGGCCATATGCTGCAGCTGTATCGATGTAATTCACACCGAGGTCGATAGCCCGATTGACGATGGCAACCGATTCATCCA
>DOWV01000033.1:5707-5951 GCA_003519375.1 Bacteroidota bacterium
TTTCTCCAGCGTCGCCTGGCCTCCCAGACTGAAGATCTTCACCTGATGACCTGTTTTGCCGAGCGGTCGTGTCGGCATCTCAACCGTCGAACGGAGCGACTTCGCGAGAGCCTCCAGAGGATTGAATTTGATGGAAATCCCGGCAGCAGCTGCGCCTCCAAAGAGCGACTGAAAGAATCTTCGTCGAGACAATTTGCTTATGTTCATATGATAGTCTCCTAAAAGGTGTGGAGATGCTGCTGAG
>DOWV01000261.1 GCA_003519375.1 Bacteroidota bacterium
CGGGTTGAACTCTCTTCACGACACGGTTCGCGAAGACCGCGGCATTAACATTTCCCTGGCGGTCGGTCCTCAGCCCCATAATGGCATGACGATCGGGACCAAGGAGGCGGTTGACATTCCAGGATGCAAGTCCGCGGGCAAGAGTTTTCACCGTACCGTCCAGGGTGATACGCACAAGATCGTATAGGTCGGTGTAGAAAACATTGCCCCTGTTGTCCATCACGATGTCGATGCCGGGATGTGCCAGGACAGTACAGCAGCTGACGAGAAATAGTATGACAGCAGCCTGCAGTTTGATTCTCATGATCGTGGAGACAGAGCTTCCGGGCAGGTCAGTGAGGGGATTGTGGAACTCTACATATTTCTCCAACAAGCTTCCTGACGGGGAAGTTTCAATTGCAAGACGGGGCATCGACCAAATCTCACCAGGTGATTCCCCTGCAGGAGTGAATCGTAGTCCTTAAACTGATCGCACGACCTACACACCCTTCCAGTATGTCCAAGGCCATTGCTCCCATGATCCTGCAAGCCTGGCTTTTACAGGATTGTTCAGCACATACCAGATTGTGCGCTCAAGCTCTTCGTCCGTCCGAATAACATGGTCATAACTTTCGCTCTGCCAGAATGCGCCTGAGCGGTTGAGAATCTTATTTGACTTTAGAGCGGTATTCCATTTCAGTTTCTGCAGGATTTGAGTCACGCTGTGCGTCGGGCAGTCTGCCCGACGTACAGTCGCGAACACTACATGATCGTGGTTCAGCATGATGGTGAAGGCATAGAGATCATACTCCTTGTTGTCACGATAATGGATCGCTTCGGCGACGAGCGAGGCCACACGCTTGTCGGTAAGCCAGCGGGGGCCTGAGTGCGGATTGTCGAGCAGCTTGTCGAAGTTCATGAAATAGGCTGCGTCCAGTTTGCGCTGGTCTGCTCGCCTCACGTTTTCACTTTTGGTCGTCTGTATGCGTTTCCGTTCTGCTTCTCGCTCTTCTCGTAGTCGCTCGACGACTTCGATAGGCAATGATCCTGCGAGACGAAAGACGACATGATATTCTGCATCAAGAGGCTGATAATGTGGCAAATGTCGTCGGTAGTATATTCGTTGTTCGCTCACGTTGAACACATTGATGGGTTCAATCGACTGCCGCCCTTCATTTTGTGATGATTGTTACTTCTTTGAGGCTCCCGGGGCCCAGCGATTGTTCCTGTGCGCGTTGGATGACGAGAAGCTCGTCCGGATGAAGACCCAGGTGACGAACACAATACATATCGACGGCAAGCGCATTCGTGCCCGCGACGACCTCCATGGGTGTCTTGAGCCTTCCGGGTCCCGAAGGGCCGTTCGTTGCAAGAATCTCGGTGACGTCTGCCACGCTGAGATCCGGGGATCGAACCAGGTTCAAGTCTGCGATTGACTGCGAGAGAAGTTCCATCTTGCTGTAATAACCCTGGAAGATCTGCGTGATGATAGACTGATCGCCAAAGTGGCATCGCCGGCAGGTGGACGAAGAGAACGCTCCCATCATGTTCTTGAGATTCCCGGTATAACGGGTGCCCTGATGGTCCTTGATGATGGGGATATTGATGAAGACGTCGGCCGTCAGGAGAGCGGCTGAAACAGATCCCTCTTTCAGCGACTTCCCCCGCGCGAACGCAACGTCCTTCTTCTCCCTCGAACGTCCGATCATCCCGATTTCACGAGACAATTTCGCCGCAACGGTGCTCCGTTTCCAGTACGAACCGGGCGTATCCTCGATCGTCACGACACTCCTCGCTCCGGCGTCGAGACACATTTTTACGACCGCCAGGGCTATGTCGGAATTGACGTACGTTCCCGGCCTGTCGAAAACGGAATTCGTGAGCAGCGCGACCGACGCGCCCTTCCTGACGAACTTCTTCATCCCGCCGAGAGCATCGACTGCCCGCATGGTGTTGTCGAAAATCTTGTCCCCTGCGACCGAACAGATGGTTGCTTCAGGTGCGAACAGCGAGCTTCCTTGAAGAAGAGAAGCGGGGAAGAGAGAGCCGACAAGCGCTCCGGTCCCGGAAGAAACACATCGGTGGAGAAACGTGCGGCGATCAATTTGATTGTTCATAGTGACTCCTCCCAGATCATTGATCATTGCAGTAGGACAGATATTCCTATCTGTCCTGGTGCGCTATCATATCTCGCAGGATAGAAATTCTTATCTGTCCTCACGAGCTACTTCATCGATGAGCGAAGTGTGTTAACTCCCGGCTTGAGTTCCCGCTGCTCTCCATTCGGGAGGATTGCTGTGGCTTCAACCCCGTTTGGAATCACCACCTTCATGGTGAACATGCTCTTTGCCTGCTTCCAGCTGACTACTATTCTGCCCGAAGGGCTCCTGAAAACAGCCAGAGTTCTCTCCAAGGAACCTGGTGTCGGCGCAATAAGGACTTTTTTCCAACCGACGCTTCCCGGCTGCTGGCGAATACCTGCAAGATACGCGTAATGCCATTCCATCAGGTGGCCGAGCATGAAGTGGTTCATGCTGTTCCCGGTCCCCGGTCTGGCATCCCAACTCTCCGGCAAAGAGGTGAATCCCTGATTGACCATGTATCCGTAGCTCCCTCGATTCTCACGGTTGTACACGCGGTGCAGAACATCGCTCCGGTTTCCCTCAGCGAGAGCGCGTATGAAGAACACCTGCAGCACCTCACCAACGGTTTGCTGATAGCCG
>DOWV01000128.1:0-4421 GCA_003519375.1 Bacteroidota bacterium
TTGCAAGCCCGCCATCAGGGCCTTTTTGTTTGTTTGGCTGGTCCAAGCAGGGCAATACCTATGCCATCATTTTGGCCCAAGACACACTGCAAACGTTGCCTGATAGAAGGCTCGCGAGGTCAAAAAGAAGTGGTACTCGTGATCTGCACGACTAATAATGAGAAACAGGGTGAAGAAGGGTTAAGCCATTGAAAACAAATAAGTTAAAGCGTATTGCGAATTGCACGATGAAATCAGCTATCCAAGACCGAATTTTTTTCGCTTTCGCCACAATGTCGCCGGATCGATTCCCAACACTCGTGCAGCTTCGTCAAGATCTTTCGATCGCTGAAGCACTTTCTTGATATGAAGCTTCTCTATTTCCTCAAGCGAACGCGCATCCGCTGATTGTTCACCGGCTGTTCGAACTTCTTCCGGAAGATGCGATAGCTCAATGAGCCCTCCCTGAGCCAGAAGCACCGAGCGTTCAATGACGTGCTCCAGCTCCCGGACGTTGCCGCTCCAGCGATATGTTCGAAGGGCTTTCATCGCGTCGGTGGATAGATCCAGGCTCTTCCCTTTCGCGAACTTCTCGAGGAAATGGTGAAGCAGCAAAGAAATGTCTTCCGGACGTTCTCGAAGCGGAACGAGTCTCAACCTCACCGCGTTCAATCGGTAGAAAAGATCCTCCCGGAATGAGCCCTCCTTCATCGCCTCATCCAGATTCCGGTTCGTCGCGGCAATCACTCTCACGTCGACCTTTCTGGACACGCTTTCGCCGAGACGCTCAAATTCCTTGCTCTGCAAAACCCGAAGGAGTTTTCCCTGAAGGCCGGGCGAGAGATCAGCAATCTCATCCAGGAAAATCGTCCCGCCGTCGGCGAGCTCGAAACGTCCCTGCCGGTCTTTCACGGCTCCCGTAAACGCGCCGCGCACATGACCGAACAACTCGCTCTCCAGCAGCTGCTCCGGAATTGCTGCACAATTCACCTTGATGAATGGTTGCTGCGCCCGCGGACTCTTCTCATGAATGAAATGAGCGAGGAGCTCCTTCCCTGTTCCGCTTTCTCCTTCGATCAGCACAGAGATAGCGCTGTCTGCGACGCGCGCCGCCATGTCGATCTGCGCCAACATCTCGCGGCTCTTCGTGATAACCTCCCCCGTGCCTGACGCCAGATTCAGTTTCGTCCGAAGCTCCCGGACTTCCTGCGCAAGTTGATGGTACTCCCATGCTTTCCGCGCGAACATCTGCAGCTCTTTGAAATCGAACGGCTTTTGAATATAGTGATACGCACCCCGCTTCACCGCTTCAATCGCCGTATCGATGGAACCATGAGCGGTAATGATGATGACGGTGGTCTCCGGCGAGAACTTCTTTATTTCCGCGAGCACCTCCATGCCGTCGATCGGGGCCATCTTGAGATCGACGAACGCAAGGTCAAACTTCTCACGGTGCAGCACATCGAGGGCTTCCTGAGGCTTCGAGAACAACGTCGTCGCGTACCCCACGGCATTGAAGCAAACACCCATCGTTTTCAAAATGTTCGGCTCGTCATCCACGACAAGCACTCTTGGCTGTCCGTCACTCATCGAATCGTACCTTCCGTTCTTGGAACGGTGAAATAGAAGGTGCTTCCGGCACCGACTTGGCTCTCAACCCAGATTTTCCCGCCGTGAGCTTCGACAACCTCTTTCGCGATCGCCAGCCCCAGTCCTACGCTGCCGGGCGTTGAATCCGTTGACTGTTTTACCTGCACAAACTTGTCGAAAATCACTTCTACGGCCTCTGGAGGAATGCCTCGCCCGGAATCCCGGACGGAAATTCGCACCGCGTCGTCCAGGAGCTGCGTCTCCACGCTCACGGTGCCGTCCGCCGGCGTGTACCGCAAAGCATTGCTGACAAGGTTTGTGATCACCCACGTAAGCTGCTGCTGATCACCCGGCACATCCGGTAGCTCTGTCGGAATGTCCCATTCCAGGTGAATTCCCTTCTCGCGAAATTGCAGTCGCAACGGTTTGAGAGCCTCGTCGACCAGCATCTTCAGGTTGATGGTCTCCCGCTTCAGTTCATACTTACCCGACTCCAACCTTGACAGGTCGAGCAGCTCCCTCACCAGCTTCGTCAGTCGTTCGCAGTCATCCTTCGCCGTTGCCAGCATGTCCCGCTGGCGCTCATTGACCTTTCCGAGAACCTCCTGCGAAAGAATGTCAACAGCCATGTTGATCGAGGTCAGAGGCGTTCGCAGCTCATGAGAGACCGTCGCGATGAATTCGGATTTCATCCGGTCGAGGTTCTTGAAGCGTGTCACGTCTTGAAGCAATGTTACGACACCGAGAATTTTTCTCGACTCATCGACGATGGTCGTCTGCCGGGGGCGAAAGTAGAGAACCTGCTGGTCTGCCTGGCGAATCGATAGCAGCGTATCGCGTTTGGCGGACTCTTCGATGCTGACGCCGCCGCGGCTCAGGAGCTTCAGCCATCGTCCATCGTGGACAATCTCTTCCAGCGGCCTTGCCTGCCAGTCAGTGCCCTGGATCTGCAGGAGCACACGCGCTGCCTGGTTCATGAGGATGAGATTGTTTGCCTCGTCCGTCATGATCACCGGATCCGGAATGCTTGCAACGATGGCTTCCGATTTCTTTTTCTCCGAGATGAGCTGATAGATGTTCATCTGCTCGTACGTGCGCAGCCGTTCCGTCATTTTATTGAATTCGATGCCAAGCTCACCGAACTCGTCGCTCGACGTGATGTCAATTTTCTGGTTGAGCTGGCCGCGGCCGATGCGCCGTGCGGCGTCGGTCAGTTTCTCCGCCGGACGGATGATCGTCCTGGAAATCTGGAAGCTGGCGACAAGAATAAGGGCGATGGAAAAAATCGATGTGAACAGAACAGAGAAGGCCGCGTTGTTCGATGCCTCCTTTGTTCTTCTGTCCGCAGAGGCAACGGCCGTTTGATTGAACAAGAGAAACCGGGAACACTGACCCTGGACGGTTTGCACCATAGGCCTGAGGGTCTGCTGGTGAAAATCACGCGCCACGGAACGTTTCTGTCGCTCTTCCAGTATCTTGAAGAACGCGTCGGATGTCGCAAGATACGTTGTGTAGCTCTGAAGGATGCTGTCAAGAACTGCCGGCTTGGGGGCAAGAAAAATACTGTCTGTCGCTTGTCGATACCAGAGAAGAAAATCGTCTCTGTTCTTGCTGAAGACGCCCTTGGCAGAGCTGAGCTCATCCCGCGGCGCTGTCTCTCTGAGCGGGACACTCACATAGATCAGCGCTTCCTGGGCCTCTTGCTGTTCCAGCAGCGCTTTGGACATGTGCTCCGCAGCGAGGACGCTCTGGTAGTTCTCCCGGATCATCTGCCCGACGGAACTCTGCAATTCCTCAAAATTGTAAAGTGCCACGACGCTGGTGGCAAGACTGACGCAAGCCAGCAGGAAATAGCTGATACCGATCTTGTAGCGGAGGCTGCTCATTGTGAAAACCTATTGCTTTTTCGATGTAAAGGCAAAGAACAGGCCAGGGATTCTTTCAGCCTGGCGATTTCCCATAACTTCTTGAATTTTAAACACTTCGGCCACCCCATGCATATGCGATCCTCGGACATTAAGAATTTTTATCTTGTGGGATGTAACTTCTTCACTAAATTGTGCGTAGAAACTGACCATTAGTCATTAACTGAATAGGTGTCAATTTTGGGAATCTCGGAGAGGAAAGAGCGGGAAAAGAGCTACAGAAGAGAAGAAATCCTGGATGCGGCCCAAAAGGTCTTCTTTGAGAAAGGTCTTACGGCGGCAACCATGGACGAAATCGCCGAGACCGCCGAACTCAGCAAAGGCACACTGTATCTCTATTACAAGTGCAAAGAGGATCTGTATCTCGGCGTGATGATGCGAGGCATGCAGATTCTGCACGACCGGCTCGCAGATGTCATCGCGAAGAATCGGCCCGTCCCGCAAACCCTTGCGGATCTCGCACAGGCGTTTTTCGATTTCTTCAACGCCCACAGGAATTATTTTCGAATGCTCCATTTCCTTCAGTCGCCGCAATTGCACAAGCAGGCTACTGAAGAGATGCAAACGAATTGCCGCACGCTCAATCATCAGACCTGGGAGTTGGTCATCGATCTGCTGCGGCGAGGGATACGCGATGGATCGGTACGGCCCGATCTGAATCCGGCGGAGGTCCTGGTGATCCTGTGGTCCAGCGCCACCGCCCTCCTGCTTCGCATTGACAGCGAGGACGATCGCTGGCACGAGCGCTTCCACATCGATCTGGTGCAGACGTTGAATCTCTCGAACGCATTACTGTTCGGCGCAATCTTCACCGAGCAGGGAAGACGCCAGCTTGCAGAATCATCAGTACTCTGAACACATCACCGAGGAATACATGAACCTGAAACACCTCTCTCTCCCGCTTCTCAAAACTCTCGCGCTGGTGCT
>DOWV01000128.1:4702-7804 GCA_003519375.1 Bacteroidota bacterium
GAGGTGCAGCGGTCGGATGCCCGGGTGCTTGAGGCATGGGGCAACGCGCTCCCGGCTGTCGACCTCTCCGGTCAGTACGTCCATCTGGTTGATAAGCCCGTTACGTTTTTTCCGGACTTCTTTCTCTACAGCTTCCTGAAGGGAATTGATTCAACGATTCCGAAACCGACCGGCCAGCTCATCCCTGTGTCGTTCGCTCCAGGTTTCTCGGCCAGCGCAACGCTGAACGTTCGACAGATTCTTTTCAACGGTGCGGTGTTCATCGGTGTCGGAGCTGCTCATATCTACTCGAATCTCGCGCGCGACATCTACCAGGCCAAGCAGGTCGAGACGGTCGCCAAGGTACGAAAGGCGTACTTCGGGGCCCTCCTGGCCAATGAGGCACAAGAGCTCATGCGCTCCAGCCTCAAAAATGCCGAGGACAATCTCAAGAATGTTCAGCTCATGCGGAAACAGGGTATTTTGTCCGAGTACGATGAACTTCGGGCCTCCGTCGGTGTCGAAAACCTTCGACCCATGGTCATCCAGAGCGAGACGAACGCGATTCTTGCCCTCGACAATCTCCGTAACACCGTGGGCGTTTCCAGCACGGACGAGTTCACCCTTACCGATGGATTGATCTTCCGGGCTGTCGACGATGCGATTATCCAGCGCTCGGAACAACTTGTGCTGGAATTGAACCCGGGTCTGAGCGCCGTCAAGCGGCAGATTGAACTCAACGGCGCGGCGGTCAGTGCCGAGCGATCGAACTATCTGCCGACGATCGCTGCGTTCGGTCAGTACCAGTACCAGGCCGCCAAGAATGAATTCAACTTTTCGACAAACGATTTCTACAAGGGATCATCCGTCGGGATCTCTCTCACCATGAATCTCTTCCAGGGATTGCAGACCTATTCGCGGGTCGAACAGGCCCAGCTGGAGCGCCGGAAAAGCGAAGAGCAGCAGGTGAGTCTTGAACGGAACCTGAAAACGGGGCTGAATTCGATTCTCGGCAACCTTCGACAGGCTCGCAAGCGTGTGGAGGCTCAGGGAAAGACCGTTGAGATGGCAGACCGGGGCTACGCGATCGTCACCGCCAGGTTCCTGAGCAATTCGGCGACCCAGCTTGAAGTGAACGATGCGCAGCTCGCGCTCACGCAGGCGAAGGTCAACCGTATCCAGGCAATCTATGACTACCTGGTCGCATCCGCGGATCTTGATCAGTTGATCGGCAGGCTTCCCAGCTTTGCCCTCGAAAGTGAAACAAAGTAATAACCTGAAGGAAGGAATAATTCCATGAACATCGTACAACGCAGCGTTGTAGTTCTCTTGGCTGCCCTGACTACGTTTGTCCTGTTCTCATGCGGAAAATCGGGCGCGGAGTCTGCCGCTCCCAAAGTGCAGCCGGTCAATGTCAAAGTGGAGGTCGTCAAACCTCAGCGCATGGTTGATGGCATCATCGTCGCCGGAACCGTCAAGGCATACGAGGACGTGAACCTCAGTCCCGAAGAAGGTGGTGTGGTGAAAGAATGGAAGGTCAAGAAAGGGCAGACGGTCAGGAAGGGCGATCTGATCTTGACCTTGAAAGATGAGGTTATCAAGGCGGGATTTGACGCGGCCAATGCTCAGTACAAGATGGCCGAGCTGAACCTCGAAAAACAGCAGAAAGTATTCGATCAACAGGGAATCAGCGAGCTGCAGATGAAGAATCTTGAGTATGGGCGGGATGCTGCCAAGGCCAATGCCGATCTGATGAAGGCGCGCTGGGAGCGAACCCAGATGCGAAGCCCCATCGACGGTTTCGTGGATAATACGATCCCCAACGAAGGTGACTTCGCGCCGCCGGGCATGCCGCTGGCCCGGATCGTCAACTCGTTCTTGATCAAGGTTCAGGCCGATGTTCCCGAACTGTATTCCGGTTCTGTCTCGGTCGGCGCTCAGGCTGTCATCACATTTGATGCTCTACCGAAGGATACTCTCCGCGGAAAGGTCTCATTCGTCGGATCGACCGTTTCCAGCGCCAACCGTGCGTTGCAGGTTGAGATTGTTGTTTCCAACCCGGCACGGAAAGTCAAGCCGGAGATGGTGGCGAAAGTGCGCCTGGTCCGGGAAATAAAAAATAATGCATTGCTCGTCAGTGAAAACATCGTGCAGCTCGTCGATCGTGACCGCTCCGTTGTCTACGTGGAGAATGGAGGAAGGGCGGAAGAGCGGCAACTCAAGTTCGGAGGACGGCAGGGATTTTACCTGGAGGTCGTACAGGGACTCCATGCCGGCGACCGCTTGATTGTGAGCGGATATGAGAAGGTTATCAATGGCTCACCAGTTATCGTGACGGAATAGCGGAGATCCGACTATGAAAATCTGGAGTATGGCAGTAGACAATAGAACGGCAGTATACCTGCTGATGATCCTGATCGTGTTCTTCGGCTGGAATTCCTACCAAGGGCTTCCGCGCGAAGCAGCGCCGGATGTGAAAATCCCTCTCATTATCGTCGCGACTCCGTACATCGGCGTCTCCCCTGTCGATATCGAAGGGCTTATCACACAGCCGCTCGAGCGGGAGCTCAAGGGTCTGAAAGACGTCAAACAAATCACCTCCGTTTCGAAAGAGGGGTTGTCGACGATTCGTGTCGAGTTCAATACCGGGATCGACATCGATGAAGGTCTTCGGCGTGTTCGTGACGAGGTGAGTTCGTCCCGGTCCCAGCTTCCGAACGACATTCTCGATCCTGTGATCAGCGAGATCAACATCAGTGAGTTCCCCATCATGTTTGTGAACATCGGGGGAAACATAGGCCTGGCGCGGCTGAAGAAAATCGCCGACGACATCCAGGACGAGATTGAATCGATCCCCGGCGTCATCGGCGCCGAGATCTCCGGAGGGCTGGAACCCGAGGTGCAGGTCAATGCCGACGTCTATCGAATGAACGCATTTCAGATCAGCTTCGACGACATTGCCAACGCCATCCGAGGGGAAAACCTCTCCATCCCGGGCGGTTCGATTGATACAAAGGAAAAGAACCTGACGATACGCGTTCCCGGCGAATTCAAGGATGTCAAGCCGCTCGAGAACATCGTCCTCAAGATGCACAACGGGAAGCCGATTTACCTCAGAGATGT
>DOWV01000128.1:8108-11969 GCA_003519375.1 Bacteroidota bacterium
GACATATCCAATGATCAGTCCAAATTTGTCACCCGGATGGTGAAGGAGCTGGAAAACAGCGTCATCACCGGCATGTTTCTCGTCGTGATGTCTCTGTTCATGTTCTTCGGCCTGAAGAACTCGCTCCTCATCTCGACGGCCATTCCGCTGTCGATGTTCGTCGGGTTCGTGGCCCTTTCTGCTCTTGGCATCACCCTGAACATGGTGGTGCTCTTTTCCATGGTGCTTGTCCTCGGCATTCTCGTCGACGACGCTATCGTGGTCATCGAAAACACGTACCGGCACCAGCAGGAATATGGCGAGTCGCCGACCGTGGCGGCAAAGAAGGCGGCAGGCGAAGTGTTCGTTCCGGTGCTCACGTCGACCGTGACGACCCTTTCAGCCTTTCTGCCCCTGGCATTCTGGCCGGGAATTGTGGGTGATTTCATGAAGTATTTCCCCTTCACGCTCATCATTATGCTTACTGCCTCGTTATTTGTGGCGTACGTGATCAGCCCCGTTCAGGCCGCGCAGTGGATCAACTACAAGCGGGATATTCTCAAGGCCAAGGAAAACCTGGAGCATCCGCACTGGTACAAGAAGTACAATCCGTTTACGATCCTGTACCACGAGGTCGATGAAGTGGTCTTCCCATGGCTGCAGCGCGAGTATGTCCAGACCCTGAAGTGGACGCTCAAGCGCCGCGGCCTGACCATGGGCGCATCGTTCGGAGTTCTGGTTCTTATCATGATCCTGTTCGGCCTTTTCAACAAGGGCGTTGATTTCTTCCCGAACACCCAACCCACACAGATTAGCGCGAGCATCGAGATGCCGGCAGGGACCTCGCTCGACGTTACCAACAGCGTGGCCGAGATTCTCGAAGACCGCCTGAAAGATATTCCGGGACGAAAAGACGTCGAGTTTATCGCGACGAGCGTCGGCACGTCGGATGATCCGTTTGATTTCGGCGGCCAGGGCACTTCCAATAAGGGCCGCATCGCGATCAACTTCTTCGAAAAGAAGCTTCGGTCACAAAGCACGTTTACAACGCTGGAAGAAGTTCGGAATATGACGGGTGGAATCGCCGGAGCCGAGCTGCGCGTCGCGAAACAGCAAATGGGCCCGCCGGTCGGATCACCTGTGAGCGTCGAGATTTCCGGTGAAGACTACGGAGAACTCGAGAAGTTGAGCAAGATGGTGCGGGAGAAGATCAGAGACGTCAAGGGGCTTGTCGATTTGAAGGACGACTACAACACCGGCCGTCCCGAGGTGGAAATCCGGATAGACCGCGAGAGAGCCGGCATCTACTACACCAGCACAGGCCAGATTGCTTCAACGGTTCGCGCTGCCATTGCCGGTGTCGATGCCTCAAAGTACCGCGTCGGCGAAGATCAATACAATATCCGCGTCCGGTTGAAAGAAGGTCAGCGCACGTCACCGACGGATCTCGAGAACCTCCACATTACGTTCATGAACAGACGCGGACAGCTTCTTTCGATCCCGTTGACATCGGTTGCCGACGTGAAGCGTACCACGGCTGTCTCCGATATTCGCCGTAAGGATCAGAAACGCGTTATCACCGTTTCGGGCGATGTTGAAGGCCGCGTGCAATCCGAGGTTATCAAGGACGTCACCAGCCGGATCGCGGAATTGGACTTTCCGGCGGGGTATGCCGTCAAGTTGACGGGTTCTCAGGAAGAGCAGCAGAAAGCGGCGGAGTTTCTTTCCAATGCGTTCATCATCACTCTTCTGCTGGTATTCCTGATTATGGTTATGGAATTTAACTCGCTGAAGGTCCCGTTTGTTATTCTCATTTCTGTGATCTTGTCGCTCATCGGTGTCATGCTCGGATTGGTGGTCACCGGAACGCCTGCAAGCGTGATCATGACGGGAGTCGGCGTTGTAGCGCTGGCCGGAATTGTCGTCCGCAACGGCATTGTGCTCCTTGACTTCGTCAAACACAGGCTCAACGAAGGCGGTGAGACTCTTCACGAAGCTTTGCTGGATGCCGGACGCATTCGTCTCCGCCCGGTGGTGCTCACCGCCGCGGCAGCGGTGCTCGGCGTCTTGCCGCTGGCGACCGGATTCGATTTTGACTGGCGTGAGTTCCATTTTGTCATCGGCGCCGAGAGCGCCGAGTTCTGGCGTCCTCTCGCTGTTACGATCATCTTCGGCCTCACCTTCTCGACGTTCCTGACGCTGGTAATTGTACCAACGGTCTTTTCTTTGATGGACGAGTGGTCAACGAAGATTTCGGGATTCTTCGGTCGATTCAAGACAGTGAAGAACGGCGGTGAGAGCCGGTAGGACGTTTCCGAAATCAGATTGTTCCAGGATATGGGAGCGGGCCCGGCGTAGATTTGGGCGGCGCTCCCATTCTTGTTTCTGGCTCACGCGGTCGAAAACATCGATTCTGCCTTAAAGTCTCAAACCTGCCTGCCGACCTGTCCGCCGCAGTGAACTTGTTGGGCAGGCGGGAAGTCGAAGGGCGGCACGCTGGCAGGAACACGGGAGAAAAATGTTCAGTTTTATGTCCCTTTCAGAAGTCCTTGGCCCTTCGTGCCTTTATGGCACACTTATTCGATTTGACCCAGGATCTGGATTACGCCGAAATTCGTGAGAGACCATTCCGGTTCTCATACGTCTATACTTGTCATTGCTTCAGTTCCCAATTTGACCTGCGAACTATCTGATCCAAGCCTTACGGGAGGAAATGGAAATGTCAAACCGATCACTTGATCCGTTATCACCGCAATATTACTCTCTCACCTGTTTGATTGCTTTGTGCGCCGTACTCTTCGCACCCGGCTGCGGAAGTTCTGTTGAACTTACCAGCGAGTGGACCGGCCGGGAAGTCGCTGTCGATGGAGTCCGCAACGACTGGACCGATCTGCCCGCGAGACTCGCGGGTCCGGATGTCAGGATAGGGATGAAAAACGATAAGGACAATTTGTATGTGTGCCTGACAACTCAGAGCCGCTCGACGCAATTCCAAATGCTCGCTCTCGGGACAACGGTTTGGTTCGACGCCGAGGGAAAAAAGAACAAGTCCTTTGGGATACAGTTTCCGGTGATGGGCCTCCTGCAAGGGAGAAGGCCTGTGGTGCCAGGCAATCCCGAAGAGGCTCACCGGTTCATGGAAGCTCTTGTTGCCGCCGCGCAGAGTCAATTCGAGATCATCGGGCCGGAGGCCGGAGAGCGGAAGAAAATCGCAGACCGCCAGGCCAAAGGAATTGACGTCCATCTGGGCTACGAAGACGGCACGCTGACCTATGAACTGAAGGTACCGCTCCAGAGAACCGCCGATGTTCCCTACGGTGCGGCGCTCGATCCGTCAAAACCGTTCATGATCGGATTTGAAACCGGCGACTTTGCCGAAATGATGAGATTGCAGGCAAGCGCACCGGGTGGTGCCAGAGGCGCAGCCGGCGCGGGAGGAAGGGGACGCGGTGGGCGTGGCGGCAGTGGAGGCGGAGCTGCGTTGCCCGGTGGTGATACACCGGAACCACTCAAGCACTGGCTCACGATTCACCTTGCAGGCGGATCGACAGGTACTGGAAAATAGACTAAGGGGAAGAAAGCGAAACAGAGTCTTTTACTGCTCAAAATCACATTACTCAACACATCCATTCGGAGTACCGCTATGAAGACCACAGCACGACGATTGCTCGTTCTGGCAGTTGCAGTGTTCTTGACAGGATTGCTGCAGACCGCTTTTGCCCAGCGCCAGGGCATGGGGATGAGATCTCCCGAGGAACAAGTGAAAGCACTCAAGGATTCTCTTTCTCTCACAGACGCACAGGTGAAGAAGGTCACCAAAATCCTTGGGGACGCTCAGAAAGAAACGCAGAGCAAAATGGGTGAACTCCAGGGTGACCGTGA
>DOWV01000128.1:12232-12395 GCA_003519375.1 Bacteroidota bacterium
CGCCAGCCGCGAAACAACTAGCCTCGCTCTCTTAGATGTGCAGAGGGCGATGGTTGATCCTGATGGATGACAGGGATCTCACCGCCCTTTTTGTTTATCCAACCGACATTGCCGCACCCGGACACGGATGGCTACTCATCCGCCAATTCGAATTCTGTCGAAA
>DOWV01000075.1:0-631 GCA_003519375.1 Bacteroidota bacterium
GCATACAAGTTTTTGCTGACGTGGCACCCGTACACCGCGTTCCCTCTCCCCTTTCTTTCCCACGATGTCCGCAGAGTTGGCCCTGTTTTCTTATGTACCACTCTCTCTTCAATCGTGAGCTCATCTGGAGCGTGACCTCCAACAGATGAGGGCAATCGAGATTGGCATCAAATGACTGAGTGGGCGGCCAGTGCAGATGGAGAATAACGTGCGCGGCCTTCTCATGAATGAGTATCGCACCGAATGATGCGACAGTGACAACCGCCGTGGTTCAGAACAGGTGGCAATTACGCCGAAACGAAAGAGCGCCTGCCCGCCCTACGAGATTCTCCAGGTCAGGCGGGGAGCGGAACGCCCGCCTGCCCTGAGGAACGAAATTGGCGGGCAGGAAGTGGAGGCGAGCGAAAACCGAACCTGCTTTTCAACAAATGAGTGAGACGAAACGGAGTGGAGTCCCGCGACTGAGTTCCGCCTACGCCTCGCTCCGGCGCACCCAGAAAAATATCTTCGGGCAAGCAGGGAGGCGTTATTGGTCAGGAAAGTTTTTGGCGAGGCGGCATGAAGCGCACCTGGTTGGAGCGAGCAAGCTGAGCTGGTTGTAGCCGCACGTGTTAAGAAACTACAAAATCAC
>DOWV01000075.1:853-4567 GCA_003519375.1 Bacteroidota bacterium
CGATCGCAAGTTGATAACAGGTACGTTCTAAGTTCTCAAACTTTTCTATTCAAAGCGGCCCAGTCAACTCAAAACGTGAACGCCTTGTCAGCCTCGACTGTCCATTGCGTAAGCTCGGACATATTGCCGATCTCCGCACCTTCGACAAGTTTGGCATTTCGAATTCCTCGGGCGTCGACGCAGGATCCGCACGCCTTCACTTTGCCGCCCTTGCCAAGGATGGATTTCAGCATACGTTCGATATTGTAATAGCCCTGAGGAGTGTTCTGGTTGGCGACTGCGCAACCAACCGCGTCGGCCATCAAGAAGATGTTTACCTGGACCGTTGGATGTTCCTTTTGCATCGTCATCGCCAATCGCAGGGCGTTGTACGCTTTCTCGGTTCCATAGGGGGTGTCGTTGATGACCAGAAGTATGTTCATGTAGTTTCCGTAGAATTCATGGTTGGATTCAAAAGGACAAACGTGCTTTGGCGATAGCCGGGAAGACCTGGGGACGTCGGATCGGCCACAGGATTAGCCATTCACCTTCAGCTTCACCCTCCGCTCAAAATAGTTGCCGATCATCCCCTGGCTTCCACTCCCCTTAACGGCCTCACCTCCTGTGAGCATCACCTGCAGTTGTATTTCACCCTCGACTGCATCGACAAGCGGCATAACGGTCATTGGGAGCGCAGTGATCGTAGCTCCCTCAAATCCTGCCAACTGGTCCCCCACAATGCGACAACCTATTGGGAGATTAACGGCCCAGCCCGGAGCGAATTTTGAGAGCGATTTCGTCTCTATCGTGGCAGGATCGACGTAAAGCCATGCATTTCGATACGGAGCGGAGGCATCCCCCTTCACACGACCGATTACGGTGAGAACTGTTTTCTGTTCGCCTCTCTTCACGCTTATCAGAAATGTTCCGTCAGACTGACGAAGCGATTTCATCGTTTCCTTGTCAATGATATCGATGATCGTCCGGGCGTCGTCAGCCCATGGTCCATTCTTCACGTGGCAGCTCAGGCACGATTTGGATTTCCCAAGTATCCCGACCGCCGGCGGATATGACAAAGCGCTTTGTGAGATGACCGACAGGAGAGAAATAACGCTCAAAGATATCTTTGATATCTTCATTGTTGTTCTCCTTATGTCTATTGTATGTGATATCGCTCGTCAAGTTTTCACTGGAAGGCCTATGATTCTTCCTCCCACGGTAATCATTGCCCCGAGGAGCGACTTCTTCAACCCGAACGGGGCGAGCCACCACTGCTCAAACAACACCTTCCCAAAATGCCACGCTCTTCCGATGTTGCGCAACTCGAGCTTTGGTGACGGCTCGGCAAAGAAGTCACCAAACGCGAAACCGGCTGATCCTTCGCCAGCCTCGAGCATACAGTACCCGGGACCACAAAACTCGGCTTTTGAAGTGACGCCGTCTATCTCGTCAACGATGCGCTGCGCAACAATCTCTGCCTGAGCGTGAGCAAACACGCCGGCTTTCGGCAGCATCATTGGGACGTCAGGCTTCCAGCGGCCGGGCATACGTATGGCAGTAGCATCACCGATCGCGTAGACGTTGTCGTACTTCGTCTTTAAGGTATGACGATCGACCGGTATCCAGCCCGATTCGTTGACAAGGCCTGCGTCACGCGCAACCCGTGGCCCGCGGTGCGGTGGGATTGCCACAAGCAGATCGAATGGAACAGGATCCTTGCCTTCGAACAGGAGCGAATTGTTGTCAGAATCAACCGACACCAGCTTGTGGGACGGATGAAAGGATATTCCCTTCGACGCCAGCATTTGCTTGACTGCCTCGCCGAGCTGCGGTCCGGCAACAGGCATCGGTTGAGGCTCAGGAGTGTACAACCGAACGGAGACCTTTTCTTTCAAGCCTCGTTTTCGAAAGAAACCAGCAATGAGCATGGCAGCTTCGTGCGGTGCGCCGGGGCATTTGTACGGTAACGCGCTCACGACGACCGAGACTTCGCCTCCCTTGAAGTCCAGCAGCGCCTGGCGAAGTCGCTTTGTTTCCTCAAACTCGTAGAACGAATAGGATCCCCGGGTAAGTCCTGGTATGAGGTCAGGAGCAAGCTCTGACCCAAGCGCAATGACCAGAGTGTCGTAGGAGTGAGCTCCCAGTGTGGTATCTACCTGTCGCCGTTCAACATTTATTGCGTTGATCTCTGCGTGAACGACATCGACTCCATTGCGGACGAGTGACCTGAGAGGTGCGACGATGTTTTCGGGCCTCCGGTCTCCGACCATTAGCCAGAGAAGGGATGGTGCAAAGACATGGTTCTTGTTTCTCTCGACAAGAACCACTCTATGTGAGCGTGGCAGCTTGCGGCGAATCAAATTGGCGACGACAATCCCGCCTACTCCGGCACCAAGAATGAGGACCGTTTTACCTTCCATGAGCTGATCTCCTTGCTTCCTTCAACAGCTTTCCCTTCCTGTCATGATGTTCCAAAAGGACCTCACGCATCAGTTCACAGGCCTGAATGACCTTTGGACTGGAAACGCGATAGTAGATATTGACCCCATCCCTGCGCGCCTCGAGAATTCCTGCATTCCTCATGAGTGTAAGATGTTGTGACACATTTGCCTTGGCGATTTTCATTCTCTTGACAATTTCACCCGCTGCCATCTCGCTGTCTGTCAGGATGCTCAGTATCTCCAATCTCTTCGGGTGTGAAAGGGTCTTGCATACATCTGCATGAAGGTGGAAAAGGCGGTCTGGCATAGAAGGGTGCTGTTCAGTTTAAGAGTTTAGCAATCATGCAACAATATACCACAGGCTACACTCAGGTGCAAGTGTGCGATGATCCGTGTTTCTCAAGTCAATTGCAGACGCTGTCGCCACGAGGAGCTTCGTCTGCGGTAACACTCGGCGATCCTCCTGGCCGGGAAAGTCCTTCCATTCATGGTCTTGAACAGTCAGCGTAAGGCCTGTGGGTAGAAAGGTGAAGAGTGGTCTTTGTCTAGCCGCCAATTGCCGACATAAAGGGCCGTAATCTGCTTGTTTCGGATGATGAGCAGGTTTTCCGCATTTCGTTCTTCAACTGCCTTTGTGAAATTGAAAGAACCGGTGACCCCCACATCGTTGTCGATTATCATGACCTTGTTGTGTGCGATGGCGTGTGAAGCGTCGATGAGGACTGGAATACCGACCCGAACCAGCATATCGGCAGTGTTGTACTTCTGTGTTCGCTTACTCCTGTCAAGGATGGCTTGCACTTCGACTCCACGCCTATGGGCTCTGACAAGAGCATCAGCGATGGGGTGCGATGTGAACGAATAGGCCTGAACCAACACGGTGGATTTCGCGTTGTTCAGCGCCTGCACTTTCGCCGAGGTGGCGCCGCCCCGTGGAGAAAAGTAGACTTGCCACTTTGGAGGAGGGGTTTCTGTCTGGGAAGCGGATGGGGTGTTCCGGTCGGACAAAAAAGAGAGCAGTTGCCGCTAGAACGAGTGCGAAGTGCCAAGGTGTTAGCCTGTAGGTTTTCATGCTTGGCTGCTCAGCTGAGGTCTAGAGTGAGCACCAAGCATGAATTTTCGCGGTGCAGAAGGATCCCGTTAGGGCTACTTCCAAAACGACACGAGTTAGCTGTTCGCCGATGTCCGGGCAGCTAACTCGATTGTCGTTTTGAGAACCCCGTCGCTTTCTGACGGGGTCTGACTGAAGGGGTTCAAATAACGAAGATCAAGGCGAAGCTAACTTCTTTGTCGT
>DOWV01000273.1 GCA_003519375.1 Bacteroidota bacterium
CTCATCGCCTCGCCCGATTCCAATTGCTGGCTGTCTACAAGAATCGTGTTCGGTCGCGCACTCCACTTGCCGTCCTCTTCGTTGCTAAAAAGAGAGAGCTTTCCGGGAACCACGATGCTCTCTTCCTCAGACAGCTTTTTCTCCCATCCCGCAACGTAGTCGTACACCATTTTCGAAACATTCGTGTTATTGCACACGACAATGAAAACCGGAGGCGTGAGGCCTCGTGAGCGGGCTTCGGTGTTCTGCTCCCACTTCCTGAAGTACTTCTCATAGTTGAGGTAGAGGCTTTGGAGCGCACCTTCGAGTTCGGCGGGAAGGTTCGGTTCTCCTTTCAGTGCCTGCGTCTTTCGTCCCTTCTTCGGCAAATGTTCCCGGATACGAAGCCACAGGTCACGGTATGTCGGCTGTTTGCCTACCATTGAGTCATCAGCGACAGGAACGCGGGGAACCTTCACAATACCGGCTTCGATTGCATCAATTAATGAGAAGTCTGCCACAACCCATGGGAACAATGTCCCCTCGGGGTAGCCTGATCCACGCAGAAAGAAGGGGGTTGCAGAAAGATCGTAGACGACTTTCAGGCCAAGCTTTGCTTTCACGGCTTCAAGCCCGGAAATCCAGATCCTCGCTTCTTCTTCACGCTTCTCCGCTTCCTTGCGTTCATCGCCTTTCAAAACCTCTTCTTCACCATCCGCCTTTCGCCTGTAACAGTGGTGCGACTCGTCGTTGATCACAATGATATTCTTTTTATTGCCAAGGTCGCGGCACACACGACGGACCATTTGATCCGGTGTTTCTGTAAAGGCCGAACCATTTCCCTTGCTCAGGATACTCTTTGTCAGTTTTCCCGCGGCAATTTTCTCCCGGTGTCTGAAGGCATGAAAGTTCGTGATGATGATCTTGGCTTTCCCAAGCTGCTCGATCAGATCGGGTGGAACAATGTCCATTGCCCGATAGTAATTCTGCGGATCATTTGGCAACAACACCCGCAGGCGATCACGGATGGTAATGCCGGGAGTGACGATCAGGAACGAATCGGAGAATAGCGGATCTTGGGAGTTGGCAATCTTATTAAGCGCATGCCACGCAATTATCATGGCCATGACAACGGTCTTGCCGGAACCAGTTGCCATCTTGAGGGCAATCCTGAAAAGCAAGGGATTCGCTTCGAGATTTGCAGCATTGATCTTGTTTTCGATCCACGCATCGCCATACTTTTTGGCAACCTCAGTAATGTAGATTGCGGTTTCGACTGCTTCGATCTGGCAGAAGAAGAGTCTCCTGGCCCGATCATCTCGCTGCCAGTAGTCGAGCAAGAGCTTTGTGGTCTTTGTTAAGCTTGAAAAAGGATATCCTTGTTTTCTCCATTGTGCAACGCGCTCGCGCACCTGGTTGATGAACTTGTTCTCTTCGATGCGGTCTTCGGTCCATTCGGTGTCGAATGTCAGCTGATTCTTGACTTGCTTCCTGGGTCTGGCAATCGGGATGAAATACGAACTGACCCGACGCTCTTGAATAATCTCGTTTGTGATCCCTTCATCTGTGAAGCGAAAATGACGTGACGGCTCGCTAAAGGGAGAATTGAGAATGGGATTTTCGATGACGACTTGCTTCATAGGCAGATTCCGATTCGGTGAAAAGCGAAGTACACGCCCAATATATGGAGAATTTCTGAATAGATGTCATTCCTAGGGACAGACAGTTGGGCCGACAGACAAAACAATAGAAGGACGAAAGCTCCCGCCTCCGGATTCCGCACATGAGCGGGATTCATAGACCGGAAGCTCACGCTCTTTGCGGGGACTCTGACCTTTCATAAAGTGTTAGGCGGCGTTGCGCTAAAAGCACACCATGTCGTGTGCGATCGTCACTTGAATTGCTCGATTCGATAAGCGTACGCCTCACCGCCACCAGCTGGCAAGTAGACGGACACACCGTTCGAGAAAATCTTCTCTCTGTCTCCGTTGCAGGTGGAAAGGAGAATAAATGTGTCGGTCGCTTCCGTAACGGAGTCGTAGATGATTCCACTCTTGACGTTGCAAACACCTGGGGTGAAAAGGCTAGCGTCGATGTCCATTGGAGTTTCCGCCTTCTCTCCACGGAACACATTCTCCTTGACGAAGATAATCGGTTGACCAGGGAGTTGGCGAACCCGAAGCACCTGCTTACGCGCCATTCCCTTCATATGATACCGCAGTTGCGATGCGCCACAGTAGATATTGGGAGTAGCACTGTCCCCGGCTGCCATGAGAACAAAGTAGTGAGTATCTGTGTAGACTGTGAACGTTCCGTCAGGCAAGAGCCAGACGCCCTTTCGCCATTGGCGAAGAAGCTCGTCCACATTCTCGGAGTGAGGTTGAAAGGAGACGAGAGCAACAGAGAGCGTGGCCAAACACAAAACGGTCCATGATCGTTTCATGAGCACTCCTTTAGCTTGTTGATATTGGTTGCGCGATGCCGCCAAACATCCCGCCGCAACACGTTTACCCGACACGCTTATTGGCGGGCAGCGGTTTTTGGTGACCTAAGATTTGAAGTCGCTCAACCTGCGCCTATCAAATTACACCAAAAACCGTTGAGCGAGCACTTGTCATTTTGCCAATCTGTGAACTTCGTCTGCCTATGCAGTGTGCGAGCGCCGTTTTACCCCGACTCATTCTGTCGGGGGTTGCGGCTTGCTATACGCCGCGCGGCCGCCTACCAGAGAAAGACCGTCAGTCCGAAGGCCCGAAAGGACAGATCGACCGAATTCAAAGAGGCAATTGTTGCTTGCCCTTATCCGACGCAACCATCGTGAAACGACGATGAAGAATGGCAGTCTTGACCGCGATGGCGATGATGACAACGGCAAAGAACGTTAATGCCGCTCCAATGTCTCCGAGTGACGTGTGAAGCACAAAACCCGAGACGAGCGCCGCAGGGAAAAGAAGAATCAAGAATAGCCACCCGTTCCAGTAGTAAAGAGAAAAGGCAAAACGAGGTGCAAGCATCGATAGACCTATCAAAGATGGCCAAGCCATGAGGAAAACAGCTAGCGATATGAGCACCCCATCAAGGACACCTCCGCCTGCATAACTGCCGATAAGAATTCCATATCCGGCAAGTGTGGCAACTGCAAGAGCGAGAGCAAAGAAAGCAGTATGTCGTCGGATTACCGACCACCAAGCACGAGAACGTGATTCACCATCATAGATCTCAAGGATCTTCATTTGTTCTTTGCTTCCTGTTGAAAGTGTGCGTTAGTCTGTAAAACTTCCGTCTGCTCGTGTTTTGTGTCTGCTCAGAGGGTGTCCGCATTGTGGGCATTTCCTTCTGAAGAGGCCGAAGTTCCAGCTAAAGAGTAACAAGTAAAGGAAACGGAACGGGAGCATGGCGAGATCTCCCATCGCTGATCTCGTGCATAATTCGCAATCTCGACAGGTTTTCATTGTGGACCTCCCTTGGGTGTTGGTGATTCGTGAATTTGACGCATCCGCGATGAAGCGGCAATCTCAAAGGTTTGGGCGGCTGCGCGGCGCATAACGTGTCGCCCCAACACTCAGCGGTTTTTGGTGACCTAAGATTTGTTATTGCTCAAACATCGCATATCAAACGACACCCAAAACCGTTGAGCGAACGCATTTCACAATGCCAAACTATGGTCCAACGTCGCCTATACAGAGGGCGAGTGTTTGCCCCCCGGCTTGTCCCGAAGTTCTGCTTCGGGAAGTCCGCAGGACGAAGGCGGGCAACGGTTCGTTGACAACCTGAAACTTGACTCTCGTAAGTCCCGGCAGAACTCGTCGAGACGAAACCCCGGATGCTGCGAGCGGGGACACTAATCTTTTATAAGGTTAGGCGCCGCGCAAGCCGCAGGAAAGGTCCGGCCCTCGCTATGACTTTTCTGCCATAGCTTTGAGTTTGCTGATGTCTTTCCATTCGACGGCCCCGTCTGGAAGTTGGGCGGAAAAGTCTATTAGTCCATCGAGAAGTTTCTTGATGGACATCGCTGCAGCGGAACCGGATTTGAGGGTATTCAGAGCATTGTATGGTTTATCGGACGAAACCTCAGTTTTGAAATAGGCAGCTTCAAAGTTTGGGACTGAGGCTACTAACCTTGTTGATCCAGGTGCCTTGCCCATCTCCTCAAGAATGGACTGGTTGTGAGCCCATGCCGGATTCGCGTGAGGCTTGCCGTCTTTCTGATAAGCGGGTCGGTCGCTGTCATGAAGAACACCGTACGGAGCTCCAAATTGGTTCAGGACCTTGCACAGTGATACAATTGTTGCTTTGCCGCGAGCGCGGACTATATGGACACCTTCATACTTGCGTTGATCAAACGACGCGACGTGCTTGAATGCCGTGTATTCAGTGTCTCCCTCGACGACAATGGTCCTGCCACCGAAAAAGAACTCAGCAACGTAGGGATCGCACATATTGAGTAGCTTGAGCTGCTCCCGATCATTGGCATCGAATTGCGCTTTGCTTGGCCTGAAAATGGTAGTGCCGCTGATTTGGCCATCGGGACGTCGCTCAACCCGAACTATCGATGTGTGGTCTCGCGCGAAATCAACGAAGCAAGGAGAATGAGTGGTGAGCATGACCTGCCAGTTGTCTGTCAGAGAAGGAAGGCTATAAAGCAAATCACAGGCTTCCCTCACAGCGCTCGGGTGTAGGCAGATCTCTGGTTCATCAAGCAACAGAACGTGAGGTCGCTGGCCGGCATCTGATTTCTTCTTGAGTCCAGATTCTGCCAACAGCCGGATCGCGGTCCAGAGTAGGGTGCGTCGGG
>DOWV01000207.1 GCA_003519375.1 Bacteroidota bacterium
AGGAAGACGGGAAGTGCACGGTAACGGAGGATTTCATCTTCTGTCAATATATTCGATGGTGCGGCGTCCATCTCCGTCGCGATCTTCATCCGCGCGACGCCGGTCGCCTTCACGATGGCGTTGACCACGTCCTCTTCCGAAATTCCAAGGATCTCGACGAGGCTCCGCGCTATCCCCTTCTGCCGCGCCACATCTTCGATCATGGCGCGCTTGGAGTTCAACTGGTCGGATTGAACGATGCGGTCGGCCGAGAGAACTTCCAGGAGCTGCTGTTGCTCGCGGGTCAGTGCCATGGATTACCCAAACAGTTTATCGACGTCATCCTGCCGGAACGTCTTGATGATCGTTTCCTCTTTCTTGAGCGTCCTCCGGAGCGCGAGCAGAATCTCGATTTCCTGAGGTGTGTACTGCTTCATTGCAGCGGAAGATGGGGGGCCGGCGAGGGCGGGCGGTTCATCTTGAAGCGAGAGCGCCAGCGGAGAGCCGCATGATCCGCAGTAGCGATCATCCGGACGGCATGGGACATTGCATTCCGGACAGGCAGTACCAAGCGACGCCCCGCACGAACGGCAGTACCGGCCGTCGTCCGGATTCTCTGCATTGCATCGGCCGCAGATCATCATTCCACCTTCTGTCGGGTTGCGAGGAGGTTGAGGACTTTTTGTACCATTTCCTGAAGCTTGGATTCCTCAAATGGCTTCATCAGATAGTAATCCGCACCGCTTTCTTTGAACTGAAGAACTTTGTCACGTTCAGAGAGCGATGACGTAATGATGACGATGGTATTCACGTTGCGCTTTTTCACTTCGCGCAGGACGGAGAGTCCATCCATTTCGGGCATGATCCCGTCTAGAAAGATTGCGTCAGGCTTGAATGAATCGCATTTCTCCAGGCCGACTTTGCCGTTTTCTGCTGTCTCCACGCCCTCAAAGCCAAACCGCTTCAACAGTTTCGCCATGAGAATCCGGACGTGCGGAGAATCATCGATTGCGAGTGCACGGTAGCTAGTGGACATAGTCATATTCCTGGGGAATGTTCATTGCGATATTAAGTATTTTCTCCTCAGAATGCCACAAGTTTTTGAAAACTAACGCCCAAGCTCCTCCGCAACCGGTGATGCGTCGCACCTTGCCATGTGCTGGATTTACTTATTTTGATGCGGCCTTGCTATCGCAGGCACTACTCAGTATCCTAAAGCGCCCTTCCCATCCCTGGCATCGCCCGGCCGGGGAATTCCATTGAAGCGATTCAGAGAATCGCAACAACGGGAAGTTCGAGAACGAGGGGGCAGCATCGTCCCCACGTTGTGATGTGAAGCGCCCGGCAGTACAGCGAGGCGCTCAGAGGAAGGACTCACGAATATGAGCTTGCCAGGAAATACTGCAGAAAAAACCGCCGAGCAAAAAGAATCGCAGGCTCTCCGGCTTATTTCGCGTGCTCCTGAAAGACTCCCGACCGAGTTTGCGCCGGCAGAACGAGCCTCCAGGGAAGAAATTCTGGCTCAGGCCCGGAAGCTGCCTCAGATCCCCCTGCTTCATAGTTTCATCAGTTCCGTCTTCGATATCGTTCTGGTGCTCAACAAGGAACGACAGATTGTCCTCGCGAACGACAAGTTCCTGAAATTCGTTGGAGCGCGCGATTCAGGCGCGGCGCTCGGACAGCGGTTTGGCGAAGCGCTGAATTGCATTCACGCGAACGAAAGCCTCGGCGGGTGCGGGACGTCCGAGTTCTGCCGGGCGTGTGGAGGAATCGGAGCCATCCTCTCAAGCCAGCTCGGGAATGTCTCCGCGCAAGAGTGGCACCTTTCGATGAAAGATGTCGTGGAACCTCTTGAACTCAGAGTGTACGCCTCCCCGCTCAAAGAGAACGACTATCAGTTTACCATCTTTGCCGTCTCGGATGTGAGCCATGAAAAACGACGACGCGCGCTCGAGCGGATTTTCTTCCACGACGTTCTGAATACGGCGGGCGGCCTTCGTGGATTCGTCGAACTCTTGAAGCACTCCGATACATCAGAAGCCGAAGAACTCAAAGCTCCCCTCCTTGAACTCGCGACGCAGCTTGTCGAAGAAATCAAGGCACAGCGCGATCTGGTCGCTGCAGAAAACAACGAACTCTCGATCACGTTCATGCCCACGAAATCGGTTCTGTTCATGCAGGAGCTTCGCGAGACGTACAAGAACCATGACGCCGGCCGATCCAGGAATATCGAGATCGATGCCGACTCTGTCGACACGGAATTCCTGACCGACCAAACTCTGCTGCGACGTGTCGTCGGAAACATGGTAAAGAACGGACTCGAAGCATCAGGTGAAGGCGAGACGGTACGGTTGACATGCAAGACAAGCAAGACTGGCATCGAGTTCCTGGTCCTGAACCCGCGCTACATGCCCCGCCACATCCAGCTGCAGGTCTTCCAGCGATCGTTTTCAACGAAGGGGCCCAATCGTGGATTGGGAACCTACAGCATGAAGCTGCTCGGCGAGCAGTACCTCCGCGGAAAGGTCACGTTCACTACATCGGAGGAATTCGGCACCACGTTCAAGATCTGGCTGCCGCTGGTCCGATCGGGACGCCAGAGTGCTCTGGACGAGACTCTCTGGTGATTTCCAGAAAACGAAATTCAATACAAGGGGCGATGCAGTCCAACGCATCGGCCTTTTGGTTTTCACGAGCCGACCGTCGACAGGAGACCACCAACACAGCACTAGTTCGGTTCGAATGAAGAGCCTGAGTCTTTCAGGATGGAATACACCTGAATCAACAGAGCCAGATCCTGGTCGATCGAACTTCTTCCAAGGAGCGAGCCGGATAAACTCCCGTACAGATGTTTCTCGACCGACTCTCTCTGCGGGACCGCCTGGTGGAAAACACCCGAGAGCCAGCGTGCTGCATCCGATGCTCCGGCTTTTGTCCAGGCACCGATGATCTCCTTCGCTTCGTCGGCCTGTCCCCGGGCCCGCAAGAGAAGCGCTGCAAAGAGCCGATTTATACTCCCGTCGCGAGAATTCTTGCGTGTGTAGGCAAGAACGGCATCCCCAAGAGTTTTCGCCTCCGCATGATCTCCCGATTTCTCCCTGCACTGCATCTCGAGGAAATCCTCAAACCTCGTATCGACGTCATATGGTTTCCCGACACCAAGACGCGCGGGCCATGTTTTCGCTTTCGAGAGATACACAATTGCATCCGCCAACCGGCCGGAACTCATCATCTCCGCGGCTGAGAGGACGCAAGCCTGTCGGTAGAGATCGCGCGAGTACCTCGCCCCTTCGAACGGAAGCACAGTCAGCGTATCGAGTATTCTTACGCAGGATTGAGCCTGCCCAACGTAAAGCGAAGTGCGGGAGAGGTCGAAGAGCGCAATGTAGCTGGCAGGAAACGCTTTCGCACCCGCCTGCGCGACCTGGAACGCCGAAGGAAACAAATTCCGGCTGATGTTGTATTCGACCAGTGAATGATAGGCCCTCCACTCGTTCTTGCCGAGCTCGAGCGCTCTCTTGTAGTCGTTCAGCGGATCGCCGGTTTTGAGCTGACGGAGGAAGTTGCCTCTGGTCGTGTAGAAGGACCATTCTGTCGGCTCGTTGCGGCAGGAGAGGAATTCATCTTTGGCCACGTCGGTTCTCTCCTTGCTCCAATAAGCAAGCGCGCGATAGTAGCTGGTCTTCCAATGCGGTTTGAGCTTCTTCGCCCACGTCAGGATTTCGGCAGTCTCCTGCCTGAACGGGAAAACCAGATATGTGGGGGCGGAAAGAGCCCTGGTGAGATTCCGATCGACGCTCGTCCGGTCACCATTGAGGCTGCCAAGATACCCCAGCCAGTAGGAAACGATCGGGTGCGTGGGCGCTTGTTCCAGAACCGTGATCGCATCGGCATACAATCTCAGGCTCAGGTAGAAGCTTGCCAGTTCGAGATAGCTTTCCGCGGGGAGCTCGCCCTTGAAGAGATCCCTGAAGGCCGAGAGACGCACAGGTGTTCTCTCAACCAGGTAGTGCTCGAACGCGGCAAGGGGACTCAAAGGATCAAGCGCAGCGAGATGATCCGCCGCGTTCTTCGCATCAGCAACATTGCTCTGCAGCCTGTACAGCACGGCGAGGAGGCGGCTGGCACGGATGCCGAAACGATCGTAGTCGAGCGACCGCAAGGCGTAAGCCTCCGACGCCGGCCAGTTGTTCTGGATAAACGCGATCTCCGCCATCTCGGCGTTCGCTGAAGCACGATATTTCATTGATCGGGCAGCGGCACCGAATCCGTCAAGAGCGTCGTAGAGTTTCCCGAGCTTCCGGCAAACAACCCCGTACACGAAGTTAGCATCGGGATCATACGCATCGTTGGCCAGTGCTTTGCTTGCATAGGCAAACGCTTTGTCGTATTCCATACGGCGGACGTAAATCTCCGCAGCCCCCGAAAGGGCGCCGGAATGCGCCGGGTCCTTTTTCAGGCAGGCCTCATACTGTGCCAGTGCGCCGCCGTAATCACGCTGCCGCGCATGCTCCACCGCACTCGTAGAGAGACCCTGGACGCTGTTCCAGTCGAAATCTTTGTTCGAGACTTCCGGACGGCTCAGTTTGCGTTCCGCTGCATCACGAGTTCGATACGTCAGCAGCTCACCGACCTGCACTTCGACCTCCCCTTCTCCATCCACGCGCACTGAATCACGATACACCTGCAGGGGCTTGAGATCGAGATTCTTGCGCATCACTTCCCTGCCCCGAAACTTCACAACCAGGGGCTGCATCGTCATTCCCAGCGGACAGAATCCGATCTTCAGCGTAGCTCCGGTGCGCTGAACGTTGAGCGTTCCGCTCAGGTTCGCCTCAACAATTCCACCAATATCCCGAAACGGATACCACGCCTCAACAAAATTCTCTTCACTTGCAGGGGCAAAGAACTGATGCTTGAACGGCGTCATCGTACTTCCGCCTGCAGCCTGATTGAAGAGCAGGCCTGATTGGATTTCAACGTATTGTTTGTTGCCCAGTTCCGGATCAGTCAGGAGGTCTTTCCAGATCTCTCCTTCCCGGGAAAGCGCCCAGATCCAGATCTTCTTGCCCGGTTTATCGGTGTAGGGAGACCAATGAACGACTCCAAAATCGTCCTTTGCCCAATAGGCGGCATAGGTGTCCGTGTACGTGCCAAGCACGTGGTATGATTTGCTCGATTCGAAGTCATTGCTCGCGTAGCGTGCAAGATCCCTTCCCTCTGCACTGGAAGGCCACGGGAACGCACCGCCGCCGTGGTCGATGTATCCCGTCCCGGGGTAGACAATACGCAGATCAGGCGACGCATCTGCGGCCGCGTTCATCCAGTGATAGAGCGAAGTGTTAAAATCTGTGGGGTTATACCAGAACGACTCCGTTTGGAAATACGCCTTGTCTCTCGGCAGCCTGATTTCCACACGCCATTCGGTTCTCGAGGGAAGATCGATCGAGCCGACGATGCAGCTCACACTGCTGTCGGCATTCGTTCGGATCCTGTAATCCACCGGCGTTGCCGTCGCCGGGGTGTGACCGATATCTCCGAAATTGAACTCGATTCCGCCGGAGGTCCACGGTCCCCGCATGGCAATCTCTCTGAATTTCACCACTTTGTTGAAGTAAATGAACGCCCTCCCTGTCGATTTCTCGAATGCCCCGAGGATCTTGCCGCCAATCTCAGGGGCTATGAGAACTTTGATGTACGGGTTTTCCAGCGTTACCACTTTCCATTCCTTGTCAACAGGCGCGACGCTGTATCCTTCAAATCGAAAATACGGATAGATATTCGACATACGCGCAACGGGATCGGGGTCACCGAAGGGATAGGTTCTGAAGACTTGCCGGCTCTCCGACACTGTGGCCTGCCGGCCAGGAAGCACCGAACAGGTGGTCATCGAGACAATCAGAACAAGAGCGCTTCGAGTGAGTGTTTTGAACCTGATCATGGTTCGCGCCTCCAATGAGTGATCTTCGAAGTACTATGTGGATGAAACGATATACTGAAGTTGGGTACTGGCTACGATGGTAACATGTTTTTTGGGAGAAGGAAAACGCATCACGAAGAACCGGGCGAAGGCTGTGCCGGATTCAGGACCACACACCCGGAATCTTCATTCCGCAGAAGCCGCACGCGTTTCCTTTGAGGTTTTTCTGCAGAATCTGGTAGCCCCTCCGTTCGATGATCATTTTGTGACAGGAGTGACAATAAGTGTTCTCAGCGAAGTGCCCCGGAACGTTGCCAACATAGACATACTGCATGCCTGCTGCTGTCGCGATCTCTCTCGCCTTGTCGAGTGTCGCGACCGGCGTGAGCGGCAGCTGGTTCAGCTTATAAAGAGGTGTGAACCGGCTGAAGTGCATCGGACATTCGCGAAGACCATGTGCCACCAGCCAGTCACACATGCGTTTTACGGTATCGAGATTGTCAGTCCAGGTCGGGATCAGGAGGTTTGTGATTTCCAGCCACACGCCTTCTTCTTTGAGGATCTGAAGGGACTTCAGGACAGGATCGAGATGGCCGCGAGTGAGCTTGTGATAGACATTCTCGTCGAAACTTTTCAGATCGATATTTGCAGCATCGAGGACCTTACAGAGCTTTCTGAGCGGCTCTTCATGAATATATCCGTTCGACTTCCACACGTTCCGGATCTTCTTCTTGCGGGCCAGCGTGGCGATGTCCAGGGCATACTCGTAAAATGTCGTCGGCTCAGAGTACGTAAAGGCAATTGATTCGGAGCCATACCTGAGGCACTCGGCGACGACCTGGTCCGGCATGAGATCGTAGTTCTTCGTTTCCAATGGACTGAATTGGGAAATCTCCCAGTTCTGGCAGTTGAGACATGAAAATGTACATCCCGCAACGGCGATCGAGAAAGCTCGCGTTGTCGGGAGAAAATGGAAAAAGGGTTTCTTCTCAATCGGATCGATATGAACCGCACAAGGATTGCCGTAGGCGATCGAAAACAACTTCCCGTCATGGTTGATTCGGTTTCGGCAGATTCCACTCTCTCCGCTTTGAAGTATGCATCCGTTCGGACACTTCAGGCATTCCAGCCCGGCATCTGTTTTTCGATAGAACACCGCCTCCTTGCTCCACTTCCACAGGTCATCGGATCCCTGGATGGAAAGTCCCTCCCCCCTCCCGGGCAAAGCAAAGGCGGTCAAACCGCTTGCCGATAGAGCCATGCCGCCGGAGCACATCAGGCACCGGCGCATGAACTCCCGTTTCGTGATCAGTCCTGGTTCCATGAGGCTACCCGGCTTCAAATCGTGTTTTCGATTTCGTTAAGGCAATGATACCCGTCAGGATGGTCAAAAGCGCCACGATAAAACAAACGCCGGCGAGTCCGACCGACGGGATCAGAACGGTCGTTACGAGCAATGCTCCCAACGCGGAACCGATCAGATCGACGGCGTAGAGCTCGGAAGCCACATCCGAAAGTGATCCCCCGCGCAGCAATGATGCAATCGAAAACTCAAGTCCCACGAGCACTGCAATAAGAAAGGTCATGAACGGAAAGACGGCAAACGTGAGCATCGGAGGGATTTTACTCACGTCGAATCCAAGGAAAAGCGTGCCGAAAGTTAAAGCATAGAACGCAATACCCAGTTGAACGAACGAGTAATTCCGGAATGAGACATTTCGCACGAGGCGCCTGCGAGCCAGCGCACCGACAGCCAATCCACCCATAAAGACCGTAATGATGATCCCCAGCATCTGATAGACATAGCCATAAAGCGCTTGAAACGCTATGAGGATGATCATCTCGATACACGAAGCAGCGAATCCTCCCGAGAGAAGCCCGGCTGAGACAGCGTTCACGTGCCGTACGCTCAGAGCAAGGAGCGCCGCGGCCATGATTCCGACGATCCAGAAATTCGAACGGAAATAGTTGAGCCAGTGCACCATCTGTCTGTAGTAGGCGACAGGCGTGAAATCCCCGTTTACAGAAGCTCCCGGGTCAAGAGTCGCTGCGATCAGCATGCTCCTCCGCTCGAGATCCCGATCGTCAAGGTAGTACTGATTGACATAGGTTGTGGCGACTCCGTTTTGAGCCACCAGGCGCCCGATCCGGACATCGAGACTGGAATCGGATGCGAGAAGATAGGTCCTCTGACCGGGCACTGTCAGCACATGACGAAAGTATATACGAAGTGTGTTCACCAGCGTTGAATTCAGGCGGCGGGCATCATCGCTTTGATAATCCGTTGCCGGCAACAATCCGAGAGAGAGAACTGCGTCGTGACTCATCCGTGCTTTCACGCTTCCGAAGAACTCCATCGTGTAGAAACGATTGAGCTGGACGGTAGAGGGCTCCGGCACGTTCAACAGCACGACATCATAAACTGCCGTGGCGGACCGCAGAAATATCCGCACATCCTCGTTCACGACAGTGACCCGGCTATCGTTGAGCGCGGCCGTATGTCGCCTGGCGGCTTCGATGATCCGCGGATTCACATCGACGTACTCAAGCTTCTCGACTCCGTACTTGAGCACCTCGAGCGGCGCACCGGAGGTTGCTCCCGAAACCATGAGCACTCTCTTCGCCGACGGGCGTTGAGCCATCGCGTAGTGCACGGGTTCTTCGCTCCCGGCGACGTCCTGCGTCGACGATAAAATGACACTGTTTTCAAAACAATTCAATTGGCCTGCCTGCTCTGTCACTGTCAGATTGCCATAGGGAGAATCCCTGGACGAGAGAATCTGCTGGCCCGGGAATAGGAACCGCCGCGTAGCGATGTCGAGGTCGATAAGCGTTGCCGGCACGAAAAAGAGGACGAGTCCGCCCAACAGGAGAATTCTCGTGATCGGTTGTTCACGCGCCAGCGCAAGCGCCGCCAGGATGTTGAGGGCAAAGAGCGCGGCAAGAACCTGCATCGCATTGAGAACAAAGGCGAGCAGCAGGCTGAAGGCGATTCCGCCCGCGAAGCTGCCAACCGACTCGGCCCCGTAGACGGCGGCGACGATCACGGGCCGATCCGTACGCGAACCGGCAGAGGCAAGAACCGTGAACATGAATCCGGCCAGCAAACAATACGGCATCAGCAGCACAAACGAACTCCAGGCAGCCGAGACCAGATCGACCATCGTGCCGACAGGAAAGACAATCGCCCTGAGGTACCGGAGGGCTGAAACCGTCAGGGCGGGAAGAATGCCGATCACCAAGACGGCAACTTGGAGGAGTCGCCGGGGAGGGTCAATATGCTTTCGTCGCCGCCCGAGGAGAGCGCCGAGGCCGGTGAGGGCCATCCAATTCGCAAGCATCACGCCGATAACGAGCTCGTTGCCGTAGAACGCGGAGATGAGCTCCCTCAGAAGCACGACCTGAGTCGTCATCGACGTCAAGCCGAGCACAAAAGCAATAAGCGAGATGTCCCAGGCAGGAATGTCCGGGTGAGGCAGGCGTTCATCCTCCGGGAAGCTGTTCATTGCTTGACCTGATCCTCGTTCTCTCGGCGGAGATGCAGTTCTTTTTCACTGAAGATCAACGCTTCATAGACATAGAGCTCAGCATCCTTCCACCCGTTCCATCCAATGCCGGCTTTGTCCCGGGCACAATGGCCGAGAAATTCATCCTTCGACCAACCCGTTTCCGCGGCGACCTGAGGAAGGAATGTGCCGGCCCGTGTGCCTTTCCTCATGTAGATGCCATGTTTTCCAAGCTGGAATTCATCGATCGATTTGATACGCCGCATCGGCGTCAGCACGGAAATCTCGATCTCCAAGCCGCTTATTTCGTTGGCCGACACCGGGGTGAAGCGATAGTCTTCTGTCGATGAAGAGACGGCCATCTGTTGCACGACTTTGAACAGCGGCACCGATGCATCGAACCTTCCTATGCAGCCGCGCAGTCCGCCGTTCTTTCGCAGCGTGACAAAGGCACCGCATTTTGTCTGAAGTGCCGAGGACCAATCAGAAGCATTCAGCGGTTTCAACGCCAGCTTTCCGACATGCTCCTCGATCGTCTTCCTGGCAAGCACGAGCAATTGCTTCTTGTCCGGATCGGACAATCCGAATGCAGATTTCCTCTGATCCGGTTGAAGCGAGACCGCCATTGCATAGTAGCCGACGACCTGATCCTTCTGTCCGACCGACGCGTCTCCCGAGTTCTTGTAGTCGATGACATCGATCCGGGCACCGGGTTCATTCTCGACGAGGTACATCAATGTCAATACACACGGCCAGCCACACAGGCTCGTAGCGAGGTTCGGAGTCTTGGACTCTGCGTTCTCTCTGATAGCAGCAAGAAGATTATCAGGTGACCGGGAGGCGATAGCATCAGCCGTGTGCTTGTCCACACGCCTGGCGTCCTCGTACGGCGGGTAATGAGAAAAGTCTGTGCTGATCACAAAGAGATTGTTTTGGCCGAAGTATGGGCGGAGGACCTCTGCGATCTCCTTGCAGACGGCCGGCGAGCTCGATCCGATGACAATCGGGACGATGCGAAGTTTCTTCCCCAGCCTCTGTTGAAGAAACGGAATCTGCACCTCTATGCTGTGTTCCTCCAGGTGTGCGTCCCGCCTCGACGAAAACGATTTGCCGGCGGCGACGAGCTGCCTCCCCAATGAGGTGTTCACCTGAACGGCGCCGAACGGCATCGAAAAGTCCCCATCGGTATAAACCGAGGCCCCCTCGAATCCCACGCGATGACTGGGCCCGAGGATGAAGACGTTCTCGTAGCGATAGTCCGGATCGATCTGGTTGTAGCCTGACGCGGCGACTCCTCCAGAATAGACATATCCGGCGTGAGGGACGACGATGGCAACCACAAGTTCGGGGGTTTTCGCGGGGAATGCATGCGCGAACAAGTTCTGCAATGTCGACCGGAGCTCGTTGGTGTTGCCCGGATAGAACCGATCAGCCCAGGCGGCTTTTCTCTCGATTGACTGTGAGGGAGATTCAGGTGGCAGGACACAAACCAACGCGAGTGCCAGGAAAATGGCAGTCACAGATCGGATCTTCATTCGGGGTGCCTCCTTCAGGAAACGGATGCGAAGAAGCACGAGTTCAGTAGCACGGTGCGGAAGTGTTCAGCGGCAAAGTAGCGTAGTTTGCCCGGAAAGGCAACCGTC
>DOWV01000373.1:0-4391 GCA_003519375.1 Bacteroidota bacterium
CCGGATTCAAAATACCTTCCGAGTACTGGTTCCTTCCGTATAACGTCGACTCGGTAAAGAAGATCACGCCGACATGGCTCAAGGACATCCGCTTCCTGGAAGAGACCTGTGGTCCATATCCATTTCGGGCCGAGAAGTACGCTATCGTGGAAGCCCCTTATGCCGGGATGGAGCATCAGACGAGTGTCGCCTACGGTGTTTACGCCGGATTTTTCCTCAATGCGAACTGGGCTGGCTATGGATTTGACTACATACATCTCCATGAGTTGGCGCATGAATGGTGGGGGAATCTTGTTACAGCAAAAGACTGGAGCGACGTCTGGATCCATGAGGGATTCGCCACGTATATGGAGGCACTCTTTGTTGAACGGCAGAGCGGTTTTGCACGATATAAATCGTACATGAAGAGATTAAATGTACCAAGTATCACGAGACCCATAGCACCGAATCAAAGCGTGACGGCAAAAACCGCCTTCTTGTCCAATGTTTACAATGGCGGGGCCTGGGTGTTGCACACGCTCCGATACTACGTGGGCGACTCGACGACGTTCTTCAGGCTGCTTCGGCGCTGGGCATATCCCGATCCCGCGATGGAGAATGTCACCAACGGCAAGCAGTGCCGTCTTGCGACGACGGAAGAATTCCGGCAAATAGCCGAACAGGTTACGGGTAGGTCGCTCGACTGGTTCTTTACGGTCTATCTTCGACAGGCAGGGCTTCCTCAGTTAACTGTGGGAAGGAAGGACACGTCCATCACGCTGAAATGGACCGTCCCGAACAACATTCCTTTTCCCATGCCCGTCGAGGTGCAGGTCGGCCCCAACAAGTTCACGGTTGATATGAGCACCGGCACCGGAACATTGTCCGCCCCGAACGGAGTCACGCCGATCATCGATCCGGATGCGAGAATATTCATGGCGACGCCAAAGACAGTCTCTGTCGGGGAATCAGACGATCTGGTTCCGGAGGACTTCGATGTTTCTGTCTACCCGAATCCTTTCAATCCATCAACCACACTTCGCATTGAATTGCCTCGGAGAGCGCTCATCGAAGGTGAAATCGTTTCGATCACCGGCGAACGTGTTGCCGGGATCGAAAGTGCCTGGCGTGATGCTGGAATCCACACTTTGAGCGTGGATCTGAGTAATCAGAGTTCGGGTGCATATTTTGCGATAGTTCGGAGCGAGGGGAGAACGATAACGAGGAAACTCTTGCTGGTTCGATAGCCTGCGAGCTGGTGCGACCTGTCAGGTTTACATTGAAGCTCGCCAGAAACCTGACAGGTCTATCCAGGCCTTGAATCTATTCGAACACTTTTTCCACAACCTGATAGCGGGCGTGCAGGGTGTTCTCCAGCTTCGCGATCTCATCCTTTCCCTTCTTCGCCTTCACAGCTGCGGAGAACGCCTGGACGGATTCATCGAGGTTCTTGAGCGCTTTCTTGAATTGTTCGGTCCTGGCCTCAAGTCGTTTCGGAAGCGCCGCGCCGTTCAACGCCGCCATTTTCCGGGCGAGGGAGTCCGCAGCGGCTTTGATGAGTTCGGTCTTGTTTTCCGGCATGTAGTAATGGTGCAGCAGATAAAGTGATTGATGGAACACATCAAGCTCTTTCACGACGGGCCGGACGAGACGAACCATTTGTTCATAATTCATATGTACCGCTTCCGTTGCTTTCAGGATTCCTTCACCGTCGCCCTTTTCCACCGTCTCCTTGTAAGCTTTCATCGATTGCGCAAGAACCTGCAGCTTCTCATCCCATTTCGCCTGCTTGTCTCTCAGAATTCCCGGCAGCTTAGCGGCGGCGAGTGTCGTGTAGGCCTTTTCGACATCGGGAAGGAGCGACTTCAGCCTGGCAATGTCCTTCGCCGGCCAGGCGGTGTGCCAGAGCTCATAGATCGGTTTGTGGAATGCGTCGAGTTCAGGCACGCGGCCACTTGTCTCGTCGGGGAGTTGAGCGATAGCCGTGGAGCCGCATAAGACCATTCCCAGAAGAGCGGTAAGGAGGTTTTTTTTCATAGAGATGATCCTTCTTTCAATCGTGATACATGGAATAGCACACTGAACACACAGATGCTACGTGATCTACACAGAAGAAAAGGAATTATTTAGAGTAGCCCCCGCCGCTTTAGTAACGGCTCTATAGACGGCTTGCGGCCTCTAAACTTCTCATACTGTTTCATTGCATCGTCCGTCGCACCTTTCTCGAGAACATTCTCTAAAAAGGCCTTCGCAGTCGCCTGATCGAACAATCCCTTCTCCTTGAATGCTTCGAATGCATCTGCATCGAGTACCGCAGCCCAGATGTAGTAGTAGTAGCCCGCATCATAGCCCCCGCCGGCGCTCCAGATGTGAGCAAAATACGTACTTCTGTACCGGACCACAATTTCCGGGATCAGCTGAATCTTGTTGAGCGATTTCTTCTCGAAAGCGCCGGCATCAACGATCCCCGGATTTGTCAAAGAGTGCCAATCCATGTCAAGGAAACAAGCTGAAAGGTATTCCACCGTGACGAATCCCTGATTGAACTTCTCACTTTTCTCGACCTTGTCGAGAAGCGCCTGCGGAATTGTTTCACCGGTCTGAAAATGACGCGCATAGAGCCGGAGCACTTCCGGATCAAACGCCCAGTTCTCCATGATCTGAGAAGGCAATTCGACGAAATCGCCTGGGACACTGAGGCTCCGATATGTTTGATTCTGCAGCAGAGCATGCAATGCGTGCCCGAATTCGTGGAAAAGCGTCCGTACTTCATCCGGACTCAGTAGCGCCGGCTTGTCCCCCGTTGGCTTTGAGAAATTGCCGACATTCGTGATCAGCGGAGTGATCATTTGATCGCCGCGTCTCTCCTGAGACCGATAGCCACTGCACCATGCTCCCGCCTGCTTGCCGGGACGCGGGAAGTAGTCCGTGTAGAGGATGCCGACGTGTGACCCGTCCTTCCGTTTCACTTCGAAAACTGTCACATCGTCGGAGTACGTCGAAATGTCCTTTCTCTCCGTAAACTGAACCCCGTAGAGACGCGTGGCGACCTCAAAGACACCCTTCCGAACATTGTCGAGAAGAAAGTACGGGCGAAGTTCGTTTTCGTCGAGATCGTATTTCGCTTTTCTCACTTGCTCGGAATAGTACCACCAGTCCCATGGCTCGAGCTTGAAGGTCCCGCCTTCTTTCTTGATGAGGGCCTGCATTTCGTCACGCTCTTTTTTCGCATTCTTGAGTGCCGGGGCCCACAGTTTGTTCAGGAATTCATGGACGGCTGCCGGAGTCTTTGACATGTTCTTCTCTTCGACGTAGTCGGCATGCGTCTTGTACCCAAGCAGATGTGCACGCTCGACCCGGAGGGAAGCCATTTTGGCGATCGTCGCCTTGTTGTCGAGCTCGTCATGGTGGTCACCCCTTGTGATATACGCCTTGAAGAGCTTTTCACGGAGAGCGCGGTTCCCGGCATACTGCAGGAATGGGATCATGCTGGGCTTATGCACGGTGAAGACCCATTTCCCTTCCAGCCCGGCCTTCGTTGCCGCCTCAGCAGCCCCGTCGATTACGCTTTGTGGAAGCCCGGCGAGGTCATCCTTCGTTTCGATGACGAGTTTGAACTTGTTGGTTTCCTTGAGAACATTCTCGTCGAACTTCAATCCCAGGACGGAAAGCTCTTCACTGATCTGGCGGAACCGCTCCCTTTTGCCGGCGGGGAGATTCGCGCCGCCGCGCACGAAGTTCTTGTACATGTCGTCAAGGAGCTTTGACTGCTCCGCATTTAATCCTAACGTCGAGCGCACGTCATGAACAGCTTTGACACGCTGAAAGAGCTTCTCATGGAGATTGATGTCATCCTTGTGCTTGGCCAGAAGAGGAGCCACGTCATTTGCGATTTTCTGAATCTCGTCGTTCGTGTTGGCTCCCTGGAGACCATAGAAGACTCCGCTGACTTTGTCCAGCATCGCGCCTGTCCGCTCGAAGGCTTCTATCGTGTTCTGAAAGGTCGGAGTCTCCGATTGATTGACGATGGCATCGATCTCGGACTTCTGTGATTCCATGCCGTCCCGGAAAGCCGGCAGAAAGTGCTCGTTTCTGATGAGGCCGAATGGCGGCGTTTCGAAAGGTGTGTCATACTTCGCAAAGAATGGATTGTCATTCACCGAGGAGCTGTCCTTTTTCTGTGAGCAACCTGCCGCGAGAAGGCAGAATAATGCGCTCGTGATCATGATGAGTCTCATTGTTTTTGTCCAAGGCTGATTGAGGAGAGGGAAAACGCGGTGCTGTATGAATATACGAGTTTTTCGGGAATTCTATTCTGTGGTCCGAGAAGCCATCCGTGGACCTGGTCCTTTTAGTTGTCCGAGAGTATAACTCCCGGAGCGGGTCTACTTCGACAGTGCAACCCGCCCGAA
>DOWV01000373.1:4410-7317 GCA_003519375.1 Bacteroidota bacterium
TGCTGTTGTCCGAGAGTCCCGCCACACCACCACCAAGACGGCGGTCAAGGGAGATCGGCGGGCAGGTAAACTCGCGGTCATGAACCTGCTTCGACAGTTTGCACCGGAGGCGCATCGGCCTTTGGCCGATAATTGCCGAAGAACTATGACGATTTAGCAGGCTGAGGGTACAACGACGCCGCGATGAACCAGACGATCATTCCGATCGTCATCAACACCGCGTGTGTTTGCCAGCTGAGCAATCCGATCGCAACCAGGATCGAGGGAACGATCGTCAGCAAGAGGCCGATCAGCGCCCCCAGAGCGAGTGCAATCTTCATTGCGACCCCCTTTCTCCCGCAGCGGCGAGGTACTTCTGTTGGATGAAGCTGAAACCGACGAACAGCAGTACCGCGACAAACCATCCGGGCAGTGCGACGAAGAATATTTCAAACGGGAGCGCAAAAGCGACGGCAAGAGCACCGAGCCAGGCTATCAACACGGGCCACGACAAACCGAGTCCTCGGTGTGCCGCGTATTCTTTGCGGAGTCCCATTCTCGGCAGGAACCAGTAGTCGGCAACAATCACTGCTCCCATCGGCATCAGAAGCAATCCATAGAGAGCAACGAAATCGAGAAGCTTCATCATAAGCGCCGGGAACACGGCGGCGATGGTCGTGACGAGCCCGGCCACGAGTGTGACCTTCCAGCGTTTCCAGTCGGGTGTGACAACCTGGAACGCCAGTCCGGCGCGGTAGAGCGTGGGATTCGCCGTTGTCCAGCCGGCGATGACAACGGAGACGGCACCTGCAATGCCCGCCCCCATGTAGGCTATCGGTCCCGGGGCGACACTCCCCGCCGCCGCAGCACAAAGGACGCTTGATGAGGTCCATGCAACGAAATGGCCAAGGAACATGCCTGTCGCACTTGCGAACCCATACTGCCACTTCTTCGCGAATCGAAGCAGCGACATATCAGACATGCCGATGTGCATCGCGAGGTTGCAGAACCACGCGAAGAACATCACATGCCAGAACGTGAATTTGGTCTGACCGGCGAACGGGACACCGGTCCAGATCCTCTCGTTGGCCACTCTCCACAAATCGCCGGGCGACTGCACACCGAGGGTGGGCAGCACAGCGATCGCACCGGCGATGAAAACGAGCACCATCCATGGCGACGCGATACTCGAGAACCGGGAGATCTTTTCGAATCCCAGGATCGCCAGCGCCGTCACAGCGGTTCCGACGAGGAGCACGACGGCAACCCACTCGACGCTATTGGGCAGCATGTCTTCAAGCGCCGGCATCTTCATGTCCAGAGGAAGCCCGATTGCCGTTGCGGAGACAGAGATCATGGAGCCGGCAAGGAAACAGAACATCACGGCGTTCACGATGCTGTAGAGTGCGGTGAGCCTGGGTCCGGCAATGTTGCGCAGATGCCAGTAGAGCGTGAGCCGGGTCTTGACTGCGATGGGGGCTGTGACAAATGCCCAGCTAAGGACAGCCAGTATATTACCGATGATAAGTCCCAGGAAGAAATCGCCCGCCGTAACGCCATGGGAGACAAAGAGCGGTCCGATGACATACTCCGTTCCGGCGATATGCTCCCCCCCGTAGACGCCCAGGAACTTGCCGATCCCCTGAAAGCTCTTTTCATGGACCGGCTCACGGTCATACTCGTAGAGCGCGTCCAGCTTTTGAGTGATGGTCGTTGTCGCTTCCGTCATGGCGGTAGCCGAATTTTCTGCGAAATTGGAGGGATTGATGTGCGTGGAAGGTAAACCACTTTACAGTGAAAGGCAACGGAAGAGAGCTGTCCGCTCTTGCAAACTTCGTCTCACTTCCCGATATTGCCACACACGGAAACGGAGGCGCCCTCAGGAGCTTTCACCCTACTCACTGCCGCAAGGAGGCGGCGATTTGATGGGCCCCGTCGAGAGAGAGCCCCACTATGATAACTGACCAAGACCACGATACGGTCCTGATCGTCGACGACGAATATGCGTTTCGTTTCGCGCTGCAGCGCCTGCTTGAAGACGAGGGGTGCCATGTCGTCGCGGCAGGAGACGGGACAGAGGCTCAAACGATCCTGCAGACCCACGCTGATGTCATCAGCGTTGTGATTCTCGACTGGATGATGCCGCAAATGACGGGCATCGATCTCTTGCGCTGGATGAAGAGCCAGAGTACCATCGAGCACATACCGGTCATCATGCTCACCGCCCTGAACGACCCGGAACGCATCAAGGAAGGAATCGACGCCGGGGCCTTCTATTACCTCGTGAAACCCTTTCAACGCCCGCTTCTCAACTCCATTCTGCGCGCGGCGGTTTCCGACTACCACAATACCCGGCAGCTTCTGGACCGCCTTCGCAAACACGAGCGGCCGCTGGCATTCATCGATGAGGCAACGTACCGCATCCGCACGATCGATGAAGCATCGGAACTTGCGGTCGTTATCGCGAGTGCGACCCCTGACCCGGAACATGCGATGGTGATATCGGAACTTATCATGAATGCCATTGAGCACGGGAACCTGGGGATTACCTACGAGGAGAAGGGCAAATTACTGGATCAGGACCAGTGGGAGCATGAGGTGGCGAGAAGACTGGCCCTGCCGGAGAATGAAGCGAAGCAAGTCATCATACGGGTCAAGAAAGAGCAAGATGTGCTGCGGGTCGAAATTGAGGACGAAGGAAACGGATTTGACTACGATCGCTATCTGAGAATTGACGAATCACGGCTCTTCGACAACCACGGACGGGGAATCGCCATCGCTGCGACAACACTCAACCTGCGCTTCACTACACCCGGCAACAAGGTCGTCGTCACACTTCCGCTGGCGTCGGCAGAGCACAAATCTCCAAATTGACCCAGCCTCTGCGGCCGACCTTGCCCGGGGCTAAAGCCCGATCGGGTTTGCCAC
>DOWV01000373.1:7628-15140 GCA_003519375.1 Bacteroidota bacterium
GCCTCCTGCGCCGTCATACCGTTCCTGATGGTCCATGCCCGGCATTCATCTTCGCCCACCGTGAAGAATGAGTGAAGGCCAAGGAGCGAGTAGGATTCGCGGATAATGGTGCCAAGGGCAGATTCCGTAATGCCGTATTCCTGCATGAAGACGCCCGCCTCCTCCTCCGGGAGCTCCGACATCTCCATTTCGATCTTCCCGAAGAAGGACGCCACCTTCGTCTGCTTGCCTTCTTTTATCTTCGCAATACGCTTGACAACCTCGGCCGCTTCCGCGCGCTGCGACTCGTCGAAGTTCAGCGCCACCAGCATCGGCTTGAGCGAGAGAAGCTGATACGTGCGGAGGATCTGCATTTCATCTTTGGTGAATTCGACCTCCCTCAGCGGCTTTTCCGATTCGAGCGCCTTGTGGCATTTTTCCAGCACGGGGATTTCCCGCTTCTGGATGTCGTCGCCCGTCTTCATGATCTGTTTCCTGATTCTATCGATCCGGGTCTCGAGAAGCGACATATCAGAAAGAATGAACTCGGTTTCGATCGAGGTCAGGTCGCGTTCCGCGTTGATCGTGCCATCCGGGTGGGGCACCGTGTCGTTTTCGAAGAGGCGGACCACCTGAACGAGGGCATCGTTCGTCTTGACGTTGGCGAGGAAGTTCGTCGTGAACTGCGTCGAACCCGACTCTCCTTTCTTCAAACCTACAACGTCAACAAAGTCGATCGTGGCAAAGACCGTGCTCTTCGGCGAGAAGATTGCCGAGAGCTTGCTGAGGCGCACATCCGGCACCTTCACGATGGCATGGTGTGCTTCAGATTTGGCGAGCACCGATGGATCGATGTGCGTCTTCGTGATCGTCTGAAACAGCGTGGATTTGCCTGAAAACGGGAGTCCAACAATGCCGATTTGCATAGCGTCGCTTTCCTATGAGTGATGATCCGTTCGAGCTCGTGATGCGCCAGTCGAATTCGCAGTGCGGTCAGGCCAACAGCCGGAATACCAGATGAGAACGGGGGGTGAAATATACGAGAAATTGTTCACTTCTACCGTACCGGAAGCGGAGAATTCGCAGAGAGGTTTTCACGCGGAACGCCACAGCAAAGGAACAGCCGCCGGCGTTCCGGTTCGAGGGCAGCTACTCGTAGCGGATTGCATCCGTCGGCGACAGCCTGGCCGCACGAAGCGCCGGATAAATCCCGAAGACAATCCCGACAAAGAACGCCGCCGAGAATGCGACAAGAATGGAGCTTATGCTTGTGGCTGCTTCGATGGGAGCGCTCGTCGTGCTCTTGATGATGGCGAGCGCGATAACGGTCACGAGATATCCGAGGAGCACGCCAAAGCACCCGCCCAGGCCCGAGATGGACACGGATTCTATCAGGAACTGAATCAGCACATCACGCTTGCGGGCGCCGGCAGCGCGGCGAATTCCGATTTCCCTGGTCCGCTCGCTCACTGAGGCGAGAAGAACGTTCATGATGCCGATGCCGCCCACGATAAGCGAAATTCCCGTGATGCAGCCCATGATGAGCTTGAAGACGAGCATGGCCTGCTTGATCTGCTCGTGCCTCTGCTTTGGATTGGTGACGGAGAATTGATTGTCGACAGCACCGTACCGTTCGACAAGCCAGGATCTGACCTGTTGGTAGATTTGGTCGAAGTCTTCGATTTGTGCGACCTTGATGAGAATCCTCGGATACTTCACGCCATCCTTCATCATCGTTGTCCCCACCTTAGAGACGAACGGGACGTAGGCCAGCGAGGCCTGTTCGTCTTTCACACTATCCAGAACGCCGACGATCCGCATACGGTGACTCCCGACGAGCACAGCCTGTTCAACGACGGAGCTCACATCAGATCCACGCGCGAGTCTCTCGCCGAGCCGTTTGGAAACAACCACGACTTCGACATTACCCGACAGGTCTGCGGCCCCGAGGAATCTGCCGCTTTTGATCGTTCGCAGGAACACTTCATCGGCACCGGGAAGCGTCGCCATGACGAGCGATGGATATTTTGCCGTATCTCCGTCGAGTGCTATCCATTGAGATCCGACCACAGAAAGGGTCACAAGCGCTTTCCCGTTCAGCCGCTCAGCGAGAGAGTCTACGTCCCCCATGCTGAAAGTTACTGCGTTGGCCTTCGCGATGACGATACCATCAACTCGATCGGTCGTCTGGGGCGCGACTTCTATCAATTGAAGATCGGTCGTGCGCTCAATCTGGTCCCGGGAGTATTTCTCCAGGCTGTCTCCAAGATTGAGGATCGCCATGAGCGACCCCACACCGATAATGACTCCGAGGGCGGAAAGGAATGTCCGCATCGGATTCCGGCGGAGCATCTGCATACCTATAAAGACGGAACTCGTCGTTGCTGGAGGCATAAGATCCTTCATCTATGCTCGTGTTCTGGAAAATACGTTCAAACGAGTTCAAAAAAAGAACTTCTCACAGCTCTTGTTGTCGGATGGAGAGCTTTCGCGGGAGGTTTTCATCGTCCCGAAATATGGCTATATTCTCCTGAACGGTGCTTCGTTTCCCTCCCACCATCGCAGCATCTGCAGAAAGAATCGCATGCCGGAGAAAATCGGTGTCGGACTCGCCTCGTTCGGAATGTCAGGAAGAGTGTTTCACGCCCCGCTCGTCTCTCATCACGAGAACTTCCGCCTCGCACGCGTCGTTGAACGCAGCACCGATGCCGCTCATTCCCGATATCCGGATGTCCCGATCTCGCGTTCCGTCGACGATTTGCTCGCCGACGGGAACGTTGATCTCGTCGTCGTGAACACCCCTGACCGGACGCACTACGAGATTGCGAAACGCTGCCTGGAGTCGGGAAAACACGTGATTGTCGAGAAACCGTTCACCCAAACTGTGGAGCAGGGCGACGAATTGATCAAGCTGGCAGGTCAATACGGAAAAGCACTGACAGTGTTTCACAACCGGCGCTGGGACGGGGATTTTCTGACTGTCCGTCAGATTGTAGAGCGGAAGCTCCTGGGCCGCCTCGTCGAATTCGAGTCTCACTACGACCGATACCGGAATTTCATTCAGTCCGGGACGTGGAAGGAACAACTCGACTCCGGTTCCGGTTTGCTCTACAACCTCGGCTCGCACATGATCGACCAGGCGCTTGTGCTCTTCGGGGTGCCTGTTGCCGTGACAGCACAGGTCAAGACGATGCGCATCGGCGGAGAGGTGGATGACTGGTTCGATGTGAGGCTTCACTACGATGAAGTCAACGTGGCGGTGAAGTCAAGCTATCTCGTGCGTGAAGCGGGACCGCGCTATGTGCTCCATGGGACACTCGGCTCTTTCGTCAAGTACGGCCTCGATCCCCAGGAAGAAGCGTTGAAGCAGGGTCTCGCGCCCGGCGGACCTGACTGGGGGAAAGAACCACAGGAGTGGTGGGGTCTGATCAACACGGAGATTAACGGTGTTCCAAAGAAGGCCACCGTTGAAACCAAACGAGGAAACTACGGTGCCTTCTACGACAGTGTCTACAGCAAGATCACCGCGGGTGCTCCGCTCGCAGTAACTCCTCAGGAAGCCCTCAATGTTGTGAGAGTCATAGAAGCTGCAAAACGAAGCGACCAGACGAAGCAGACGGTGTTTCTGGGGAGATTCTAGGGGAGATAACCGGTTCATTGGTTAAAAGGTTAATTCGTTAATTAGGTCAGGGCCACCATCTCCGCCAATCGACCATTCATCAACCCTTCGACTCGCTCAAAGCGCTCGCTCAGGGTGAATTAACCACTCACCACCTAACCAATTAACCGCTCTACTTCTTTTCGTACTTCTTCACCACGAGGTACTTCGCCTCTGTCTCTCCGACATTCCGCAGGCCGTGTTCGATGTTTGGGGGACAGTAGAGACTCGCGTTCGGCCCGACCACCTTCCTCTCGCCGTTCAGGTAGAATTCAATTCTTCCTTCCAGCACAAAGAAGAATTCATCCTCGGGATGGGCATGCGGGGCGTGAGTGGCAGCGTGAGGTTTTACGACGCTCAGTTTCAGTGTTTTTCCGTCCGCCAGCATCTTATCGACGAACCAGTATTGGTATCCCGCCACGGTCTTCTCAATCCTGTCCATGGAGAATTCGTTCAGACAATTGGCAAGCGTGTACCGAATGGTGTCCTTCTGTCCTGCCCCGCGGGCTTCCTGGGCCTCGGAGTTTCCGATCGGGATGAATATCAATACAGCGACTCCTGCAAGTAGGCACTTCGTGCTCATCTTCTCTCCTCTCGTTCATTCATTGTCAATCACGCCACCCCGCGTCCCGACTCCGTTCTCCACTCAAAGATAACCCTTCCGCAGCTCGTTCACGAGAATGCAGAACCGCTGCCAGAGGACATCGAAGATTCCGAAGGGGATCCGTGCTGAGTGTGGAAGCAGACCTCCACGAGAACCGGTATATCATGAAGTCTTTGGGCCGGTCCGCGGCTTCCGGAGTTGATACGCTTCGATTCTGCCTTTGAGATCTTTCACGTTTATCTTGAGGATTTTGGCTGCCCGCTTCTCATCCCACTTCACGGAATTCAGCACGCTCTTCAGACGAGACTTCGGCAACACCTCGGGGGAGGCGGGTTTTCGGGTCCGTTGTTTCCCGGCCCGGCGTCGGACGGGGGCAGGGCGTAGTGCTTTCGTGCGATGAGGAATCGCGAAATGCTCGACGCGTATCACGTCGCTGTCAGAAAGAATGGCAGCCCTCTGGATTGCGTTTTCCAGTTCACGGACGTTGCCAGGCCAATCGTACGCAAGGAGAAGTTCGAGCGCCTCGGGGTCAAGCTGCTTCGGCGGTTTGGTTCCGGCCTGGTCCTTCAGGAATTGGTCGACCAGCACCGGGATATCCTGTTTTCGCTCGTTGAGACTTGGGACAACGAGTGTGATCTGATTCAACCGCAGGAGCAACTCTTCGAGAAATCTTCCTGACGCCACCTCACGGCGGAGGTCTTTGGTTGTTGCGGAGATGATCCGCACATCCGATTTCAGGACCTTGGTTCCTCCGATGCGGCAAAATTCTCCGGTCTGAAGGAAGCGGAGCAATTTCGGCTGCAGTGTCAAAGGCATATCGCTGATCTGATCGAGCAGGATTGTCCCGCCGTTCGCGATCTCGAGCACTCCCTGCCGTGCGTTACCGGCGTCGGTGAAGGCGTCCTTCTCGTAACCGAACATCTCCCGCTCCAGGAGCATCTCGGCATGCGAGGAAGAGTCAAGAGCGAGAAACGGCATTTCGTTTCGGAGGCTGTTGATATGGACAAAATTTGCGACGACTTCCTTGCCGGTTCCGCTTGCTCCGAATATCAACACAGGAGAATCTGTGGGGGCGGAACGCGACGCGAGTTCGAGCATCTCCAGCAGTGCCTTATTGCTTCCCGACATACCGGCAGGCAGCGCCAGATGAGCAATCTGGCGTTTCAGCGCCCGGTTCTGAATCAACAGCCGCTTACGCTCACATGCCCGCTCGATCAACGCCAGAAGGTCGGTTGCGACATACGGCTTGGTGATGTAATAGAAAGCGCCCAGGCTCATACATTCGACCGCCGTGTGAATATCCTGAACCGCCGTGACCATGATGACCTCGCAATCGAGGCGCTGCTCCTTGATGAACTTCAGCACCTCAAGTCCGCCAACGTTGGGCATCATGAAATCCAACAGCACGATATCAAACGGCACCGATTGCAGTATGTTGATTGCAACGCGGCCGTCCTCAGCGGTTTCGACATAGTAGCCGTGCTGCTGAAGCACCCTGGTTAAGGTATGGAGGAGCGTCTCTTCGTCATCGACAGCAAGAACTGAAATGGGTAGTTTTTGCATGGTGACTCTCCGCGAACGCGCAACTGATGAACCCGTTGACACAAAGTGCCGGCGTGGGGCAAACGGATGGAGTTGTTACTAGTACTACACAATCGGCACGGAAAAGTCAAGAAAACCCGGAGGAAACAATGATGCGAATATTGGAATGATGGGAGAATGGCCTGATGAAATGGAGGAATAACGGGAAAATCGGTTAGGCAGACCGCGGCCTGTAAAGGAGGGAATTTTCAAAATAATGGGATTACATCGAGAAACACCGCGCAGAGGCTTCCTGAATCCTGTTGCCTCATTCCATTTTCAGCCCGTCGATGAATCAACGTTCCAGCGCTGCTCTCACCTCTTTGAGGAAGGCCGGCACTTTCACTTTCGGATCGCCGGCACCGAGAGTTTCAATCGGGAGATAGCCGCGATATCCTGAGTCGCGGATGATCTTCGCCAGTTTCCCGAGGTCGACATTCGACGGGTTGTCTCCGATGTAGACGCTCTCCTTGATCTGCCAATTAATCGCGTAAGGGGCAGCCTCTGCGATCTCCGCGTATGGGTCCGCGCCCCTGAAACTTCCCGTGTCGAGGATGAGTCCGCACCATTCTGAATTAACGAGTTGGAGTATTTTCAAAGCGTCATCGGGTGTCTTGATGAAATCGTTATGATTCTGTATGCCGATCATGACGCCGTGCTTTTTTCCGTGATCGACGCATTCGCGGATGTTCTCCACCATCCATCCGGCGACCTGATCCCATGTGTATCCCCCGGTGCTCTGCCTTCCTGCAAAGATACGAATCACAGGTGCGCCAAGTTTTCCGGCGACCTCTATCCACTTCTTGACCATGATCACATCGTCAGCCCGCTTCTTCGGATCGATATAGGTGAAATCATTCCGGACTCCGGTCCCGCTGATATCGATCCCCAGAAGGAAGGCCTGCCGCTTAACCGCGAAGATGGCATCATCCGACGGCGGCTCGGGATATCCGGCAAAATAGTACCCGGTCAAGTCGACCGCATCGAGACCTTGTCCAGCGCAGAACTCAAGAAGCTCTCCGAGTTTCATGCCGCCTTTCAGCAAGGGCTCATTGAAGGAATAGGCGTTGAGACCAACTTTCAGCTTCGATCCGCCCGTTCTCGCGGGCTTCGATTGTGCCACCAGCCTGATGCCGTCAGGCACGAGACTCAGGGCGGCGAGTGCGGGGACGACGGCAATTTGTTTCAGGAATTGTCTTCGCATGAGGATTGTGCTCCCCCCTTTACAGGTGTGCGGCGGAGGTGCTCTGCTACAATGAGAGAATCTCCCCCCAGATCGCGGAATCGACCGGGATTCCGTTGACCATGTTTTCGGTTCTTCTACGCTTCACGCGTTCTCCCGGGTAGAGGACTTCATCGTCTCCGGCCGGTATTGAGCGGTGAAGATCCTCGATCACCGTACCGACAAGATTTGTCAGTTGGTGCCGGGTTCCGAGCCGAGTGATATCGAATGCTATAAATACCTGCGAGAGTTCGCTTTCCTCTTTTCTCTTACTGATCTCGATGGTGGGCGATCCGCCCGAAAGCCCCGCGGCAAGAAGATCGAGGAGGAGGGCCAGTCCGGACCCTTTCCAATACCCCATCGGGAGCAGTCGTCTTGATTCGAGAATTGCCGAAGCGTCCGCAGTCAGAGCACCCCGCGCATCGAATCCACCAGGCGTGGGGAGCGGCAGGTCCCTTATGTCATACA
>DOWV01000373.1:15372-18509 GCA_003519375.1 Bacteroidota bacterium
TCACCGCCGGGGAATCCCAGAACCAGCGGATTGTTGCCAATCCGGGTGTCGGTCGCGCCCCAGGCGGGCATGTTCGATATCGTATTGGTCCAGCCGATGAAAGCGAATCCCGCTGTTACAGCCTTCCATCCGTAATAGCCGCCCCGCATCCAGTGATTCGTATTCGAAAGCGCGACGCATCCGATTCCGTGCTCACGGGCCAATTCCATCGCCCGCTCCGTGCAACGAAGAGCGTTGAGTGGACCAGGACCGAGACAGCCATCCCACTGCTCTATCGAACCGGCCCGCTGTTTCAACACGGGCTCCGCGTCGACACGCACTATTTCTTCCTTCACATAGCGAACGAACCGGGGGAAACGATTGACGCCATGCGTAACGACCCCGTCGAGGCTGTTCTCCGCAAACACGCGGGCGCATTCTTCGGCCTTCCGTTCGTTGAATCCATACTTCACAAGGATTCGACGGAACTCGCGTTCCATATCATCGAGGGGGACGAGAACGAGATCGGACATTGCCATTGAGTAGTCTGGTAGGTTGGTCCAGATATCCAGGTGAAAAATAATGCCACGAAGACACAAAGGCACGAAGGTTTTTGAAAGAAGAGAAAAGTGAGGTACTTGGCTTGGTGTCTTAGAGACTTTGTGGCAGAATTGATGGGCTTAACCATCGTTCAATTGCCCTTTGAAGAAACTGCTAAACCTTGGGCTCCCACCCTTTTTCGTACTCCCGGCTCCAGAGTTTTACTGCTTTCGGATCGTTCAGAATGTGACCGCTCTGCCTGTCGAGATGAAGAGTTCGCTTCACCTTCCAGGCGATGTTGGAAAGTTGGAGGATTGCCACACTTGGATTAATTTCGGCAATAGGGGAGCGGAGCTTCTCTCCGTCGCGGATTCCGTTCATCAGGTTCCCAAAGTGGTTCGTGGTCATGGTGTCGATGCTGCGGACATCCTGAGTGGTGCTGGCTCGCGAGGCCTTCCGTTCCTCGAGCCTTTTGTCCTGGAGATCGTAGATTTCATAACCGCCGCGATCGAGGAGCACCGTCCCTTCCGTTCCATGGATTGTGACACCGCGATCACGGTTAAAATGGCTTTTCCCCTGGCAACTGAGGGATTCCCACGTAATCATGGCGTCATCGTATTCATAGCTGGTCACCAGCGTGTCGTAGAATTCCCAGTCATCTTTGTAGTGGAATTTTCCGCCGGAGGCATTGATGGTGTTCGGATAGCCGACCCCAAGCGCCCACCGGCAAAGATCGACTTCGTGGGTGCCGTTGTTCAGAGTTTCCCCCGTTCCCCAGTGCCAGAACCAATGCCAGTTGTACGGATGAATGTTATCCTTGTATGGTCTTCTCGGGGCCGGACCCTGCCAGAGATCCCAGTCGAGATAGTCGGGCACGGGAACTTGTTTCCCGACGCCGATCGACTTCCGCGTGTTGATGTACCATCCCTTTCCGAAATACGGCCTGCCGATCACACCTTCTTTGATTCTCTTCATAATCTCGATCGTGTGCTCGGAAGATCGCTGTTGGTTGCCCAGCTGGACGAGCTTGCCATACTTCTTCTGAGCCGCGACCAGAAGCTCGCCTTCGTGAGGATCATGGCTCGAGGGTTTCTCGACATAGACATGCTTGCCGGCCTGAAGGCCCTTGATCGCGATGTGAGCCTGCCAGTGTTCGGGAGTCGCAATTGTGATAACGTCAATATCCTTCGAGCCGAGGATTTTTCTGAAGTCCTTCTCTTTCACGGGCGCCTGCCCGAACCGGGTCTGAGCGGCCGCGGCGAACTTGTCGAGCTCCCTCCGATCGACATCGCATACGTGCGTCACCATCGTGTTCTTGTTCTGCGCAATACACTCCAGGTGCGCATACCCACGCCCATGAAGGCCGATAATCGCGAAATTCATCCGGTCGTTCGCGCCAAGGATGCGGGCATAACTTCGGGCGTTCCACGTAACAGCAAGTCCTGCAGTTCCGAGTGCGGCCTCTTTCAAGAATGTGCGACGGGATTTCATATCAGCTCCTTTAGTGCGCGGGAAGTTTCGAGTTTCAGGTTTCGAATTTCGACATTTGTCTTTCGAATTTCTTGCACCGGATTTCTCATCGTGCACGAAGCGACCTGACTACATCGAGCCCAATGCGCCGCGCAGATATCCGATCGAATATATCACTCCCGGCATTGGGTTGTCCTGATCTTTTTCGTACTCCAAATGAAGTGTTTTGTTGTATTTCAGATCAAGCAGCGTCTTGAGCAGTCTGATAGTGTCAATGACACCCTTGCCGATCTCAACGGTGGTGCCTTTCGCATCAGCCGAGCTGACGTCCTTAATGTGGACATCGAGCAAGCGGTCGAAGTAGAGTTTGACCTGATCGGCAGGATCGAGTCCGAGACGCTGCGTGTGACCGACATCGATGCAAAGTCCCATCCGTTTATCCATGTTCTTGATCAAGGAATACGCGCTCTCGGGGCTCGGGAAACGCTGATCCGTAGGTCCGTGGTTGTGGATTGCCAGCGAAATATCGGTTTCTTTCACCTTCTCCTCCGCCAACCCGAGCAGCGATTGCTCGGGCACACCGACCATCATCTTTATTCCTACCAGTTTCGCGTATGTGAACGCCTTATGGACCTCCTCTGGGGTCTTCATGTAGACGACACCGCAGGAGGAAAGCTCGATCCCGGCATCCTTCATTTTCTTCTTGACCACCGCCATTTCCGGCGGCGTGATATTCATCGGAAGGTGCATGTCCTTCAAGGTGATTTTCTTCAGGTCAAGCAGACGGGTCATGTCGAGCGCCTGATCGAGCGTAAATTTCCTGAACGTGTAGGAGGCCATTCCAAGATCAAAGGGAATGGTGGCCGTCCGAGACACACCGGACGTCAGTGCCTCCGAGAGTGGTAAGGAACCCAGAGCTGCCAGTGCTCCGGCTTTCTTCAGAAATGCGCGGCGTGAACTTTCAGACATTGTGGTTCTCCGAATAGTGGCTCTGAATGAAAACCCTAAATCCGAATCCGAAATCCGAGACAAATTCAAAGCACGAAACTCAAAGCAGCAAAGCACCGAGAACAGATTGCCCTGCTTCTTTGAGTTTGAGTTTTACGTTTTCGAATTTGTTCGAGTTTCGTATTTCGTGCTTCGGATTT
>DOWV01000268.1:0-170 GCA_003519375.1 Bacteroidota bacterium
CGGAGGATTGCTGCAAGGATGACGATCGAAAGATACAGAAGTCGAAGCGTGAAGGCAACGCCCCGGGCCCCTTGTGTCACCTTCATTGCTGTTGCAGCTTAAATGCTTAGAACCTATCTCAAAAACACCTTCAGAAGAAAAGGCAGTCTCACGCCAAGGCGCCCCGACCA
>DOWV01000268.1:291-1262 GCA_003519375.1 Bacteroidota bacterium
ACCAATCCTTCGATCCTTCGAGTACCCTCAGGATCGAATCCCGAGCGACTTCTCTTCATTTGGAACGAGGAGTCGAGGGATTCGGCTCACCCTCGACTCGCTCCGCTCGCTCGGGGTCGCTCAGGATGTCGGGGTAAACAAAGTCGCTAAAAATCGATGGTCGCTTCTTCCTCCTTGCGGTTCGCTCTCTGAATCCCGCTTAGGAGCGGAATCCGGTAGCGGGACTTAGTGACTTTGCGTCTGGAGGTACTCCTTCCGATCGAGATCCTGAACAGGTCACTCGAGCATCGGCCGTGAGGCCGCTGGTCCACAGTCTGGGATTCCGGTGAAAAGGCTGCAACTGCGAAATGGGCGCGTTAGTGCCGGCCCTGGCTGGTGAGAGACCCGGTTGGTTCGACGGCAGATTTGTACCGTGCGGCAAGTATCCGCTCATAGCCGCTCGCAGCGAGGAATCCAGCGAAATCCCTCACCTCAAGCATGTCCTTGATGGCTTGCTTCTTGTCGGATGCACGTTCGTAGTATGCCTGACAGATCCTGTGCCCGAAATAATTGCCAAGATCAGCCGGCCGTTCGCCTGGCTTTCCGGATGAGGGGACTTTACCGCCGTTGTAAAGCCACATCGAAAGATCTTTTCCGTTCATCACTTGTTTGAATTCCTGCCACAGCTCAGCCTCATGGCGATCCCCGTACTCGTGTTGAAGTTCGTTGATGCGGCACCCGGCGATGAGCTCGGCAAGGAAATCAGCAATTCCCTCCCCAATCGACCAGGCAAGGAGGGTCCCGGCAGAACTCAAAGTGCGCTGCTGGAAATGGACGAGTTCGTGCACGACGACGCCGGGGATTTTCTCTGCGGGCTTTACCGCATTTGCTTCCCACGCATTCAGTTCGTCGAGCGGGCTCGACGGAGCTTTGCTGAAGATCTCCGCGCCGATGACGAGTCCCTGTTCGGTGGCAATTCCGCCTGCATTCAT
>DOWV01000268.1:1411-4202 GCA_003519375.1 Bacteroidota bacterium
ATGAAGCTCTCGCGAATCTTCTCTTCCTTGGTCCGGATTGCGAGCGTACTCGATCGAATGGAGGCGTAGTATTTCGCGCGGTTTTCCACTCGAATCGCGAGGTAGGTGGGATTTGCAATCTTCAACTTTGAAAAGCCCTTGAGCCCGGGACTGCCTCTCTCCAGATAGAAATCGCGATAGACGATGGAATCATTCTGCGGCGTTGCCTCGTTGTACGCTCTCCAGAAATTGTCAATGTCCGACGTGAAGATCTTCGCTTCGTTCGGGTCTGTCGTCACGACAATCGTCTGGACCTCTTGGTCCTCCTGATGGATGCCGACTTCGATCGTCTTGCATCCTATCAGAACAACGAATGAGGTGGCTGCCAAAACTCTGTGGAGCATTCTGTTCTCCGGAAACCTTCGAAGCGATCATGGGATCCCGTTGGAATCGGGAAACATATAGAGTAAAACATGAGGGGGAAACTGAAGGTTCCACGGAACCGGAGGGTCGAGCGCTGCAGAATGGCCCTAGGCCTGGCCACGGAGAAAAAAGTGCGCAAAGGGCGATTGGGAAGCAGGTCCGGGAAGAGATGCAGCAATCGTCAAACATACGTTTTCAACAACTTGTCGCTAACAAATGACCATAAGCCAATGCCGAAGCTCATTGTTCAACGAGCTCCGGCGGGTTTATGATCTCCTTCCTTTAGAAGGGGAAAAAAAGAACGGGCACCCCTTGCGCAGGGATGCCCGTCGGAAAATCTCCACCACACGAAGATGGTCTCCCGGTCTTCTTGTGGCAGAAGCAGAGAGTCCTTATTTCACCAACACCATCTTGTTCGCCAACCTCGCACTTCCGGATGTCAGCACGTAGACGTACGTACCGGAAGAGAGGTCTTTCGCATCAAGTGTGACACTGTACGCGCCGGGATTCAAGGCCTGATTGACAAGGGTCGTTACCTCGCGTCCCATCATGTCAAACACCCTCAATGTGGTCATACCCGCCTGCCCAATCGTGAAACGAATCTGGGTTGACGGATTGAAGGGATTTGGATAGTTCTGAGAGAGCGCGTAACCGGTCGGGATGCTGCCCTCTTCACGCTCGATATAGACAGCGGTCGGGCTGTAGATGTATCTCCGGACGCCGGGTGCGCCGGTCGCTCCGAAGACTCCCACATACACGGTGTCGCCGGTCGGGGTGAATGCAATTGCCCTTGGCCGCTCGTTCGCGTTGTTTGGAATCCCAAACACCCATGTAAGACTGTCCTTAATGGTCTTTGACACCGGGTCATAAGCGTACCACACGTTGGGAGACCAGCGCTGTGGAACACTCTTGTCCCACCAGCCATTTGGCTTGTTGGTGTAGGAACCGCCGCTGAACCACAGGTGTCCCGTTTTCGGATGCCAGGTAACCGACTCCGAGACTATACCCTTGAGGATGGTGTCGCATTTCGCGTATGGTCCCAGGATGCCATTGTCACTATGATAGAGGTAAATGGCGCTCTTGTCATACGGCATGTAGTACACATCATTACCGTCCTTGGACACTTCGAGCGAACGACTGTATCCCCTGGCGCTATCTACGGCATTGCCGATGAAATTGAAATCTTTGTCGTAGATCTTGATTGGTCCGGGGGGCACTACCGGATTGGAAAAGATGTTTCCATCTTTGTCGACTCCAACCGAGACGATATTCTTTCCCGCTCCGCTCTGGAGACCAGCATTGACCTTGCCCATGCCGGCGCCCGTCTTGTAGTTGATCCGGTAGAGGTAACTCCAGTAACCCGCCAGAATATTGCCGTCAATATCGGCACGCAAGCCCACACCGCTATTGGCCGTCCAATAGTCTAACGGTCCTGTGGCACTCGCCGCAGCCTCACCACCCATGGTATCTATCTTGGTTCCAAATCCTTTTGCAGTAAGGATGGGCGAAAACGGTGCCGGTGTGCCGTCGGGGTTGTAAGCATAGAGCTTCCGTACGATCACATAGCGCGATCCAAGGCTGTCCGGATTAGACTTGAACCGATAGTTGTTCACGAGTATACTGTCTCTGCCGTAGGCGTAGTAGTTTTGAATCCACACGCGGCCGTCAGGAGATACGGCCAGGCCATGAATCGTCGAGGAATGGAGTGTATCCTTATTGCCGACATCTTTCTCGGCTTTGCCGGGAGGCGGAAACACTCCCGCGTGCGCCCAGCCTGGCCGGTAGGTCTGGGTGAATGCGACTGTTGCTACGACCAACAGCAATGCGATAACTGGTATGACACGCTTCATCATAACCTCCAAGAATATGTGATAGTTGACCGCGGTTAGTTAAAAGGAATGTTCTTATTCATACGTCCAACTACTTCGATCCGTAGTAGGGCGCGAGTGTTTTCAATGGATTTATCTTGAAGATTTTTCCGGATGTGCTCACGACTCCCCCCGTTGGAACACCCTTCACGGCGTACAACACCGATCCCGTTCCGGATGCGAAAATGTGCATGGCCGGGCTCAGCACGCCCGGATGGAGCGCCTCGGCGTTCTTGTCAGGGTGGACGATGATGATGGGATTTGGGGCATCAGTGCCAACGTACATGTCGCCGTCAGTATTGAAGTTTATCGCAAAGATCGCATTGCCGGCTCCACCGAGCGAGGAGGTCGTGAGGTTGAAGTAATCTTCTCGCGATCCCAGGCTATCGGCACTCAGGATTTTGAATCGCACCACCTTCTCTGCGTTATCGGCGGTAACGCTCCCGCCAAAGTACACATAGTCACCATAGACCCTGACTGCCCTGACGTTTGCCTCGAATGGGAACGCCTTGATGTTTTTG
>DOWV01000210.1:0-30601 GCA_003519375.1 Bacteroidota bacterium
GGCCTTGTTGAATTCAAGGGGAAGAAGTACGTGCCCGTGCACCGGCACTCAGTGTGGTATTATTTCGGGGGGGTCTCTCTTTTCCTCTTCATTCTTCAGGTGATCACGGGTATCCTTTTGCTGATGTACTACAAGAGCGGGGAGGAGCAGGCGTTCGAGAGCGTTCAATTCATCACGTCGAAGGTGCAGTTTGGCTGGCTCATCCGTTCCATCCATAGCTGGACCGCCAACCTCTTCATTCTTGCCGCCTTCATCCACATGTTCAGCGTGTATTTCACAAAGGCGTACAAGAATCCCCGTGAGATTACCTGGGTCACGGGCATGCTCATGTTCTTCCTGGCGCTCTTTTTCGGATTCAGTGGCTACCTGCTTCCATGGAACGAGCTTGCTTTTTTCGCTACCAAGGTTGGAACGGACATCGCCGGTGCGATCCCGATAATCGGCAAGCCGATGTTGGTCTTTTTGCGCGGGGGTGAGGAGGTCACAGGCGCCACGCTTTCACGCATGTTTGGATTCCACATCGCGATCCTGCCGGGTATCTTCACCGTTCTTCTCAGTATCCACCTCTTGCTGGTGCAGCGTCAGGGGATGAGCGAACCGACTCATTTCGGCGATGAAACGAAAGGCGAAATGAAGACCATGCCTTTCTTCCCCAACTTTCTGCTGCGTGATCTGCTCCTGTGGTTACTCGTTCTGAACGTGATTGCAATCCTTGCGGTAATCTTTCCCTGGGAATTGGGACGGAAGGCGGATGCGTTCGGCTCGGCGCCGGCGGGCATCAAACCTGAGTGGTACTTCTTGTTTATGTTTCAGACTCTGAAATATATCCCCGCGAAGATATCGATCATCGACGGTGAAGTATTGGGCATCCTGGCGTTTGGCGTGGCCGGGATGCTGTGGACGCTGGTCCCGTTCTGGGATCGCCAGTCTGAGCGCGGAGGGCGCGGTCGGTTTGTTACCTATGTTGGCATCGTTGCGGTTCTGTTCATTATTCTCCTCACCATCGTGGGATGGCTTTCGTGAGATACCGGCTCATACAATTTGTTCTCTGGCTTATCGCAGTATCAATCATGCCATCGGGGCGCTCGGCCATCGCGCAGGACCAGTGCCGCTTGTGCCACGAGGGAATCGAGGATACTCCATCGACTCTCTTCAAAAAGGATGTCCACGCGGGGATGGGAATATCGTGCGTTGACTGTCACGGGGGGAATGCGAAGAAAGAGCTGATGGAAGAAGCGATGAGCAAAGCTGCCGGATTCATTGGAGTGCCGAAAGGGGATCAGATCTCGAAAATCTGTGCAAAATGCCACGCCGATGCGGCGGTCATGGTAAAGAAGTATAATTCAGCCTTACCAACGAACCAGGCGGAATTGTTGTCGACAAGTGTCCATGGCAAACTTTCGACAACGGGGAAGGAAACCATCGTGCACTGTACCACCTGTCACAATGCGCACGGAATTGCAAGAGTCGACAATCCGCTCTCGCCTGTCTATCCGCTGAATCTGCCGAAAACATGTGCGAAGTGTCACTCCAACGGGACCTACGTCCGCTCGTACAATCCCGCGCTGCCGATAGACCAATTGGATAAGTATCGGACGAGTGTCCATGGAAGGAAGAACGCCTCAGGCGACATCAAGGTGGCGGAATGTGCGAGCTGTCATGGCAGCCACGGAATCCTCGCTTCCAAAGACGTCCGTTCGAGTGTTTACGGGACGAACATCCCTGCTACGTGCGGAAAGTGTCACGGAGATGCACAGTACATGAGTGGCTACCGGATACCGTCGGATCAATTAGAGAAATTCTCAAAGAGTGTTCATGGTGTGGCGCTCCTGGAGAAAAAGGATCTCGGGGCCCCGGCGTGCAATGATTGTCACGGCAATCACGGCGCAACCCCGCCCGGGGTAGAATCGGTTTCCAAAGTCTGCGGGACTTGCCACGCGCTGAACGCCGATCTGTTCTCGAAAAGTGTTCACAAGAGCGCGTTTGACCAGAGGAAGCTTCCTGAGTGTGAAACTTGTCACGGGCATCACGACATCGTTGCGGCGAAAGACGAACTCCTGGGTGTGACGCCGGAGGCGGTCTGCAGCTGGTGCCATGGTAACAAACCGGATTCCAAAGGCTTCCTTGCTGCGAAGACGATGCGTGAGCTCATCGACACGTTAGGAATTTCGGAACGCGACGCCTCGCAACTTGTCGAGAAGGCAGAGCAGATGGGAATGGAGGTCGGCGAAGCCAAGTTCAAACTGCGCGAAGTGCATCAGGCGCGTCTCGAATCGAGGACGATGGTTCACTCCTTTGACGAAAAACAGTTTCAGGAAGTGGTTGAAAAAGGGCTCAAGTCCGCCTCGACCATTTCCGATGAGGCGAACGGGGCCATTGAGGAGTACTACTTCCGGCGCCAGGGCCTGGGTGTGGCGACGCTTATCATCACCGTTCTTGCTGCCTCCTTGTACCTGTATGTTCGGCGCCTGGAGCGAAAACAGGCACGAGAGAAGAGGGGATAGTTCCGCTGAGACTCAGCGTCTCGTCGGGTAACGATTTGGATGGGACGATTTCAAATTCCGGACAACACTATGGATGAACGGCCAACGCCCCGCATCAACAGAATGATCTTCGCTGCTCAGGTTCTGAGCGTGTCGCTCATTTGGATTTTTGTAATCGGAATTGCTGTCTGGATCATCAACTTGATTAGCCTTTCGCTTGAGCTTCAGGATGTTCCGGGGGCGTCGGTGGCGATCAGCATCGTGGCCATCCCTGTTTTCTTTACGCTGGCCGCAATTCTCACATATGTGTTCGTCGGGCTACAAAAGGAACGGTTTCGGCTTTCGAACAAATCTGAGGAGAAATGAGATGAAACTCCCACGATTGACCATAGCCATTATCGGTATCGCCAGCGGCTCACTTTTGGCCCAGCAGATCCAACTTCCCCAAAACCCGCTGCAGGGAAGAATTGTCTTTGAAGAAAAAAAGTGCATCGAATGCCACGCGATTGGGGGGTTCGGAGGAACTGTCGGACCGGATCTCAGCAAGCGGGAGTTCTTCGGCAGCACCCTGGAGCTGGCATCGATCATATGGAACCATGCTCCGCAAATGAACAGGAAATTCCGTCAGCTCAGGATGAATCGTCCCAGCCTGACCGAGAATGAAATGCTCGACTTGTTCGGGTTTCTCTATTATCTCAGATACCTCGGAGAACCCGGGAGCGTGTCGCATGGAAGGAGTCTCCTGACCTCAAAAGGCTGCATTACGTGCCATATGGTGGCAGGAAAAGGTGGAAAGGTGGGACCGGACCTTGAGCGCGTCCAGGGATATGCCTCGCCGCTCTTTATGGTCCAGGCAATGTGGAACCATGGTCCGGCGATGCAGGAACAAATTAAGAAGACCAGGATGTCATATCCCATACTCAGTGGTCAAGATGTCGCAGATATTTCGGCATATCTTCGGCAAGCGACAACAGGCAGCGCGGATATGAGGATGTCCCCGGGAAATCCCGCCAAAGGCAGAACTTTGTTCGAGCAAAAGCGATGCGTCAAATGCCACCTTGGTGAAGGGGAGGCGAGGATTACTCAGCCGGGTCTCATCCGGATTGATTTGAAGAAGGGGGTAACGGGCGTCGCGACGCTGATGTGGAACCATGGGCTTGCAATGATGGCGCGAATGAAAAGAGAGTCCGTTGACTGGCCAAGATTTGAAGGAAACGAGATGGCCGATCTGCTCGCGTACATCTATTTCCTTGGTTTTGAGGACAAGCCCGGGGATACTCAGCGAGGAGAGTCTGTTTTTCGTTCAAAAGGTTGCGTCGACTGTCACAGGCAAGCTGGTGGGGGAAGGGGACCCGACCTTGCAACGATCAACCGATTCGAAACGCCGATTCGGATGATTCAGCTTATGTGGAACCATGCGGGAGAGATGGAGGATTTGGTTATCACCGGGAACAAGAACTGGCCTGTGCTCTCTACGCGTGATATGCGTGATTTGTACGCCTATCTTCGGAAGGTCGCCCAAAAGTAGAAAACGGAAGACAGATTAACCATCAATCACATCGATTCCGATGAACATTGCCTATGCCTAAGTCGGCTCGCACGAGAAACCTCATCATACTGTCATCGGTTGGAACGGTCCTCGTCGTTCTTTTCATCGTTGTGAGGCTCTATGCCGGGCGGGGCGTTGTTCAGCCAATTGCCTACAACCACAGGGTGCATATCGAGAATGCCGGAATGCAATGTACCGACTGCCACGTCCACGCGAAGGACATGGCCAGCGCTACAGTACCCTCTCTGGAGGTGTGTCAAAACTGTCACAGCGCCGAACCGGTTTCGAAATCGCCTGAAGAACTGAAAGTTCTCAAATACGTTGCGGACAAGAAGGAAATCCCCTGGATACGAATATATGAAGTGCCCGAACACGTGTATTTCTCACATCGACGTCACGTGATCGGAGGAAAGCTGGAATGTGAGGCTTGCCATGGGAATATGAACGAACAAACGCAACCTGTCACAACAGCGTTTCTTCCTGTAACGATGGAAAACTGCATGAATTGTCATAGGCAGCGGAAAGTTTCCAACGACTGCCTGGCTTGTCATCGATAGTTCTCGGAGATAGCATGGAAATCAAACGAAGGGATTTCTTGAGGCTGTTTGGCGGCGTTTCCGGCGCACTGCTCATCGATGGCTGCGGGCTGGATGAGGTATTTGACCTCCCGGCGAATATGATCGAGAAGGCGAAGAAGGGAGCCGGGATCGAAGCGTGGAGCAGTACCATTTGCAGTTTATGCCCCGGCGGTTGTGGAATCCAAGTCCGGATGATCGATGGAATTCCTGTCTCCGTCAAAGGAAATCGTTTCTACCCCGTCAATCTTGGCGGCATGTGCCCCTTGGGCATCAACGCGTTGCACGAACTCTACAATCCCGATCGGGCAAAAACGCCGCTAAGACGGTCTGGTGATCGCGGGAGCGGCAAGTGGGAGCCGGTCACATGGGACGATGCATTGAAAACGGTTTCGGAAAAGCTGGCAACGGTGCGGAAAGAAGGGAAATCGCACCAGGTTGGATTCTTGGGCTACAATGAACGGGGCCTCATGAGGGAACATATCTCCCGGTTCATGCGGGCCTTTGGATCTCCGAACTACTACCAGTTCTCTCTCACTCAAAATGACACGGTAGCCTATCAGTTGCTTCAGGGTCAATCACAAGTCCCCGCATACGACATTCTCAATGCAAAACTCATTATGAGTTTCGGGGCGAATTTTCTGGAGGGAGGTTATTCTCCCGTATACCACACCAAGCTGTACAGCCACCATCAGGACCGAAACACGCGTTTCGTCCAGATTGAGTCACGGATGAGCCTGACGGGTGCCAACGCAGATCGGTGGGTTCCCGTCCGACCGGGAACGTATGGGGCCCTGGCTCTCGGAATTGCCTATGTTCTGATCAGAGAAGAACTCTATGACAAAGAGTTTGTGAAGAACCGTACGTTTGGATTTGAAGATTGGGTCGATCGATTTGGAGGCAAGCACACAGGATTCAAATCCGATGTTCTCGGCAACTACTATCCGGAGCGCGCATCGCAGATCACAGGTGTTCCCAGCGCAACGATCCTTGAGCTCGCGCGCGAGCTTGGAAATACCCGGCCTTCGGTTGTGCTTGGCGATGGAGGGGCCGTCGCAAACACAAATGGAACATTTGCGCTCATGGCCGTCCACAGCCTGAATGCGCTCCTCGGTAATATAGAACGAGGAGGCGGTGTGCTGTTTATCGACCAGCCGCCGGTGCAGAAACACGCGATGGTTTCGGAGGATCCGGTTGCCAGAACGGGAAATCATCAAACGCCGATCGCGCAGCCTGACGAAATCGCGTTCCCGATGACAGATTTCTCCATCGAGAGTTTTGCGCAGCACGTTCTTGCTGAACGCCCCTACCCGCTGAGGATCCTCTTTCTTTACAGGGGGAATGCCCTGTTCCAATCTTTGAATCACGATGATCTCGTGAATGCGCTGAAGAAGATCGACCTCATCGTCAGTTTTGATTCTGTGATCAATGAAACGAGCGAATACGCGGACCTGATTCTTCCCGATCATACGTTTCTCGAAAAATGGGACGAGGTTTCGAACGTTCCATCTGTAGGTTTTACTCACGTGGGGATTCAACACCCCGTGATTCAGCCGCTCCACGATACTCGTCACACCGGAGATGTCTTGATTGAGCTTGCGAGACGGGTTGGAGGCACGGTCGGCGCTGCATTCCCTCTGAACACCTATGAGGAGGAGATTAAATTCAGGATGAAAGGCGTCTATCTGTCCGGAGAGGGGGCAGTCGCGACACAGGGTGTGCGACAACTATGGCTCGACTACCTGCAGCAGCGGGGGTGGCAGATAGGACGATATGCTTCCTTTGAGGAGTTCTGGGATCGCCTCCTGGAGCACGGCGGCTGGTGGAATCCGATCCGCAAGAAGAAAAGTTCGTCGGAGGTCTTTCGTACTCCGTCGGGGAAATTTGAGTTTTACTCCCAAACCCTCAAAGCATCTGTCGACCGGCTTGTTGCAAAAGCGGGCGCACCACGATCTTCCCAAAATCTCGATTTGGTGTTGAACCGGCTCAATATCTCAGCCCGCGGAGACAGCGTTTTTCTTCCCCATCACGAGCCGGTCTCCTATGAGGAGGACAAGCCGTTGTATCTGATCCCGTTCCATGTGTTGCCGAATCCCGACGGCCAGGCCGCCAATCTGCCGATGATGCAGGAGATGTTCGGATATACCGCTCGCCGGTTCTGGAGCTCGTGGGTTGAAATTCATCCTGAGACTGCTGCGCAGTATGCTATCGCTGAGGATTCGTGGGTTTGGGTGGAGACTTCTGTCGGACGCCTCAAGGTCCAGGCGAAATTATCCCACGCTATCGTGCCGAATGTCATCGCAATTCCGTTTGGACTGGGCCATACTTCCTACGGTCGCTACGCCAAAGGGCACGGTGTGAATCCGCACTCGATCATTCGAAACCTGTACGATTTGATTAGCGGGAAAGCGGCATTCGAAGCAACCAAGGCGAAGATCACGTTAGCTAGCTAAATCCGGGAGCATCCGCATGCCAAGATGGGCGATGGTGATAGATCTGGACAAGTGCACAGGCTGTGGTGCCTGCATGGCCGCATGCAAAATGGAGAACAACGTCGCAATTGTTGATTCCAAGGAGGCTCAGGCTGGACGAGCCTTGTTCTGGATGGACATGATTACGACCTATGAGGGCGAGTATCCGACCGTCGCGGCGAAACGAATGCCGAAACCCTGCTTCCAGTGCGATAATCCACCCTGCACGAAGGTCTGTCCTGTGCGGGCGACGTATCGGAACAATGAGGGATTAGTTGCTCAAATCTATCATCGCTGCATCGGTTGCCGCTACTGTATGGCAGCGTGCCCCTTCACGACGAAAGTTTTCAATTGGTACGAGCCACAATGGCTGGAGGGAGCGAACAAATGCTTCAATCCTGACGTCTCGGTGAGAGCGGTAGGAGTGGTTGAAAAATGCTCCTTCTGTGCTCACCGCTTGCAGCATGTGAAAGAGGTTGCTGATCTTGAGAAGAGGCCGCTGCAGGACGGAGAATATGTACCAGCGTGCTCAGAAATCTGTCCGGCGGATGCGATCTCGTTCGGAGACCTTGAGAACAAGGACAGCGCGGTTTACAAACTTTCCCGCAGTTACCGGGCCTCGCGGGTTATGGAAGACCTTGGCGTCGAGCCGAAAGTCTATTATCTCTCGAAACGGGTATCATGATGGACAAGACACACCAATGCGATTTGGACCAGGATGCTGCGCTTTATCGTCCGATCTATCAGACGGGGAGAGGCTACTACGTCGTTGGTGGAATTTTCCTCGCTGTCTATCTCTTCTCGATCTACATGTACTATGCGCAGATCCGGAATGGATTGGGCGTGACAGGAATGAATCAACCTGTCACGTGGGGTTTCTACATTGTCAACTTTGTTTTCTTTATCGGGATAAGCCACGCCGGCACGCTCATTTCGGCCATCCTTCGTTTGTCGAAGGCGGAGTGGCGCAGGCCCATCACGCGTATGGCGGAGGTCATTACGGCGATCGTCCTCGCGATCGGGGGGCTTCATCCTATCATCGACTTGGGGAGACCTGATCGGATGATGAACCTGCTGGAATCGGGACGCCTCCAGTCTCCATTGCTTTGGGACGTCACGAGCATTACCGCATACTTCACGGCAAGCACAGTGTATCTTTACTTGCCAATGATCCCCGATATTGCCCGCATTCGGGATCGTGGGGGCAAACTCACATGGCTCTATACGTTTATGGCGTGGGGGTGGCAAGGGACAGAACGACAAAAGCAGGTACTTAATAGGGCGATCAATATTCTGATGGTGATGGTCATCCCGATAGCGATTTCTGTCCACACCGTGATTTCGTACATATTTTCGATGACGCTTCAACCTGGGTGGCACAGCACGATTTTCGGTCCTTACTTCGTCGCGGGAGCTATTTTCTCGGGAATCGCCGCATTGCTTATCGTGATGATCATTTTTCGGAAAGTATTCCACTTTGAGGACTATCTGAAGCAGATCCATTTTCAGTACCTCGGGACTCTTCTACTTATCATGTCAATCATCTGGTTCTACTTCACGTTTTCGGAGTACCTCACGGGCATCTTTGGGGGAGAGCCTCACGAGATGAATACCATCCTCTACAAATTCAGCGGGCCATTTGCATTTTTCTTCTGGGGAATGGTCCTCTGCAATTTTGTGATCCCGGTTACGATTCTCAGTTTTCGCAAATTTAAGACGATCAGCGGTGTCCTCATCGCCTCCATTGCGGTGGTAATCGGGATGTGGCTAGAGCGGTTCATTATTGTCGTTCCATCGCTCGCGAATCCCAGAATGGAACTTCCCCTTGGCATCTACATACCATCTTTGGTTGAATGGGCGTTGTTCGCTGGGGGCTTGTCCGTTTTTGCGCTGGGCTTTATGGTATTTGCAAAGTTTTTTCCATTAATTTCGATCTGGGAGATTGAAGAAGGTCGTATACACGGAGTCAAGGAAGTTGAAGAACGTATTCACAGCTATTTGCCCGGCAGGGAGTTGAGCAATCTGTAAGGGGGGATGAGACAAGGAGCGGTGGTCGGGATTCATTAATTCACTTACTGGTCAAACCTTTAGAAGGAATTTTACCATGAAGACGTTTCGCACCGTCCTTGCTGCACTGGTTTGCACTCTCGTACTTCTGTCCACGATGCAGGCGCAGAATAAGTATGTGGGAACGAAGATGTGCGGGATGTGTCACAAGTCAGATAAACAGGGGAAGCAACTTGATATTTGGCAGAAGAGCAAGCATGCCGAAGCCTACAAAACGCTCCTGACAGCCAAGGCGGCTGAGTATGCCAAAGCAAGGGGACTCAAGAAACCAGCGGTGGAATCTCCGGAATGCCTGGAATGTCATACCTTCGGCAAGACGGTCGACGCGAGTCTCTTTGAAAAAGGCTTCGATATCAAGGAAGGGGTTCAATGCGAATCATGTCATGGCGCGGGATCCCAATACAAGAGCATGACAGTAATGAAGGACAAGGCGAAAGCTGGTGCTGCGGGACTGAAGCTGTACAAGGATGAAGCAGAAATTCAAAAGTTCTGCAAGAGCTGCCATAATGAAAAGAGCCCGGCATACAAAGAGTTCAAGTACGACGAGTTTTGGGCCAAGATTAAGCATACCGTGCCAAAGGGCTAGTCAGACCCTGATTCATTGTCTCTGAGCTGTTGAAAATCCAGGGGCGGCGCTGCCCGAAAGGCGCGGCGCCGTTCCTTCCTTTCGATGCCGTTAGGGGGTAACTCCCATGGATAGATCCATGGTACAGAAATCCCTCGAAGTCTGGTTGTTTGTCGCTCTCGCAGCAATGATGAATGGTATGTTCCGGAGCTTGTTTCTCGTGCCCCGGCTCGGCGATCACGCCGCTCACGTTTTGAGCGTCCTGATGCTGATGATCTTCGTGCTGCTTTTTTCTTCGGTGCTGGTAGACAGGTTTCTGAGGGAGTACGTCAACGCCGATCTGTTCCTGATCGGCTTTCTGTGGGTGACAATGAGTGTGAGTGTCGATTTTCTATTTGAGTATTTTGTCATGGATGTGCCGTGGAGGGTAATCCTCCACGATTACGATCTGTTTTCGGGAAGGATCTGGCTGCTGGTGCTGGCAACGGAGTTTATCGGACCCTGGTTTATGGCTTCGAACCGCCGTTGAAGACCCATGCTGCTCACCGTGCGGCTGCCTAACTCCCGGCGTGCACCTTCCCGCAATGTTCTGAAACCGTGCTTAAGTCACGATCACTTTTCCAGTTCAAATACTTATGAAGAACCTTCTCTTACTTATCTGTCTCCTCGTTCTTTCGGTTTCCGGGGCGTTCGGACAGCGGCTGCAGGCCCGTCTTGTGACCTCTGCCTATGCCTGGGAGCGGCAAGACACGATTGGAACGTCATCCCAACATCTTTTCGGGTATCAGACCGTTCAGCTTTCGCTGGCCGGAGAACAACTGTCGTTCCATACCTATCTGCAGGGGTTCAACGACTTTGCCGGTCCCGTGAAGAACGATCCGACCGTACGACTCTACAACCTGTACGCCAAGTGGTCGAACATCGCCCGGATCGCTGACCTGAGCATCGGCCGCCAGGCGGTGTTTGCAGGGGTCGGAACGGGAACCATCGACGGCGGACTTGCCACGATGAGGTTCCTCGACTCAAAGGTTAAAGTCGTCGGATACTATGGATCGCTCCCATCACTGGGCTACAAAGCTGCGCTTATAGAAAATGCAGCCGACAATTCCATGATGGGGGGCCAGCTGGTTGTCGCTCCGGTCGAGTTCGCGCAGGCCTCCGTAAGCTATATGAAGAGGAACATGAGGCCCGAGACGTACTTCGGCACCCGGCGGGATTCACTCTTCAACCCGTACCTGGTGGAAATAAAGCCGTCCGCGACGGCAGAGGAGTACCTCAGCGGCGATCTCAGCCTGGACTATAAAGAAATCGTTTCCGGGTATGCCAGGTTCGATTACGATTTGTTGCTGGAGAAGAACTCCCGTTTCCAGCTGTTTACGCGGGTGACGCCGTTCAGCTCAAGTTCTGTCAAGGTACTCCAGCCTTTGAGTATCACGGCGGAATATCTCCAGCGCGAACCGCGCCTCCTCTTCAATTCGATTTTCTCCGTATTCTCGTTCACATCGCTGAAGGAGTACGAAGCGGGCGCCGAGTACAGCATCGGCACCAAGTGGCAGGTGTTCGCCAAATACGGTTCCGTCTCGTACAATGACGCGACCCAGAACCAGATCACCGTCGGCGTCAACGGTGAGCACATCTCGGCGAGCCTGACGCGTGATGACGGCGACGGCGGTGAACTCAGTGCCGCATCGCTGAACCTCGGCTATCCACTTTTTGAAAACAAGCTGACCCCGACGCTCCTCGTCGGTTATGCGCATTACAAGCTCAGCGAGTTCTCGCAGCTCGAGAATGCCCTGAGCGTCGCCGTGGGCGCGGTGTACCGGCCACTGCGGGCGCTCTCGGTTGATGCGCAGGCTCAATGGATCCAGAACAAGATCTATAATACCGACATGCGTTTCTTCGTCAGGGTCAATTATCTTTTCAGCCAACAACTCGCAATCTTCTAACAGAGATCGTATGCTCAAACCAACGCCAATCGTTCATCGGACAGTCCGCCGGATCTATTCCGGTGCCTTGCTCGGAGTCATCTGCATCCTCGCTCTTGCCCTTATGGGCTCCGTGCGCCAGGATGCCCCTGCCAAGGATGGACCATCGTCCGTCAAATTCTCTCACAAATTCCACGTCCGCGATGCGGGAATGGCGTGCGCCGATTGCCATACCAAGGCACCAGCGAGCAAGCTGGCGTCGGATAATCTGCTGGCGACGCACGAAAACTGCCAGAGCTGCCACGAGGAACAGATCAACTCGAAGTGCACGTTCTGTCATATGAGCGACGACCCGTCGACGTATGTTGCGACGGAGCTTCCGAAGCGGAATCTCGTGTTCTCGCACGAGTTCCACCTTTCGGGCCAGAAGCTCGAGTGCGAGCGCTGTCACACCGGTGTCGATGCGGCGGAAATCGGCGTTGCGATGAAAGTGCCGGACATGCCGTCATGCAATTCGTGTCACAACGACGTGAAGGCATCGAACGCATGCGAAGGATGTCACGTGGATATGGCTGCTTTGAGGCCTCGTGAGCACAATCGAACCGACTTTGCACGGGAGCACAAGATGGTTGCCCGCATTTCAACGGCGACCTGTGCGACCTGCCATACACAGGAATCGTGCACAGACTGTCATAACGGCTCGGATCTGATCAAGGTGAGCGTGCCGGGGAAGGACATGATGTCTCTCCGCTCGCCGCGCCTTGCGACGATCGACCGCGGTCAAAGCATGAATCTCACGAAAGTGCACGATCTCAATTTCAAGTTCACTCACGGCCTTGCCGTCGAGGGCAAGAAGTCGGATTGTCAAACCTGTCACGACAAGCAGACTTTCTGCGCACAATGCCATGAAGCCGGAGGGGATGTCAACCAGAACAAGTTTATGCCTGACTCACACCGCCAGCCCCGGTTCGCCTTGATGGGAGTAGGCAGCGGGGGAGGGTTGCACGCAAAGCTGGCCAAGCGTGACATCGAGACCTGTGCGGCATGCCATGATGCTCAGGGCGCCGACGCGGCCTGCATTCTCTGCCATACCGACTTCGACGGCATCAAGGGGACAAATCCAAGGACGCATCTGCCGGGATTCATGTCCGGCGAACACGGCACCTGGCATAACGATCCGGGCGCAACCTGCTATGTCTGCCACACGGACGCGAACGCGCGTGTCGGCGGGACTAAAGGACAAAAGTTCTGTGGCTACTGTCATAAGTGAGCTGAGACCTATGAGAACAACCAGACTTCTAACCGCATTCCTAATCACTCTTCTCGTTATCGCTGCGCTGGTCATGAGCTCGTGCAGCGACCTGAACAAAGAACTGCCGGTGCCGGTTTCGGGCAGTCAAAAAGTGCACGAAGAGGGTTGGACCACAGCCAGCTCGGCGAATTTCCACGGCGAAGCGCTGAGGCAGACGCAGTACAAACTGGACGAGTGCGTATCGTGTCACTCGAAGCAATACACGGGCGGTGTGACCGGTGTTTCGTGCATGACGTCGGGCTGCCACGTCGATGCCAACAACGTTCCGAAGTCGCCGGAGGCGTGCAGCACGTGCCATGGTTCGTTCTCCGCTCCGGCAAACAACTTCTCAGCGGCCGCGCCGCCGAGGTCCGTGGAGGGTGAAACAGACGCCACGTCACGCGGAGTCGGCGCTCATCAGAAACATCTGGTGACAGGTACGATCGGTAAAGCAACCAGATGCCGGGAATGCCACACGGTGCCGACGCAGTTGAATGCGGCGGGCCATCTCGGCGCACTCCCCGCAGAGGTCGCGTTCAACGACACGCTCGCACGATTGACGACGGCGAAGGGTTCATTCACGACCATTCCATCATACGACGCTTCATCATTGAAGTGCAGCAACACCTTCTGTCACGGAAGCTGGAAGCTGCGGAAAGCGACATCTACCTCTCAGTTTGCCTACGCGGATTCTGTGATGGTGGGTGAGAATTTTTCGCCGACATGGACAGGAGGATCTTCCAGCGCCACCTGCGGCAGTTGCCATGGCCTCCCGCCGAAAGGTCACATCGTTGTTCCGGTTTCGACATGCGGAACCTGTCACGACGGTATCGTGAGCAGCGATGGGACAATCACCGACAAAACAAGACACGTGAACGGCAAGATCAATGTGTTCGGTCAGGAGTACGCATTCTGATCTGACGCAGAATCTTGTTCGGTTTCATGTTGAAAACCATCCAATGAAAGGACGAGGCTGAAGGAGATATGGTAGGGACGATTATTATCTGGATTGCCACTCTCGCATCCGCATTTTCTGTATATGCTTATTACCGGAGCGTGAGCTCGCAAAAGCGTCAACTCGGTATGGCGCGCAACAGCTACGGCGTCATGGTCATGGCTGTTCTTGCCGCTTCAGCCGCACTGATGATGTACATACTCCGTCATCAGTTTGAATACGCCTACGTCTGGGGTTACAGCTCCCGGGCACTGCCGCTTGAATTATTGATCACGACATTTTGGGCGGGGCAGGAGGGGAGCTTTCTCTTCTGGGCGCTCTGTTCTGCGCTGATCGGATTGGGACTTATGTCCTATTCCCGAAAGAGAGGAAATGAAGCTGAAGTGATGACGGTGTACACCGTGGTCCAGCTCTTTCTTCTGGTGCTTCTCATCGTCAAATCGCCATTTCAGTACCTCTGGCAAGCGCAGGCTGATGTTCCCGTCGGGACCATTCCGTCGGACGGCCGCGGACTGAATCCGCTGCTGCAGAACTTCTGGATGATCGCTCATCCTCCGGTGTTATTCGCGGGCTTCGCCGCGATGGCGGTTCCGTTCTCATTCGCACTGGCTGCCCTCTGGCGACGGTCCTACCTCGAGTGGGTCAATAACTCGCTTCCCTGGGTCATCGGAGGCACGATCGCTCTCGGGTCGGGCATCATGATGGGAGGATACTGGGCCTACGGCGTTCTCGGATGGGGCGGATGGTGGGGATGGGATCCGGTTGAGAACTCATCGCTTATCCCCTGGCTCGTCGGTATCATCCTCGTCCACACCATGCTTGTACAGCGACGGACAGGCGGACTGGTCAGGACAAACTTCTTCCTCGGAATCAGCACCTATGTTCTGGTTGTCTACAGCACGTTCCTGACCCGCAGCGGCATCCTCGGGTCGTCTTCGGTGCATTCCTTCGTTGACCCCGGCGCATTTGCCTATACCCTTCTTGTTATCTGGATTGTGGCGTCGGTGATTGTCGGATTTGGCATGGTGTTTCGACGATGGGCTGATTTGAAGGCATTCTCCAACCGGTCTCCGCTCTTCACACGTGAATCAATCCTCGGCATCAGCTCGGCCGTGATGGGCGCCAGCGCGCTGGTCATTCTCTTTGGCACAAGCTGGCCGATTCTCTCCAAGGCTTCGCTGGAGCCCGCGTTTTATGACAAAACGAATCTTCCTATCGCGATTGCAATGGGTCTTTTGCTTGGCCTGAGCCTTCTCGTTCAGTGGAAGGAGGAATCGTCAGGTCAGCTCCTCAAGAATTCAGCGATTTCCCTGATTGCGGCTGCAGTGTTGACGGCGGTGTTGGTCTTTGTGGGGCTTGATGATGTCCTCTTCGCCGTTTTCGCATTCTCGTCGCTATTTGCCTTATCTGTCAACGCCATCCGGCTTTACCGGCTGGCAAGGGAGAATGTCCGGTTTACCGGCGGCGCCCTCGCACATCTCGGCCTCGCTCTGTTATTCCTGGGCATCATCGGATCCGGCCGCTATGGCCAGAAGCAGACGGCTTCGCTCCCGATGAACGAAGCACAAGTCATCCTGGGACACAAGCTGACCTACACCGGGTCGAAGCCGACGACTGACGGTAAGTGGATGTTTTCCGTCAACGTCGAAAAAGGCGGTTCGCAGTTCGTTCTTGAACCGGTCATGTTTGAAAGCGAGTACAACAATAGCCTGATGAGAAATCCGGACTATGCGGCTTTCCTGACGCGTGACTTTTACTTAGAACCCGTTTCGCTTGAAGAAGGAGCGCCGGCGTCAGCCACCACAAGCGGCGTGCTGGAACTCAAGACCGGCCAAACGAAAACGGTAGGTCCCGTGGCGGTCAAATTCTTGCGCTTTGACATGAAGCATGGCGACATGAGCGGAATGGCCGGAGGTCAGGATATGACCATCGGGGCTGTGCTTGAAGTGAAACGAGGAAACAGCTCGGAAGAACTGACGGCGTTCACGTCCTTCAAGAATATCGAAAAGCCGGAGCCAAAAACAGCGAGTACCAAGGATGGAAAACTCGGCTTTGAGCTGCTCGGCATGAACGTCGATGCACCTGGAAAAGGTTCAACGATTCAAATTGCCGTAAAGGGTGTGGAAGAACAACAGGCGGGGCAGTCGGCGAAGTCGCAGATCCTCGTGATCGAGGCAAGTGTGAAGCCGTTCATGAGCCTTGTCTGGGTTGGTGCGTTTCTGATGATGCTGGGCCTCTGTATCGCGCTCACAACAAAGATGAACGGCACACGTCCGAAACAAGCCTGACCCCCGATGTAGCGTCCGCTGTTGGAAATGCAGAAGCCCCGCCAGGTGCGGGGCTTCGTTTTGTACGACGTCAGGATGGGACGGCCAGGTGACAGGGCGCGTGCGTCTCAGATTCTCTTACGTTGAAGAATCGTCGGGCAATGAGAAGAGCTTCAATCCCCGAAGCTCATCATTGAAATTCTCCTGCCTGAAACCATGGAGCCGGCGAAGAATGTCGGCCATCCTGTTGATGTTCTCCTGGATTTCTCTCAGGTGAGCGTGATTGACGGGCAGCCCGGCCTCGACCGCATTCGTCGTTTTGGCCAATGCAAGATCGATGATCGCCATCGGGTTGTTCAGCTCGTGATGGACTGTTCGGATAATCGTTGTGATCGCGTCGATCCGCTGCCGTGCAACCTCCGACCGGTTGAGTTCCTTCTGATATTCCCGTTTTTCCAGCCCTGCCAGAATCGCCTTTTCGAGCACGTAGGAATTGCTTAGTTCTTCTTTCGTAAGATAATCGTCTGCCCCGAGTTTGAAGACGTCGTGAACGATTTTGTACTCCTGGCTCGCCGAAATCACGATGACGACGGTACTTTGGTCGCGCGTGCGGAGTGCCCTCAGGAAATCGCCTCCGGTGAGTCCGGGAAGGTAGTAATCAAGGAGAACAATGTCGAAAGTGCCGGCCTTCTTGATCGCTTCAAGCGCCTCCTCGGCGGAAGAAACCATCTGGATGCTGTAATTGTACTCAAGCGAGCGTTTCAGGATATGCTGGAAGGTTAGCGCTACTGCGGGTTCGTCCTCGACGATCAAGATGCTGCGTGTGACCACGAAATCCTCCTGACATTGTCTAACCGTACCCCACCAAGAAACGGGTCAACAGCGAAGCCTTGGATGAGCGTGAAGCTCAAACATCGTTATCAAAGATAACAGATACCGGCAAAAGAAACATACCTCGAGGACAATTGGTGGAAGTTGTCTTGAATCACCCCATCTGAGGCTATCAAGGCCGGCTTGTACAATCCGGCCGTGAGATTTCATAGCTAAAGAGATATCGGTCCACACGGTTGAGGAAGGAGGGCACTTTCACGTTTGGGAAGGGCTGCGGGAGTCTTCCCAATGCTGAGAAACCAGACAGCAAATCGTGCAGGAATGACGCCAGGGAGGGGGGGCTCGCGCAGAGGCCGTCGGCACGATTTTTGACCGATTTGATGAGTCCTTTGTTCGTGTGACTCTCTTTCCAAGCGCTCTCTTGCAGTACCGAAGACCGCCCGGCTCAGGTCGCCTAGCCCGCGTGCAGTTCGAGTGAGAGGGTCGAAATCGGTGAATCGAAGTTGAACGCAAGAACGCAACTGTGCCCGAGCTCTTCCGACGATTCTGAATCATCACCAACCTTCAATCATTTCGCAGAGACAACCATATGAACATCGGCATCATTCGAGAGGAAGCTTCCATCGAGCGACGCGTGGCTCTGTCACCGGCGGGCGTCGAGGATCTGGCATCGCAGGGTCACAACGTCTTTGTGCTCCACCTGGACGGTGGCCGCACAATTTTCCGGGATGAAGATTATCAAATGGCCGGCGCCACGATTTCGTACAGCGTGGATGAAATCATCAACCGGTCCGATATCGTCCTGAAGGTTTCGCCTCCCACCGAGAGCGAACTTCTGATCCTGCGCGAAGGGCAGACAATCTTCTCGTCCCTTCACCTTGCGGTCTCACGGCGGAATGTCCTGGAACGTTTGCTTGATGCGAAGGTCACAGCCGTCGCCTTCGAGCTCATCGAGAACGAACGGGGCGATCTGGCTGTTCTGCAGATGATGAGCGAAATAGCCGGTCAGATAGCAATTCAGGTTGGTGCGCACTACCTCCAGGCCGGTCAGGGAGGAAGAGGCACGCTCCTCGGGAGTCTCCCCGGTATTCCGCCGGCGAATGTCGTCATCCTTGGTGCCGGAACCGTGGGAAGAACGGCTGCGAGGGTGGCACTCGGCATGGGAGCAAACGTCACAGTCCTGGATCGCGATATCGGCCGCCTGCGCGAGCTCGAACATCTGTTCCAGTGGAAGATCAGCACGGGCGTTGCCACCAGCTACCACATCTCTCGGGCCGTTCGGTTTGCGGACGTGGTCATAGGGGCTGTCCTGCTGAAAGGCGACAAGGCTCCGCACATCGTTACGGAGGCGATGGTCAAAGAAATGAAACCGGGATCCGTCATCATCGACGCGTCGATCGATCAGGGAGGCTGCGTGGAGACAAGTCGGCCGACGACGATCGACGATCCGGTCTACGTAACGCATGGCGTGATCCACTACTGCGTACCGAATATGCCCGCTGTCGTCGCCCGCACGGCTACCCTGGCGCTGACGAATGCAGTGCTGCCGTACGTCCAGGAAGTCTGCGAAGACGGGATTTTCAAAGCCCTCGAACATGACTCCGGCCTGGCGAAAGGCGTCTGTACCTACAACGGTGTCTGCACGAACGAGGTCATCGCAAGAATATTCGACTTCAAGCCGCAGGCCATTGCAACGCTTCTCAAGAACTCTTAAGCGGATACGAATTGAATGCTATGAACTGGATAGATCAGTACAAGAAAAAGATCGTCAGCCTCGACGAAGCGGTTGCCGTGGTGAAATCGGGAGACCGGATCTTCATCAGCGGCAATGCTGCGACTCCGACGCTGCTCGCTGAAGGCCTGGCAAAGCGGAAGGACGACCTGTTCGACGTGGAGGTGAACCATATTCTGCTCCTCGGCGAAGACCCGCTCTCACAACCCGGCATGGAAAGACATTTCCGTCACAATTCACTCTTCGTCGGCGCCGCCGACCGCGAAGCCATCGCCGAAGGACGCTCCGATTACGTCCCCGTCCATTTGTCCGAGATTCCCAACCTCTTCATCGACAAGATCATTCCGATTGACGTGGCGTTCGTGCACCTTTCTCCGCCGGATGAACACGGGTTTATGAGCTTTGGGGTCGAATGTGCGGCTTCGAAAGCTGCCTCTGAGAGCGCTAGACTTGTTGTCGCGCAGGTGAATGACCGCATGCCGCGCACGCTCGGAGATGTCTTTATTCACTTTTCGAAAGTGCACAAGGTGGTCGAGTGTTCCGAACCTCTCAAGACGCTGAAGGAGGGAGCCTCGAGTGAGCTTGAAAGGCGCATTGCAGCGCATATCGCCAATCTGGTGGAGGACGGTTCGACGCTTCAGCTCGGCATCGGGGGAATTCCGGATGCCGTGCTCGCTCTCCTCGACGGCAAAAAAGACCTTGGCATCCACACCGAGATGGTTTCCGACGGAGTTGTGAAAGCGATCGAACGGGGCATCATCACAAATCAAAAGAAGACTCTTCACCCGGGTAAGGTGGTTGCCACGTTCGTCCTGGGATCAGACAATCTTTACCAATATGTGCATAACAACCCGCTGTTCGAAATGCACCCTTGCCAATACACGAACAATCCTTTTGTGATCTCTCAAAATGCGAAGATGGTGGCGATCAATTCCGCTATCGAGGTTGACATCACCGGTCAGGTGTGCTCGGATTCCATCGGGAGCAGGATCTACAGCGGTTTCGGGGGTCAGGTCGATTTCATCCGCGGTGCAGGATACTCAAAGGGCGGCAAGCCGATCATTGCCCTTCCGTCAACGACCAAAGACGGAAAGATCTCGAGGCTTGTGCCGCAGCTGAAACTCGGAGCCGGTGTTGTGACAACCCGCGCCGATGTGCACTACGTCGTCACGGAGTTTGGCGTGGCCTCGCTCCACGGCAGGAGCCTCCGGCAGCGGGCCGAAGCGCTCATCGCAATCTCCCATCCGGATTTCCATGCGGAACTCGAGCGCTCATTGGGGAAGTCAAAATAGAGTACTTGCTTTCCGGGAATCTGGTGCGACGCGGTCGGAACAGGTTGCCGGGTTCGGGAGGGTTTGAAAAGAAAAGGCCGGTATCCAGGAGACGGGTACCGGCCTTGCTGCGTACGCGCGGTGCCGGGAAGGCTCAGCGCAATGTCTGCTGCCAGTAGACGGCGTTTGTCTTCTGGTTGTAGAAGATGATCTGTTTCGGCACAATGAGGAATCGTGCGCCCCTCCGCCCGTCTCCCTGTGTCAGATCGAGCTTGAACCGGACCTTGAAGTAGATGCTTGCCTGATCGGCTTTGGCGGCCTGTGCCAGGTCACGGTTCACCTGCCAACGGAAGGCGGGACTGAAATTGAGGTACACTGACGACGTGCGGTATCCCTTGCGAATCGAGTCGGCCAGCGCGACATAACCGTTGGATTGAATCTCCGTCGCGATCGTCGGCAGATTATACGGTGCCTCGACGAATGTCGGGCACGTGACGATGTAAACCTGGTTGTCCGCGTCATATTCATCCAGGGAAGCGTTGAGGAGCACGCCCATGACTCGCTGGTCAAACTTCTTGTCTTTGATGTACTTGGTGATCTTCATCAGGTATTGCCGTCGTGCCTCGACCGAACGCTTCTCGAACTCGGCACTCGTCTCGAATTCCGTCTTCTTCCCGACGCTCCTGACGTAGTTGTCATACTCGTCCTTGACGAACGACCAGGCCTCTTTCATGATGGAAGTGAATTCGGCGGGTGCGAGACTGTCCTCGGACAGCGGAGTTGATTGCGTGGGTGTCGTCGACTGCGCAAGCAACAGCGACGGGAACAGAACGAGCAGGAATATCAGCGCGCTCTTCTGAGATAACTCGCTCAAGAACGTCCTCATAAGTGCCCCCTACGTGCTCTGGTTGAAGAAATCATTCGTGAATGACGTGACGATATTGGATACAGCGGCCGGGCAGGACCGGAAACCGCCCCGTGAGCCCGAATCCCTACAAATATACATATTTTCCCCAAATATGCATAATGTTTCTTGCTCTGGTGCGAGCGGGATCACATTGGCGCGAAATCGGGCAGATACGACTTTTCCCGGAAATGAAGGAGAGGAGGAGAACGCTTTGATGTGCCGATTCACTGCTTGTCCGACGGATCGTCTTCGCGTGAATCGAGCCCGAAGAGTTTTCGCACGAGGCTCACGTTTTGCAGGCGGTCCGGCAGCCGGCCTTCGCGACCCATCTTGAGATGCTCGGCCGGAATCTGAACAATACGCTCGGTAATGCGCTTCGTCAGATCATCTACAACCTTGCGGTCCTGGGATTTGAAACGATGAATCTCCCTGGCGACCTCCTCCGACCGGATCTTCTCGATTACTTTGCCCAACGCTTCGACGGTGGGGGAAGTCTCGAGTGATGAATACCAGCTCAGGAGCCTTTTCAGTTCCTCCTGCACGATAGCCTCGACGTCCGGCGCATGTGCCCGGCGCTGAGCAATGCTCTCGCTTACCATCAGATTGAGCGTGTCGAGGTCATAGAGGAAAACATTTTCCAGCTCTCCGGCGAACGGATCGATATTGTGTGGAATTCCGCAGTCGATTAGAAAGAGAGTCTGACCATGCCGGCTTTTCCCGACTTCTTTGATGCTCCGGCTCGTCAGAATGTGCGGCTCGGACTGGAGCGATGCGATGATGATATCGATTCCCGGCAGCAATTCTCGAAAGGCGTCGAACGGAATGGTGGTTCCCCCGACCGTAGCCGCGAGCTGCGAGGCGCGCTCCGGATTCTTGTGAGTAATGGCAAGGGATCCGATGCCTTTGGCATGAAGGAGCCTGGCCGTCATCTGAGCTGTCTCGCCGGCGCCGATAATGAGGGCTCTGCGCTGCGTCAGGTCATCAAAAATCCTCTGTGCAAGTTCGACGGCGGCGGAACTGACAGAGATGGCGCCATCGGAGATGAGGGTTCGGGCCTTCGCTTTGTCATGGGTGCCCTGGGCGGCCGCGAAAATCTGCTGCAGCAGGAATCCTGCAGCCCCTGTTTCCTGAGCGATCGCAAATCCCTCGCTGATGGCGCCGAGGGTCTCCGTGTCTCCGATGATCATCGAATCGAGACCCGCGGCAACACGAAGGAGATGTTCGACCGCATCGCCGCCCTTCAGTGAAAAAAAACTTTTCGCCGGAATCGGACTCTCTCCGCCCTTCTCCGACATAAGAAATCTGACGAGCTCGTCAACAGAAGGGATGCCTTCGTAGCCGGCCGCGTAGAGCTCCGTCCGATCGTTCGATGAGAAGAGCACACACTCGGAGAGTCCGAGCGCCCGGATGCGGGGATGTGCAGAGCGGATCTCTCCGGCGCTGAACCGCATCTGAGCGCGCAGTTCGGCGGGCGCTGTCTGGTGTGATATGCCGACGCAGACCGTATTCACGGAGGGGCTAGGCGCTTCGTTGGCTAGCTGAATCGGTGGAAACCGCTAAAGAACAGGTTGATGACAGACATCGAAAAGAGCGCAATGAAAAATGCAACGATCGAAAGCGCCATGATGGTCCGCCCTCGGATGCTTCCTTTCTGCCGGGCTATGATACCGACGCCGTAGAGGAGCCAGAGGGCCGCCGTGCCGAGGAGCTTCGGATCGGCATAGGAGAAACTCGCGAAAGCATAGGGGAGCCAGATGAATCCGGCGAGGATGGCAAATGTCAGGGACGAGAAGGCCAGGATGATCGCAATCAAGTTCATTCGCTCGAGCGTTTCCAGGTTCGGTAACTTCTTGTAAATGACGCCGAAGCGGTTCGCCTTGATCTCGTGGTAGAGCATCAGGTAGAGTAGTCCATAGACCGCCGAAATTGTTATCGAAGCATAGCCGATCAGGGCTGAAGCGATGTGAAGCCCGAACCAATTGCTGCGGAGGATCTGCGGAACCTCGAGGAGATCGCGTATGAAGAGAGAGGAGATGAGCTGAAAGAAGAACGAAAGATTCAGGATGAAGTATCCGGTCTCTTTCGCCTTCGATTGCCGTTCGATGACTGCGTAAGCGGCAGCGACGGCAAATGCGAGGACTGAGAGTATTTCATAGACGGTGGTGACCGGAGGATGGTCGAACGTGATCGTGCGGAGGAAAAGATAGAAAAGATGGAAGAGAACGACGACCGCGAGAAGCGTGCTTTTCCATTTTTTCGCCCAGGATGCATCGGAGAAAAACGCTTTGCCGTAGGCCCAAACGAGTGCGAAATAGAGAACCGGGAGTGCGATATTCAGAATTGTGATGCCGATGGTGTCCCTCAATATTTCTGCGTCACGTGTTCTTTCGAATGTAGTGAAATCCCGTTGCAGAAACAAGAAAGGGGTGTGTGTCCAAGGTGGCCGATGTCAAAAGTCTTGCCTTTCGGAAGGTCGATGAATATATTGCCGCGGTGATGGTTTTACTGAACTCAACGAACTCTCCCATTTGAAGGAACGATGATGCAACAACTTCTCGCGTATCTTGAGGCGAACAGGGAACGCACCCTCGCTGAACTGAAGGAATTCATTTCGATCCCGAGCGTCAGCTCCCAGTCGGATCATGCAGATGATATGCGCCGTTGCGCGGAATGGATTTCAGCGCACCTGAAGGCCATCGGACTTGAGCACGTGCAGGTGATGGAGACCGCAGGTCATCCGTTGGTGTATGCCGACTGGCTCGGCGCTCCGGAAGCACCGACGGTGCTTCTGTACGGACACTATGATGTGCAGCCTGTCGACCCCGTGGAGCTCTGGTCTTCGCCGCCGTTTGAGGCAACGATTCGCGAGGGGAATATCTACGGCAGGGGGGCCGTCGACGACAAGGGCCAGGTGTTTGCCCACTTCAAAGCCTTTGAAGCATACCTGAAGAACACCGGCAAGCTGCCGTTAAACGTGAAGGTGCTCGTGGAGGGTGAAGAAGAGATTGGCAGCGAGCATCTGGACGCTTTTGTCAAAGAACATGCAGACCTCCTCAAAGCCGACCTGGTCCTGATTTCGGATTCGGATATGTTTGCGCGCGGGGTACCGTCTGTCTGCTACGGATTACGGGGGCTGGCATACATGGAAGTGGAAGTGACCGGTCCGAACGGCGACCTGCACTCCGGCTCATTCGGCGGGTCGGTGCATAATCCGATTCAGGCTCTGGCGGAGATGATTGCCTCTCTGCATGACAGGAATGGGAGGATCACCATCCCCGGATTCTACAAGGATGTGCTGGCGTTGTCAAAAACCGAACGGTCATCGTTCCGCAAACTGCCGTGGAAGGATCGAAAATATGCCGCATCACTCGGGCTGAAGGAATTGTACGGCGAGAAAGGCTTCACGACGCTGGAGCGTCTCTGGGCCCGCCCCACGCTGGAATGCAACGGCATCTGGGGGGGATACACAGGCCAGGGTGCGAAAACGGTTCTTCCGTCAAAAGCCTATGCAAAAATCTCTATGCGTCTGGTTCCGAACCAGAGGTCGGCGTCTATCGCCCGACTCTTTGAAAAGCATATGAAGAAAATCGCTCCAAAGACTGTCTCGGTAAAGGTCCGGGCTCTGCATGGCGGCGAACCGGCTCTGACACCCATCGAGAGTCCGGGAGTGCGTGCAGCTGTTGTCGCGCTCGAAAAAGGTTTCGGGAAGAAACCGCTCTATCAGAGGGAGGGTGGTTCGATACCGATCGTTGTGCAGTTCAAAGAGATTCTCGGCATCGACACCGTACTGCTGGGATTCGGACTGGCGGACGGCAATGCCCATGCTCCCAACGAGTTCATCGTGCTGGAAAACTTCTTTGGAGGAATCAGGACGACTCTCCATTTCTACAATGAGCTTCCGGGAATCTGGGCGAAGGATCGGAGAAAGCATTAGCCGAATCTCCATGTAGGAATCAGAAAAGAGGCCGCACCGTTCATCCAACAATGCCAGCGAGGTGTTGCGCCATGAAGATCTATACGAAAACCGGTGACTTGGGAGAGACGTCACTTCTTGGCGGGCAGCGTGTCCCGAAGGATGCGCTGAGAATAGAGGCATACGGTACCGTCGATGAGCTGAACTCTGCTCTCGGGATTGCCCGCGCTCTCAAGCCGTCCGCAGATGTGGATCAGATTCTTGGGCTCATTCAAAGTGATCTCTTCACTCTGGGCGCTGATCTCGCGGCTTCCGGTGAGAAGCGATCAGCGATGATCCAGCCCGTGGGTCACGAGCACGTCGCCCGGCTCGAGCAGACGATCGATACACTCGATGCCCAACTCCCCCCGCTCACGACGTTCATAATCCCCGGCGGTTCTCCGCTTGCAGCTCAGCTTCATCTCGCCAGAACCATCTGCCGCCGCGCGGAGCGCCTCGTTGTTCGCCTCTCAAAGGCCGAAAAGGTCGACCCCTTGTCAACGATGTTTCTCAACCGGCTTTCCGATACATTGTTTGTCGTCGCGCGGTATGCGAACCATGTCGCTGGCGTCCGCGAAATTCCGTGGGTGTCCTCAAAGAAAACCTGAATATTTCATTCCCTCTCAATCGGCCCGCGTGACACACTCCGAATTGCAATCCCTCCTCAGGCAGCTTCACAGGCTCGCGGATCCGGCGGTCGCAAAAGGTGCTGAACGCTTCGGAATAAAGGGAGCAAATGTGCTTGGCATCACGGCTCCCAGGCTCCGGGCGCTCGCAAAAACAGTAGGCACGAATCAGGAATTATCACTTGCACTGTGGCCGACCGGTTTTCACGAGGCACGAGCTCTCGCTGCGTTGATCGGCGATCCGGCACTTGTGTCGAAGCGCCAGATGGAGCGGTGGGTGAGGGATTTTGACAACTGGGCTGTCTGCGATGCATGTTGCGCCGAGCTCTTCATCTACACCTCCTATGCCGGTGAATGCGCCTTCCGATGGTCCTCGCAAAAAGAGGAATTTGTCAAGAGAGCTGGGTTTGTGATGATGGCGTCGATGGCTGTGCATCTGAAGCGCCTCGGGGATGACAAGTTCATCCCTATGCTCCGGGCGATCAAACGCGAATCAACGGATGAACGCAACTTCGTCAGGAAAGCTGTCAATTGGGCGCTGCGCCAGATTGGAAAGCGAAACTCGAACTTGAACCTGCTGGCGATCCTGACGGCGGGACAAATCGGGGCGATCGAATCGCGCTCCGCTCGCTGGATTGCCTCTGACGCTTTGCGGGAGCTCGAGAGCGCGGCAGTTCGCCGACGATTGCAGAGTCGGGAAAAGAAAAACCGGACCCGCTGAGTCTTCGCCCGGTCACCCACCGGAATTCCTCAAATCCGATTCCTCCCTTCCGACGGTTTCGCGTCCTCGAGATTCATTGCGAAACCACTCCGAACAACAGACTCCCTTTTGTCCGCGGAACTGACGCGCCGTTGAGGGATTTCGATATCTTCGGTGTTGAGAATCTCCATCATTTTCTTGACATATGAGGAATTCCTCCATATATTTACAGCCGATTTTAACTTTCTCCACACCGTATTTTTTCCTCTTCGAGCGCATATGCTCACAGAATTCGGCAAAGTCTTCATCTTTCTCATCATCGGGGCGTTGTTCGTCGCGGCCGGTTTGCTCGTCGCCTGGCTCCTGAGACCTCGTCGCCCGTATCCCGGCAAGGTGGCTCCCTATGAATGCGGTGAAGAACCTGTGGGAGACGCCTGGGTCAGATTCAACGTGCGATTCTACGTCATCGCCCTCATTTTCCTCGTCTTCGATGTGGAAGTGGTATTCCTCCTTCCGTGGGCTCTGGTCTTTCGGGATCTTGGACTTTTCGGGTTTCTGGAGATGGCCGTGTTCCTGGGAATCCTGCTGGTTGGCTTTGCGTACGTGTGGGTGAAGGGAGATCTGGATTGGGACAAGCCGAGGCCGGTAGTTCCGCAGATCAACCGGAATCCGGAGTCTCACGTTGAGCCTGGAAAGAGGAACGTAGAAGTCCCTGTCGTGAACTAGACCTCAATAGACTGAACAACACTTATGGGTTTACTCGATCAACGATTCGAAAACGGAAACGTTTTCGTGACATCGCTGGAAAATCTGCTGAACTGGGCGCGGCTCTCGTCCCTCTACCAGATGCAATTCGGCCTCGCGTGCTGCGCCATCGAAATGATGGCAGCGTCCGCCTCCGATTTCGATATCATGCGCTTCGGGATCATCCCGCGTGCAACTCCCCGGCAGGCGGATGTGATGTTTGTCGCCGGAACTGTGACCCTGAAAATGGCGTCGCGCATCAAACGGCTCTATGACCAGATGGCAGAGCCCCGCTACATCATCTCGATGGGAAGCTGCGCAAATTGCGGCGGCCCGTATTGGGAACATGGCTACCATGTGCTGAAAGGCGTCGACCGTGTCATTCCCGTTGACGTCTACGTGCCCGGCTGCCCTCCCCGTCCTGAAGCGCTGCTCGAAGGCATCATCAAGCTGCAGGAAAAGGTGAGAAAAGAAAGTCTCGTGAAGAAGCCTGCATAGGAGATGTACCAGCATGACTGCGGAAGAAATTCTCAATAGCCTGAAAGCGAAGTTCGGCGATGCAATTGTCGAGGCGAAGCTCGACGCGCCCCAGCCCTGGATCGTCGTAAATCCTTCCCGGACCAAAGAAATCGCTTTCTTCCTGCGCGATGACCCCGCGACGCGATTCGATTACATGATGTGCCTCAGCGGCGTCGATTACAACAACGGAAAGCTGGGCATCGTGTATCATCTCTTTTCCATGGTGCACAGGCACAAGATCGTCCTCAAAGCGTTTTGCACAAAGGAACAACCTCATATCCAGTCGGTGACCTCGGTTTGGGCGACCGCCAACTGGCATGAGCGTGAGGCGTTCGACATGTACGGCATCGTCATCGACGAACATCCGGATCTTCGGCGCATCCTTCTCCCGTACGACTGGGAAGGTCATCCGCTCCGGAAAGACTACCAGGTGCCTGAATTCTATAATGGGATGAAAGTTCCATACTAACGGTGATCAGACCATCCGCATGATTGAGACCAAGTCACTCCCCACGCAATACGCTTCGCAACCAGGCCCCGTTCAGACATCGAGCGGCAAGACTCTCCGAACCGACGAGATGATCATCAACATGGGTCCCCAGCACCCATCCACGCACGGCGTGCTGAGACTTGAGATCGTTGTCGAAGGCGAAATCATTATCGATGTCATTCCCCATATCGGGTACCTCCACCGGTGTTTCGAAAAACATGCCGAGCATATGACCAACTACCAGCAGGTGATCCCGTACTGCGACCGGTTGGACTATTGTGCGGCGATCAACGATGAACATTCCTATGTGCTTGCCGTCGAGCGGATGCTCAAGATCGAGCTCCCCGAGCGCGTCGAGTACATTCGTGTTGTCATGGCCGAGCTCCAGCGGATCGCCAGCCACCTGATTGCCGTGGGCACATTCGGCATTGACGCCGGAGCGTTTACGCCCTTCCTCTATGCATTCCATGATCGTGAGCTGATTCTCGACCTCTTTGAGATGACATGCGGTGCGCGGTTGCTCTATAACTATTTCTGGATCGGCGGACTATCGCATGACATCCCGCCGCAGTTCGTCGATAAGGCAAAGCAGTTCTGCACGTATTTCAGGCCCCGGATCAAAGAGTTCAACGACCTGCTCACCTACAACGAGATCTTCGTCAAGAGAACGGCCAATGTCGGAGTGCTGCCGAAGGACGTTGCTCTCAACTATGCATGCAGCGGCCCGATGCTCCGCGGTTCGGGCATAAACTGGGACCTGCGCCGGGACGATCCATATTCTGTCTACCACAAGTTGCAGTGGGAGCCGCAGATTGGAAAAGGGGAGATGGGCACGGTGGGAGACGTCTGGGACCGTCACATCGTCCGTATGCGGGAAATGGAAGTCAGCCTCAGCATCATCGAGCAGGCGCTGGCGGCATTGCCGGAAGGAAACGTGCAGGCGGCCATTCCGAAACGCATCCGTCCCGATGCCGGCGAAGTATACGCCAGGACAGAGACGCCGCGCGGTGAGCTTGGATTCTACGTGATCAGTGATGGAAGCGGAACTCCTTTCCGGGTCAAAGCGCGCGCTCCGGCTTTCGTCAATCTGAGCGTGCTGCCGGCAATCTCACGCGGTTGTATGATTGCAGATCTGGTGCTCATCGCAGGAAGCGTCGACATCGTGCTGGGTCAGGTCGACCGGTAAGAGATTTTCTAAGAAATTTCTGGGAAATTGTTCCAGAGTTGACTTCTACTACTTGATTGAGCCTATGGATGCATTTCAAAATCTCGGTTTCTGGAGAACGCTGCTGGTGACGGTGGTTCTCAGCGCACTGCCTCTGGTGTTCATCCTGCTCTATGCACTTGTGACAATCTATCTGGAAATGAAGGTCGCGGCGCACGTCCAGGACCGCCTCGCTTATATGCGCACCGGATGGCATGGCGTTCTTCAGCCGATTGCCGATTTCATCAAGCTCCTGCAGAAGGAAGACATCATCAGTGTGGCGGCGGACAGGAAGCTGTTCATCCTTGCGCCCTACATCGTCTTTATGGGAACCTACGGAGCTTATGCCGCAATCCCATTTAGCAGTATCTTCATCGGTGCACAGATCGATCTTGGCGCGTTTTTCATCGTCGCTATTTCGTCGCTTGTCGTGGTCGGCATCCTCATGGCCGGTTGGGCGTCGAACAACAAGTGGTCGATCTTTGGTGCTGTACGGTCCGTGGCGCAAATGGTGAGCTACGAAATCCCTACAGTTCTTGCCATCCTGGTCGGCGTTATGATCACAGGATCGTTGAACCTGCAGGAGGTGACGAAATTTCAGGCAGGAGGGATTCAGGATTGGGTCATTTTCGGCGGGCCGCTGCCGCTCCTTCAGAAGCTCCTCATCACGCCCTTTACGGTCATCACATTCCTGATTCTCTTTGTCGCTTCTCTCGCTGAAGTCAATCGCACACCGTTCGACCTCCCGGAAGCCGAGTCGGAACTCGTCCAGGGCTTTTTCACGGAGTACAGCGGCATGCGGTGGGCGCTGTTCTACGTCGCAGAATATGCAAACATGTTTCTGGTCTCTGCTGTGGCGGTGGCATACTTCCTCGGCGGATGGGGAAGCCCCTTCGGCGAGACGCTCTCCGGTCCGGTATTGGGGTTCTTCTGGTTCGTGCTGAAGGGCATGGTGCTCGTGTTCCTGCAGATATGGCTTCGATGGACGCTGCCCCGGCTGAGGGTTGATCAACTGATGTATACGGCGTGGAAAGTGCTCGTTCCGTTTCTGTTTGTCTGCATCGTTGCCATAGGTCTCATTCTCGTGTTGTGAGCTTGAATAAATTATCCCGGACTTTCCCGAACTTTCTATGAGTGCTGCAAGGATTTACTTCAATAATATCTGGCTTGCATTGTCCACGATCGCGATCGGGATGCGGATCACCTTCAAGCATCTGTTCGTCCGGAATGTGACGACACAATATCCCGATGTCAAGCGCAAGATGCCCGAGCGAGCGCGCAATCGTCTCTATGTCAATATGGACGATTGCATAGGCTGCGACCAGTGTGCGATGGCGTGCCCGGTCGATTGCATTACCATCGAGACGATCAAGTCGACGCCTGACGTCGATCTTGGCACGACATCAACCGGCCAGAAGAAGCGCCTCTATGTCCCGGTCTTCGACATCGACATCGCGAAGTGCTGCTATTGCGGACC
>DOWV01000210.1:30670-31938 GCA_003519375.1 Bacteroidota bacterium
CGAAGTGCTGCTATTGCGGACTTTGCGTGCCGCCGTGCCCCACGGATTGCATCGTCATGACCGACGTATACGAGTTCTCTGAATTCGACCGCCATAATCTGATCTACAACTTCAGTGTCATGACACAGCAGGATGTTGATGTCGCGCGGGGGAAACTGAAGAAGGCAGAGGAAGAAGCAGCGGCAAAGAAGGCCGCCGCTGCGGCAGCAGCCGCCGCCGCGAAAGCAGCCGCAGCTCAGGCGCCTCCGCCGCAGGCCGCACCACCGGCGCCATCGGCCGGCGCCCCTCCACAATCGCCAGCTCCGCCGGCGGCAGATTCACCGGACCAAGCGGGAAAGCCCTCATGACGATCGACCTTTTTACTCTCGCTTTCTATCTCTTTGCACTGATCACTCTGGCGTCTGCAGCCGTGGTCGTGTTTTCGAAGAACATCATTTACTCCTCGTTCGCACTCCTCTTTACCTTCTTCGGCGTCGCAGGTCTCTATGTGCTGTTGATGGCGGACTTCATCGCCATTACGCAGATTATGATCTACGTGGGCGGTATCCTCGTGCTGTTGCTGTTCGGTGTGATGTTGACGACCAAGGTTATCAGTGTGGACATGCGGACGGGCACGATCCAGACTCTGCCCGCAGTTCTCGTTGTTTCGGCGATGGCAGGAGTGCTCATCGGTATATTCTGGACCACCGATTGGAAAGTGTCACCGACGGCTGTCGGTTTCGAGAAAACCGCGCCGAGGATAGGGGAGATGCTCCTGAGCACCTACCTCCTCCCGTTTGAAATCGCCTCTGTTGTGCTCCTGGTGGCATTGGTGGGAGCGGCGATGATTGCACGCAGAGAGAAAAAGCCGTTGTAGTTCAATGAATTGAAAGGGAGGGGCGGGACGCCCAACCCTCCCGGTACTGGAGCTCAGTATGACCGTTGCGCAATTTTCTCAGTGGCTGCAGACCCCGGGTCTCAACCATTTCTTGCTGATCAGCGGCATCCTGTTCTCGCTTGGTGTGTTTGCGATCCTGACGAGACGGAATGCCATCATGGTTCTCATGGGCATCGAGCTGGTGCTCAACGCGGCGAACATCAACTTCCTCGCCTTTTCACGCTACACCACCGGCACGCTCGACGGGCAGGTCATCGCGATTTTTGTCATTATCCTCGCGGCGGCTGAAGCTGCAATCGCCCTCGCCATCGTGCTGAACATCTATCAGAATTTCAACAGCGTCAACATCGACGAGATCAATCAACTGAAGGACTAGAACCACTGTCGAGCA
>DOWV01000210.1:32056-32889 GCA_003519375.1 Bacteroidota bacterium
TAGTGCCTTCGTGTCTTTGTGGCGCCACTTTCGAACTGAACCTCTAGATCGGATTCAATTCTTTCGAAACCGTAGAATCATAGAGCACTAATGTCGCACGAGACAATACTACAACTTAGCCTTATCGCCTATCTTCTCCCGCTCCTCGGGTTCACGATCCTCATCTTCCTCAATAAGAGGCTCCCGAGGCAGGGTGATTTGATTGAGACGGGTCTCGTTTTTCTGGGCCTCGCCCTCTCCGTGATCATCTTCGCGGTGAAGCTGGGAAGCTATCATGATGAGACGATCCAGGCAAGCTTTACGTGGGTAAATTTCGGCAATGTCCCCGGATACGGCCCGATGACGATGACGCTTGGGGTCATGATTGACAATCTCTCATCGGTGATGTTCCTCGTCGTCTATATCGTCAGCGCACTTGTGCATCTGTTCTCGATCGGCTACATGCGCGGCGATGTCCGTTACGGTCGTTACTTTGCCTACCTCGGCATCTTCACCTTCTCGATGCTCGGCATCGTTCTAACGAACAACTTCTTTATGATGTATGTCTCGTGGGAGTTGGTGGGGCTCAGCTCGTACCTTCTGATCGGGCACTGGTTCGAGAAGAAGTCGGCCAGTGATGCGGGGAAGAAAGCTTTCATCGTGAACCGCATAGGTGATGTCGGGATGTTCATCGGTATCCTGATCCTCTTCGCGACGTTTCATACCTTTACGTTCGATACGATTTTTGAAGCGATGAAGGCGGGGACCATCCCCTTCGGAAGTGAAGCGTGGCTGACGGCTGCCGGGATTCTGATCTTCTGCGGAGCGGTCGGCAAGTCCGCCCAGTTCCCGCT
>DOWV01000132.1:0-6650 GCA_003519375.1 Bacteroidota bacterium
TCTTGCTTTGAGCGTGTTGTTGAAGGGCTAAGACCCGAGTCTGGACACCGAGCTTGGCGAATGACGGGGGATTACGGATCGGGCAAGTCAAGCTTTGCCCTTTTATTGGCCCATACCTTTGCAGGGCGCGATGGGTTTCCAGCCAAAATAAAGCAGGCGTTTGACTTTCGATCTCATGGAGTTACTCAACCCAGACTTGTTCCTGTACTATCCACTTGTTCGCGACGCCCCATAAGCATGTCGATATTAGAGGCGCTTCATCACACTCTCTGTCGTTTGTATGTTCGTGGTAGCAGGCAGAAACTCATATCGGAGTTGGAGGCTCTTGTCCAAGCTAATCAGGAACCATCAGAAGAACAAATCATTACCATCATCAGAAGGGTGAATGCGCAGATTATTGCAGATGAGAAGGGTAGAGGTCTGCTTTTAATTCTTGATGAGCTTGGCAAGTTTCTTGAGTTCGCTGCACAAAATCCGCATCGACAAGATATTTTTCTTCTCCAGCGACTTGCTGAAACTGCAACACGTAGCGCTGACGCTCCGCTGTTTGTTATATGTCTCCTTCACCAGGGGTTTGGTGCATATTCTAACGTTCTTGACCAATCGTCTCAAAGGGAGTGGGAAAAAGTAGCTGGACGGTTTGAGGAAATCGTATTCAATCAGCCGACAGAACAAATTGTCCAACTTGTTGCATCGGCTCTCAACGTTCGAGTCGGTAGCTTACCGAAAGAACTCACTTCAAGCATGATTCGGTCAATGGAAGAAACAATCGACCTTGGTTGGTATGGCAGTGCTTCCCCTCGTCGTCTTGCTGATACAGCTGCTCGACTGTTCCCTTTACACCCTACAGTTTTGCCTGTCCTTGTACGCATCTTTCGCCGATTTGGCCAAAACGAAAGGTCCCTTTTTGGTTTTTTGCTCTCAAGTGAACCTTTTGGCTTAAAAACGTTCTTAGGGCTCCAACTGTCTGATCGGAATTTATTCAGATTGCATAATCTGTATGATTATGTGCGTTCGTGTTTTGGCCATCGTCTTTCTGTCCTGAGCTATCGGAGTCACTGGAGTCTGATCGATTCCGTCATCGAGAGTTTTTCAACAAGCAATGAATTGCACATTAAAGTATTGAAGACTGTCGGTATCCTAAATCTGCTTAATGATAGCGATCTTTTTCCAACTGAAGAGGCTGTCGTATATGCTCTTGCTGACTCCACAACGTCAAGTCGACGTCAAATAAAATCAGTTTTAAACGAGTTGCGGACAGAGAAAAGGGTGCTGTATGACCGTGGCCGCTCGCGCGGATTGTGTCTTTGGCCACATACATCGGTTGATCTTGAAAAGGCATATGAGGACACCTGTCGTATAATCGAAACGCCACAGCGCGTCGCCAATCTTATTAAAGATTACCTCGAAACGCGACCTATTGTAGCCCGTCGTCATTACATCGAGACCGGCAATTTGAGGCACTACGACGTGCGCTACTGCTCAGTTGCTGATTTGCCAGGGCTGCTCAAAGAAAATCTCACGAGTGCGGATGGTATCATTATTGTGCCGCTTTGTGAAACTATCATCGAGCGCAATGAAGCGTTGGAGTTCGTGAAAGCACCAGAACTCAAGGATTGCCCGAACTGGCTGGTTGCGGTACCACAACCACTAAGTAACCTCGCCACCCTTGTGCGAGAAGTTCAACGTTGGGAACGGGTTGCCACAAACACGCTCGAACTCAACGCTGACAAGTACGGTCGTGAGGAAGTATCGCGCCAACGACAGGCAGCGCAGGCACAGTTGGAGTATCGGGTTCAGGCTCTAGTAGGATTTAAGCAGATCGGCGGTCGCACAACACTAGAGTGGTTTCATAAGGGACGCTCGCTCCGAATCCGCGATGGTAGACATTTGCTTTCTGAGTTGTCTCGTATCTTCGACGAGACGTACACTGATGCCCCGCGTATCCACAATGAACTGGTGAACCGCCGCAGTTTGAGTTCTGCGGCAGCTGCGGCACGGATGCGGCTTATTGAGCGGATGTTCACGAATAGCAAATCACCATTGCTGGGTATGGACCCTGGCAGGAAGCCACCAGAAATGAGTATGTATCTTTCGATGCTGCTGCGCACTGGGATCCACCAACAGCATGGCGATACTTGGAAGATTGGGGAACCGCATCATCGCCGCGATGGAAACTGTAATGTGCTTCCGACGCTTAGAAGAATTCGGGAAATTGTTCGAAAGGAGCCTGATTCCCGTGTTAATGTCGCTGTGTTGTTCGAGGAATTACATAGGATGCCATTTGGTGTGCGCGATGGTGTGATTCCCTTACTGATAACAGTTTTCGCCATCGCTCACGAGCAAGAAGTGGCGTTCTATAAGGATGGCACTTTCCTTCGGGAAATGACCAGTGAGGCGATGCTTGTTCTCACAAAGGCACCAGATCGCTTTGAGATTCAATACTGTAAAATCGAGGGCGTACGCGCCGAACTCTTCGAGAAAATGCTGACCGTATTGGATGTTAAGCCAACTGACAGACAAAAGGTGGAACTGCTCGATGTGGTTAAGCCTCTGTGCGTGTTTGTCGCACAACTACCCGCTTATGTCCATAATACAAGGAAACTGTCGGAGACTGCCCTTGCCGTGCGCAATGTCATACTCAACGCCCGCGACCCAGCCCGATTATTGTTCACAGAACTGCCGAAAGCATGCAAATTCGAACCGTTCTCCGTACATTTGGCAGGCGGCAAGGAACTTCAGGTCTACGTGAAAAGTTTGAAGGTCGCACTCGATGAATTAAGAGGGGCTTATCTGGAGTTACAGGAGCGCCTGCGAAAGGCGCTACGGGAAATATTTGATATGCCCGGCTCATTCCAGCAGCTTAGGATTGCTCTCGCTGGCCGCGCAGAACAAGTTGTGCTCGGAGTTAATGAGCCAAAGCTTCGTGCTTTCTGCTTGAGATTAATGGATCATAATCTTCCTGAGTCCGAGTGGCTGGAATCTCTTGGCAGTTTCCTCTCGCTTAAACCTCCAGCCAAGTGGCACGATGCAGAAGAGGATTTATTCATCCAGGAACTCGGTCCTTTGGGCACACGCTTCCATCGCGTCGAGAGCATCTCGTTTTCTGACGGCAAGCCGTTGAAGAACGGCGTAGGCATTCGGCTGGCGATTACGCAGGCGAATGGTATCGAGCATGAGCAAGTCATACATTTCACTGTTGATGAAGAGAGCCGTCTGCTAGACCTCCAAAAGCAGTTCGAAACTCTATTGGCCAAGGATAGGCGCCTTAGTATGGCAGCTGCATCACGGGCAATCTGGGCTAACATGAAGAAGGAAGGTAAAATTAAGCATGAATAAGCCGACGCGACATATTCTTTGCATGTCTGGCGGGAAGGATAGCACTGCCTTAGCACTTTACATGCGCGACCGTGTGCCGGATATGGAATACGTCTTCTGTGACACTGACAAGGAACTCTCTGAGACGTATGAATACCTGAATCAGGTTGAGGCTTTTTTGGGAAAGAAGATTGTCCGCCTCAACGCCAAGGCGGGTTTCGACCACTGGCTAGAAGTGTTCGGTGGTTACCTGCCGTCTCCGCAAATGCGCTGGTGCACAAATATGCTTAAGTTGAAACCGTTTGAGGAGTATGTCGGCGAAAATCAGGTAATCAGCTATGTCGGCCTCCGTGCAGACGAAGACCGTGTGGGCTACATAAGCACAAAGTCAAACATCAAGGCTGTCTTCCCGTTCAAGGAGAACTGTATTGACTATGCTGGCGTGATGAAGATTCTTGAAGATAGCGGCATCGGGATGCCGCCATATCTCAAATGGGGGCGGACACACTCGGGTTGCTTCTTTTGTTTTTTTCAGCGTCCGATTGAGTGGGTACGCCTGCTTGAAACACATCCGGACCAGTTCGAGGAAGCCATGGAATACGAGAAGTTTAGTGACGATCCCGGTAAGACATTTACTTGGATTCAGGGGATGCCTTTGAGTGAACTTCGCAAGCCGGAGAATATTGCCGCCATTAAGCGTCGCTACGCGGAGAATGAGGAACGACGAAAGGCCAATCGTGGTAACAAGAGGCTCGTCGAAGTGCTAGCCGGAATGGATGAAGAAGATGATGGCCCGAAGGCCTGTCTGATCTGTCAATTGTAATCGAGTTTCATGGACATGAAAAAAGCGTGGAAAAGGCAACCTGTGTTGCAATAATTCGCCATGTAGGCGACGAATTGATTTCGGGTTATTGATTATGTCAAAGTGGTTAAAATTCCTCCGTCATTACGGGCCAGTTCCAAGGAATGACAACATGTACGACGAGACGATTCATCGATCGGCTCGTCGCCAAGGGATTGTGCCTATAAATTTCACTCATCCATACCAGGATCAAGTCATTCAGTGCTTCAGCCAGAACATGATGACTCCTGTTTCAGTCATTTTAACGGGCACAGCTGGCGACGGGAAGACGCATCTGTGTCGGCAAGTTTGGAATTTGCTTAAAGGGGAGGACGATAAATGGGTGTCAGACAATCCCTACCTTACCCTCAGATACCATTTGACATCGTCTGGTTCAGACGCCCAGAACCTAAAACGGGCAATAACGGTCCATTTTATTCGTGATCTGAGTGGCTGGGCACCGCAACATGGCGCGAAATGGGAACCGGAAAAGGAGCAACTGCTTCTCAGATTCTGCCACTCGCTGTTTAATCCGGATATTGACGAGGTATTCCTCATTGCAGCCAATGACGGGCAGCTCATTGAGTCCTTTCGGCGCTTAAAGGAAACGGAGGAGGTGAAGAATGCAAGGAAAGTGTTTGAGGATTTGCTTGTTACAGACCGGCAAGAACAGCCGGGCATCCGGTTGAAATTTTTCAACCTCAGCCGCTCCAGTTCCGCTGAATTATTTGATCGAGCGATAGAGGCGTTTCTTACACACCATTGCTGGGCTGACCTCAAACAGGGTATGACAGGCGAGAATGAATTGTTTGGCCCCAAATGCCCTATACGCTACAATTATGAGTTGCTGCAAACTCCGCTCGTGAAGCTTCGTATTCGCTCTCTCCTCGAACTTTGCGACTACAACGGCCTACATGTCCCGATTCGACAAATTCTTCTATTACTCACGAACGCAGTGCTCGGCCATCCCGACGTGAAGGATCATCTTATGGTTCCTAATGATGTGCCGGAGGTCATTGCGGCAGGTACGACGTCTAAGGCAAGTCTATACAACAATGTTTTTGGAGGTAACCTCTCTGAAATTCGGCGGCAGGCTATCACCATCTTCGACTACCTGGATCGTTTTCAGATAGGCTACGAAACATCCAACCGGGTGGACAACATACTCATTTTTGGTGAGGGCGATGAAAATCTCGGTAGCTACTTTGATAATCTAATTGCGAATGACCACTTTTACGGGGCTGATTCACGCTTCTATGCGGCCAAGAAGGAATACATCGAGGGTACGGATACTAGCGAAGAAAAATCTGAGGGGTTCCTTCAGATGTTAGTAAACCAGCGGCGTGGGCTGTTCTTCAAGATTTCTAAGGAGATGGAATTTGATTTAAAGCTGTGGGAGCTCACTGTTTTCAAGTTTGCGGGTGAATACTTGGATTCCGTTGTGGAGGTACTCAAGAAAGGCGCAATCGTGAAACGCCCAATTCTGTCTCAATTGGTGAGAGGATTGAATCGAGTATTTACTGGCATGCTCATAAACAGCGACCGAGAACTCTTCCTGGCAAGCAGCGGGAATTATTCACAAGCCAAAGTCAGCCGTATTCTTGTCGAAAGAGTTTCTGTCGAACCAAGCAAAGGCGAAAAAGTCATCTTGCGGCATGATTTCTCGAATGGACAAGTATTGCTTTCCGTATTTTTTTCGCCAGATATTTATGTGGATTTCTCTCTGACACTTATTCGCTTCGAGTATCTCTCGCGCATTGCTCTAGAGGGGGCGTTGCCTGCGAGCTTCTCGAAAGAGTGCTACGAGGATTTGCTTGCTTTTAAGAGCTGTCTCATCGCGGCTTACATGAGGCGTCAAGAAAAGGAAACAGGTCCGTCTGGCACTACAATTGGTCTGAATGTGCTCGCCTTAACCGAACAAGGGATGCCAGACCCTATATTTGTGGAGATAACGCCATGACTTCGCTGCCGCAACCGTTATCACCGCCTGACAGCTACGACCAATCGTCATCAATGTGGGTTGACGAGGCGATTTGGGCACATCGGCTTTACGATGAGCAGTTGCCTTGGTTTGTTTTCCTTGAGTTCCTGAATGTTTTTGACCATGAGGAGGGCAAGAGTCGTGCTTTCGAGGAAACTAATGGGCTAAATACATTGAAGTATCGCGCTGCTCACCGGCTACACCTGCGGAATATTCTTTTTAATAATCCGCATCTTGCGGAAATTCAGCTCACATGTCCAAATGACAGCAACCGATGGGATGAATGGCTCAAGCGTATGAAATCGGCTACAGGCATCGCTCATGCCCAGTTTGCCTATCTCAAGAACCACTTCCATTCTTTTGATGACTTCTGCGAGATCGTGTCGTTAATTCGCTCGACGAGCTTCGAAGTGAATAGCAATAAGCGATGGACATCGAAGTTTGTCTTCCCCTATGGCAGGGATTGCCTCTACGAGGATCTGGACAATAACGCAGCCACGAACGACCGTC
>DOWV01000132.1:6703-11796 GCA_003519375.1 Bacteroidota bacterium
TTCTTTGGCAGAACAGGTGAAGTGCTTTATCTAATGCTCTGCCGCACGTCACGTAATACGAGCTGCTTGCCGCGCTTAAGGAACGATTATCGAAGACTGACCCGACATGGAACTCTGTCATTAAGTGCCTTCAATCAAGCGAAGAAGACGAGCAAGGTGGGGGTGAACGCGCCAATGCTTTCCTGCCCTACGCGCAGCATCCGTGCTTCGACCAACTCGCTGAGGATTGGCTAGCCATCCTGCGGTTGAGTATTCCTGGCTTCGACGCTTTTCCGCATATGGTGAATTTGGCAGGACTTCACCTGCTAAAATACCAGTTGACCGTTTCGCTGCAGCTTCTTAATTCGAGCAAGCCATTGAGTCTCGTCTGCGAAGTGGTCGAGCCAAAGAAGACGCTCGTCCGGGAGATTTCCTGCGACTTCTATCAAACTAATAACCTCCTGCCAGCGCAAGCTGTCGAGATGTTCATTTTAAACATCGAGCAGTCGTACGACTGGCAGCGAGCACTGACGGAAAATGGCGCTTTCGAGAGGTGTCGGAAGATTCTCCGCGATAAGGCGCGTTGGGGCAAGGACTATGAGGGCCCGAATGATCCACATGCGTTGATTGCGTCACTGCGACAGGCAGCGATGAAGCGCCATAGGCAACACGTTGCCAATATTCACAGGAACTATGGGCGCGAAATTGGACTCGTCTCGAGACGTGGCACTGTGAAGCTCCGTTATGCGCCGACCGATGCCCTACTCAAGACTCTCTTGTTCGCCAATGTCGAGAAGCGCGTCGAACTCCACCAGTTTCTCGAAAAGATGCATCGCCGATACGGACTTGTGTTTGGCGATAAGGAGGCTGAGCAGGTGTTATCGAAAGGAGAGTTCGATAAAAAGGCATTCCAGGCGAACTCTCGCCGCCTTGAGCAACGGCTTGGTAGTTTGGGTTTGCTACGACGTTTGTCGGACGGCTGCGCATACGTTATTAATCCCTATCACACGGAAGTTAAATGACTAACGACGAACTGATTGGCAAAGTTGCAGTATGTTATTTGCGCGACCGGCTTACGGAGGACGATTCCACCGGTGTCGCTCGTTACCTGCTTGACTGCCTAACCGCCGACCAAACCGCTGCCGTAGCCAAAGCGATTCTGGCTGACACTTTGTTGTCAAAACTGGTTGAAATCAAGTTGCCCATACACTTCGTAGGAAATCTAGGGCTACCGCCGGAAGTTCTCACAAAAGAACGAACCACATACTTCCGCAACGCCGCATGCTACAAGTCCGCACTGCTTGTGGCCAACACAGGAGATGACGAAGAACAATCGCTCAAGGAGTTAGTGCCCATTGGTACGCCGCAACTCCAATCTCACCCCGAACTCTGGGTGAACTTGGCTGCCGAGGGTTTGCCCATTACCGACCAGCAGCGGCTTTGGTGGGTAAAGGCATTGCAAGGGCTACTGGAAGTGCGGTCGTTCGCGCTCGACCGCTTCGCAGAATACATTTTGCAGACACGGACTGCCATTGAGGACGGCCATCCCATATTGTCTGCGCTCGGTGTAGCTTTCCCCGCACTGCATGTCCCGAAAGACACGGCGTTTTTTCGTAGCCTGAATGACAAGACGGCAGGCCACCTTTCTAAGTGGAAGGCGCTTTATACACAAGCGATTAGAAGGCGCGCCTGCTACCTCGTGAAGCAGACACCGACTCAGGCTTTACTTTTGGAAGACGATTTAGTCAAGTCATTTGAGAAGGTCAAGGACGCCATTCCTAATGAACTGCACCCGGCCATCAATGTTTTCATTTCGGCTGACAGCGGCTGGAACAAGGAAGCTGCCGAACTAGCGCAATGCGAGTGGGAGATAGTGAAGCCGCTGTTCGATGGACTGAAAAGAGAAACGTTCAATCTCGGTAGGGCAACACTTGAGTTCTATAACGAGCGTGAAGCCGACCTGCTCACTGATGATGAGCGTGATTACCTAGACAGACTGCGTAATAGCAAACGAAGCGAAGCGCAAGACGAAGACGAAGATTTTTATCGGCGTCACCGAAACGAACTCAAAGAGCAACCGTCACTTAAGGCGAAGTGGGACAGATTTATCTTCGGCACGCCTGTAGAGACAGAGGATTTTTTGCTGGGCATAGCACTTTGTTTGGAGTGGTTATTCGATCAAGACATGCCATCTTCAAAACGACGTCTCAAACTCACCTGTGATCGTCGTACGAAGAAGGATCTTAAGGATCTAAACGTGGATGCGGGGTTATTCTTCGTTCGGCGCTATCGGGGGTTGAAAACTCTGTTCGGGGGTCGCGTGTCTTGGGACATCGGCGACCTGATGAACTTTGAGGCGTTGAGTGACCAGTGGCGCAAGGCATCCAAACCATATGTCAACCGTTCAGTTGCAAAGTCCGCACTGCAACTGAAATTCGTTTTGGAGTTAGAGGTCGAGTTTTCTACTGGAACGACCGAGAATTACTTTAAACAACTCCTCTGGACATATGACCCGAACATTGTCGCAAGCGAATTCCCGGGAGATTGGGCACGCTTGACAGAGCACCCATTGGTGTATTGTTGTGTTAATCGTGAGCCGGTTAGTGGCAAAGGACATTTCCAGTCACTCGACCTTCGCAATGTCCGTACGCTCTATCCGGCCTACGGTCAAGACCGAGGTTCTTTGGTCGCCATCTACAAGAAGGAACATGACTTCTCGCTTATCTGGCCTGTGAACCTTTCTAAGGCACAGGAACATGGACTTGTGTCTGAGCAGACGGCCTCGAAACTGTTGAGTCTCTTCCAGACGTTTCAGCAGAGCTACCAAGGCGCAATTAAGGGCTTTCTCGAGGACGGGCTAGCGTGCGATCTCCTGGTGAAACAGGCCGAGGACTATGGCGCTTTGTTAGAAGCCATCTGCAAGGGCGCGAAGGGTGACCGCAACCGAGAAAATCTTCTCAGGCCACTGCTCCAAGTCGGCACGGTAGTGGTAGAGGGTGGACGCGTTACGGCCATTGTTACGCCCTGGCATCCCCTCCGGCTCTCCGCAATGGCTAACAAAGGGCTGCAGGTGGCAGCGCTAGTGAGATATTTGTTGACTGCCGAGAGCATATTTTTTGGTACTCCATCTCTGTTCTTTAAGGAACTCGAACAGGAGTTATTACACCCTTACTATCCAGAAGTCGTGCTGGGCTGGCACGACAAAAAACCTGAACTGCTATCATTGACCGACCACCATCTTGACTACAGTCTCCACGAGTCCCCTGTCATTAACAACGATGGTTTAGACGAAACGAACGAGAGCCCGGCGGAGACTTCGACGCTCATTGTTGATTTGACGAAGAAGTTCCTGACACTTTACCCGCACGAACGGGCCAATCTGTCGGTTGTCCTCTACAACTGTGATTCTGCGCGATTACCCTACGCGCTCGTGGACAAGATGAATTCACTCCACGAGGACGAGGAGGACATGCGATGTCAAATCATTCTGCGCCATCGGGACGGGGTAAAGTTGCGCGAACTTTACGAGAAAATTATCGAATCCTCGGACAACGATGCCGACTCGTTTGTATCGAGTGAGGCTGCAAAGGACTTCATGGCGCGGCTTCGTATTGGTATCATGGCCGACCAGGCGCCAGTGCCCGACCCAAAGGATGGGCCTTCGGCAGACATGGTGTTTTTACAAGATGTCATAGCTCGACACTCAGGCATAGATTGGTATCCTGAGACATGCGACCCATTGGATTCAGCATCGTTTATCCCGGCTCGCTGGTCGCGCCGCCGGCCATCGGCTATCGACGACATGAAATCTGTCGTATATATGTGCTGCCCGGTGCAGACCAAGGAAGGCTGGTCATTCATTACTGCACTAACGACCTTTATCAAAGGTGACTGGGATGGTCTCGAAAGCAAGCGCCTGCTTCCGGCCCGCAAGCTTGACTTCAATGACCCGCAGACGGCTAGCATCTTCAAAGAAATTCACAACCTCGGGAATTGGGTGGTGAACTACGATGAGTTGCTCGACCGCCGCCAACTGCTCAACCAAAATGTCAAAGTCATCCGTTACAAGCAGGGGGCAACGCAAGGCCGAAATATTCTGATTTCCTCGACTGCGTCTTTGAATCTTCTGCGCTCAATGGTTTTCGGTCGCATTAAGGATTTAAACCTTGAGTTGACCGATTCCGATTGCCGTGATCTCGCCGAGAAGTTCATTAACGACGCTAATGAAATCTCGGGAGATATCGTGCTACGTGCGGCCAAGCGAGGCCGCAACGCCAGTGAACTTATGGGAGTTGTCCTCAGCCGATACATGATTCGGCATGAGCTTGGGACAAATCGGCGCTTCGGCTGGTATTTTCTCGACGACTACGCCGAATGGCTTGGCCAACATGAGGAACAGATTGCGGACATTCTTGCGCTAGTTCCTGAACAGACTCTTGAAGGCAAGCTCCAGCTTTCTATTATCATCTCTGAGTCCAAATACGTCGACTATGCTAGTCTTGCCGCGAAGCGCAAGGAGTCACAGAAGCAACTGCGTGACACAGTGCGCCGAATTAACGACGCTATCTTCGGCGATCCAAAGCGGCTCGACCGAGACCTGTGGTTGTCTCGGTTCTCCGACTTGATACTGAACGGCATCCAGTTTCCGGCTAACTCCCCGATTGATTTAGCCGCGTGGCGCAGGGCTGTTCGAGACGGCGAATGCGGTATTTTCATGCGTGGCTACTCACACATCTTCGTGTCCGGCCCGACCGACGCGCCGGAGTGTTCAGACTTCGTTGTCGTGGCTGAGGCTGATCAGTCATGGCAGATAGTGTTCTCGCGGGCGCGGCTGCGCGAGTTAGTCTTGAGCTACTGGAAGGATTCGAATCCTATTGCTATCCGCAAGACCATCGCAGACCAAGATATCTGGACGGAGCAGAACTACCGGATGCCATCGGAGCGGATCAAGATTGTCCAACGCCGTAAACAAAATGAAGATTCAACTAGTATAGATGAAAAATTTGGCGATAATGAATGTCAAGGTTCACAGCCGAAATCCCCGTTGACCGGTAGCACACCGCCTGCACTCACTCAGCCAGCAGTACAATCGCTAACACCATTTGAGTCCGTCC
>DOWV01000132.1:11856-19255 GCA_003519375.1 Bacteroidota bacterium
GGCGTGGGCCTACCCGAAGGTTGGCCAACTTATCATCGATTATCAGGGAGGCGCACAGGATAACGCTGCCGATGACGATTGGCTCAAGCAGGTTGAAAGCCGCTGCAAGGGTGCGTTGCAACAATTTCAGCTGCAGTCGAAGTTGCTTAGTAAAATACTCACACCAAACGCCGCATTGTTAAAATTCCAAGGAAGCGCTAATCTTACTGTCGAGCAAGTGCTTAAACGGCGCTCGGAGTTTCTTACCACACATGGTCTGAACGTGATTTCTGTTCGGGCCGCGCCTGGGGCTGTGGCCATCGCCATTGCTCGTCCTAATCGTCGTATACTGCACCTACCTGAAGTATGGAAGCATTGGAACCCGAATTGCTTGCATGGTAATCACGACTTGCTCATTGCTGTGAAGGAAGAGGACAGCGCCCCGCTGTTCCTGTCTCCGAAGTCTAACGCTCCGCACACGCTCATCGCTGGCTCTACCGGAAGTGGTAAGTCGGTACTGATGCAAAACATAATTTTGAGCATTGCCTGTACTAATACGTCTGAACAGGCCAAGATCGTTCTCATCGATCCCAAACTCGGTGTGGACTATTTCTCCTTCGAAGGCTTGCCACACTTGCAAGGTGGTATCATTGACGATCAGCAGAACTCCATTCTGACATTAAATGAACTCGTAGGAGAGATGAATAGGCGCTATTCTGTGCTCAAAGAGAACAAGGTTTCAAATATCTTCGACCTTAATAAAAAGCCGAATCCAACCGAGCGTCTTCCGTTCCTATGGATTATTCATGACGAGTTCGCTGAATGGATGATGACACCCCAGTACGCCGACGCAGTTTCCGATATCGTTGGGCGACTTGGTGTTAAAGCTCGTGCTGCAGGAATATCACTTGTCTTTGCCGCGCAGCGCCCAGATGCTAACGTCATGCCTATGCAGCTTCGTGCTAACTTGGGGAACCGTCTTGTTCTGCGCGTGGATAGCGAAGGAACATCAGAAATTTCTTTAGGAGAAAAGGGTGCAGAGCGTCTTTTAGGAAAAGGTCACTTGGCTGCGAAGTTAGAAGGTGAGATGGGCGTAATCCATGCTCAAGTTCCCTTGGTAGACCCTATGTTTATTGCAACTCTTGTGGCGGCATGTAAGGAAGAGATCAAATAATGCCATCTGAAGTCATAAATGTGCCCCACAGGAAATTTAGGACATATGTATAAGTTTTTTGCTTGAACAGAGTCTAATATTTAAGTGGGAATGATTTTATTACAAAAATTTATCCTATGAAAACAGTTGGACCTATCCTGAATACCTATTCAGCTGAAGTCGACCACTCATTCCCGATAATGTAGACTACCTGTCGGAGCGGAGCCACGCTGGTCTTCAGTAGCTTAGTTTACTAGTCGGCTTTAACCACATTTTCTTCGAAAAGAGATTTCTAACATTTATCTTTTAATTCTGACGGCACGGGGTCCATTTGAGTTTTTTTGTAGCCTGCCAGTTTCTTGTTCCTCAGCTTGACCTCACCGTTGTCTTCCCTGTCTATGAACCTTATTATACCTTCACCGGAGTCAAATGACTTTTCGAAGGAGGCAAGGGTTTGCTCATCTACTGTAAAATCAGGCATGGCCCCTTCGCAGATTACTGTAAGATTGTAAAATTTCCTTTTCATTATTCCTCATTTTTATTTATTTCTATTAGGCCTGAACCATTTATTGATCTTATGGTGCACGGGGATGCGGACGGTTATATCTGCATCGAAAGATCTTTTGCGCACTTTAGCTTCTACAGGCTTTAAAGGACCGCCTAAAACCGATGTCCTTTGTGACAATGTCTGCTATTTTCCAAGTACCGCGTCCTTGCACGTCTTTGCCACCCTGAACATAACTTAACCACCTTCTTGGCCGGTATCTTGATAGCTGCACCGGTCTGAGGGCTCTGCCTACTATGGCCTCCCTGTTATAAACACGAGCTCGCCTATCCCGGAGACGGTTCTTCGCTTCATTGTAAGTTAGCCCGTCAACACCGCAAGTATAGTCGATACATCCTTTTTCCTAAAGCCGCTTTTGCCGCCAGGGATTCGACTATCTTCGCCTTCGTCATGGGTTTGCCACTCAATCTTCTCCTTATCCGTACAGAGTTTTTTTAACGGAGGTTTATCTTTTGAAGGGCTCCTTGCAACCAAAAAAGATGCCTCCTGAGGTAATACAATATGTGTGGGGCAATAGGAATATTTTACTTTTACCCAAAAAACTCGAAAGGGGCACACAATGGTTTCAGACAAGAGAAAGATTTTGGCTCTTTCGATGGGCGTGAGCATTTTGGTTTCAGTCGGCACTATATACCTGTACGACGCGTATTATCGGTTTTTTCTGGCAACCGAAGATCGGTTGCCAGAAAAAACCGTCAAAGTGTGAAAAATTAAAATAACCCACTACCGAAAAAACGCCTTCACCTGAAAATCCCCTTCAATCCTCCGATTTAACCCGCTTTTTTCAGACTCGCTGCTGTTATATCGTATTTCTGCGGGACTCATGGCGGGCCGCGTGGATACGTACCTGCCGGGTATATAGTCAGACTCCATTCAGCTTAAATCCAATCAAAAGAAGTATAAAACCATATGTGCACTGTAAAAGAAACGACCAATGGGTAGGAACTGTGCTGCAACGAGACGAGGCGGCTCGTAATGAGAGGGGTCGGCCTCCGTGCCGGCGACTGCGCGTTGACCTATGACGACGTTGACGGAAAATGCCCCGTCCTCGATAACGGCCATCACGTGGCCTTTGAGAAGATGGCTGGCGTTATTATGCAAAGGGAAATTCTTGAGGACAGGTATTGCCACGGCTGTTTATATCACAGGAAAAAGCAGGTCGAAGCCGTGAAGGCGAGCGCCTGATCGCGAAGGATTATCGCCAATGTCAAACATATCTCTTTACTGGTTTCAGAAAGAAGCCAAGAGGCGCGTCGAGGAGGCCTGGGGAGAAGGGAAAAAATCCCTTCTCATAAGCGTTCCCACGGGGGGCGGCAAGTGTGTCTCCTCGGATATGCTTATCTGGACCAACAACGGGGTGTTCGAGATAGGCGATCTCGCCAAAGGGGTTCCTGCCAATACGGCCCTTTACCGCCGCAATATGGACGTTGAAACCCGGAAAGGCTCCAGGAACTGCGCCTTAATCTATCGTTCCGCCTTGACTTCCACGCTCAAGCTCAAAACCGGCCTCGGCTATGAGATAGCCGGTACGCCGGAGCACCCCGTTTTGGTGCTTGCCGCGGACGGCAGCCTGAAAATGAGAAATTTGGAGGATACCAAGGCTGGCGATACCGTTGTCCTGAAGAAAGACAACAAGCTGTGGGCGGATTTGACGGATTTGCCGTTAAAAAGCCTCGGCGCCGAAGCGAATGCCGCCTTCTACATGAAAAAAGTCATGAGAGAGGTATGCAGCCTCGGCAGATACCTCGGTTCCAATGACCGGGAACGCTCCCTGATTTCGCGCGAGGATAAAAATCATGCCCGACTTTTCGTGCGGCGTGACGATGAAATTCCAGCCGTCATTTTGAGGGGTGGACGGGATTTTGCAGCCGTATTCCTCGGAGCCATGTTTGCCCGCAACCGTAAGACTGGCAGCATCGAGTTTATTACGCCCCATGAGAAACTTTCAAAGCACGTCCAGGTCCTTCTCCTTTCCCTTGGCATTCCGGCCGTAAGGAATTTTTATTCCACTGCCGCGTCTACGGATACCGTAACGTATCGAATTTCGATCCCGGGGGATTTTGTCCCTCTTTTTAAAAGGGTTACAGGCTTTAACGGAGGCGCGGCGCATGAGGAGAACGGGCATGGCCGCGCGGTCAAGGGTTATTCAGGGGAGATAACGGTAAGGAAGAACCTCCTTTTTGAGAAAGTCGTCAGCGTGGAGCCCGGCTTCGACGATGTCTTTGACCTGACCGTTCCGGACGGCCACGAGTTCGTCGCCAACGGGTTCGTTGTCCACAATACCATTATCTTCTCCTCGATCCTCAAGGACGTCCTTCAGAAGGACAACAGGAGAGGGTTGATTCTCGTCCACCGCGATTCGCTTCTCACGCAGGCGGAGGAAAAACTGAAATTCGTATGGCCCGGCGTTAAGACAGGACGGCTTCAGGGCGGCGTCTATCAGTTTGACGGGCAGGTGACCATAGCCTCCGTTCCTACCCTGGCCGGCAAACTGGAGGAGTTCGCCGAGAGCTGCCGCACGCTGGGGCCGGTCGATTATGTCGTCTGCGACGAGGCCCATCATGCATATGCTTCCTCGTGGCGAAAGATACTCAATTTCATGAAGGCCAATTATGACTCGCGTTTCCTCGGCGTCACGGCGACCCCAATAAGAACGGACTCAAAGGAGTCTCTGACCGAGATCTTCGCGGATGTGCCTTACGTGGTTAGCATTTTTCAATTGATTCAGGAGGGGTTCCTCTCTCCACTTTCGGGGTATAGCATTGAAACCGATCTGGACCTCAAGGGCGTGCATAGAAAGGGCGGCGATTATGACGTAAAGGAGCTGTCCGAGCGGATACGGCATAGCGAGTTCGACAAGACGATCGCTCAAAAATGGAAGGATATGGCGCTGGACCGCAAAACCATCGCCTTTGCCGTCGACATAAGGCACGTCGAGTCCCTTACGGAGCAGTTCAGGCGTGTCGGAGCCAGGGTCATAGGCATTCACGGTTCGCTTCCCAGGGAGGAGCAGAGAAAAATACTCGCCGAATTCTCCGGAAATAAATACAACGTCCTGGTCAACTGCATGCTCCTGACCGAAGGTTTCGACGAGCCGTCGGTCGATTGCGTCCTTATGGCGAGGCCCACGTCGTCGCGGTCCCTGTTCGTCCAGATGCTCGGCCGCGGCCTTCGCCTCTCCCCCGGGAAAAAGAACTGTATTTTGATCGATTTCGTCGGCAATTCCGATTCGAACGAGCTGATTACCATGCAGGACCTTTTGGGGTTTTACGGGCTAAAGAGAGCCGAGAGGCTCTTCAAGGAAAAAAACCTCCGTGAGAAGGAGGATGCCCTGAAAGAGAACGGGATTGGAAACGAACCGTTTGTGATTTCGCCCGAGACGATACCGCAGCTTCAGGCCATTGACGTATTCGGAAAGGAATTTGAAACCTCAGTCGCGTCCAAAGAGATAGACGTATTCAATATCAACAGTTTTGCCTGGGGCGAGATAGGTGATGACCTCTTCGTCACGGTCAGAAGAAACCTGTCGCTTGCCATATGCGCCAACGTCCCGGGTGACGGACAGAAAAAGTTTATACCGTATCTGGTCCATAACGGTGAATGCGAAAAATGGATATGCAGGCTTTCCGAGCCGGTCGAAAAGGAATTCGCCCTTGCCATCGCAAATGTACAGCTATTCGACTACGGGGACAGGAATCTCGCTTCCAGCAGCGCGGCGTGGAGGGATGACGTTCCTACGGAATCGCAGAAGAAAATATTGATGAACGCGATACAGCGGCATAACAGGTCGGCCGGCAAACCCATTTCCTTCAACGAAATACCGGAGAAGAAGGGCAAATATTCCTCGATGATAACAGCGCTGTTTACTTACGGATATATCCAGAGCAACGGCATGAAAAAAGTCACGAGGGATGAAGCCGTTGATTTTCTCAAGAAACTCATTATCGCCGACATGGGCGCCGCCGATGACGGGAATCGAAAGATAGATATCAACATGAGTACCCTTCAGATAGAAGGGGAAGCCACCGAGGAGGACAGAGCCACGTTCATGGAGATGCTTCTCGCGCTCCAGAAGATGAAGCACTCCGATTTTCACATCGCTTTTCTAATGCAAAACCCGGTGATATTCAGCGGCGACGTCATCCGCGTTTACCGCCGGAATTATCCGTCCAATCCGTTGACTGACAAGCAGAAGGCCTTTCTCATGGACAAGATAAGTCTGGTGGTAAGGCTCCATTACCGCGACAGGCGTTTTGAAATTGTCGAGCCTAAAATCAAAAAAGGGGACGCCGAAGGTGAAAATAGACTCCATTGCTGATTCGATACTTGGGCTCATAAGGGAGAAAGATTCATCCCTTTTTGAGCACAACATAAGGGTTGGAGACCTGGCGTCGGCGCTCGCGGAGGCGCTTGGCATGGATGAAAAGACCGTGTTTTTGACGAAGATTGCCGGAAAAATGCACGATATCGGCAAGCTATCCGTGCCGGAGAGCGTTCTTTACAAGCGTGGATCCTACGTGGATGTCGAGATGGATATCATGAAAAGGCATTCAGTCCTTGGCGCGAGGTATCTCGCGGTTGCGTTCGGCATACCGTCGGCTCATGCCGACGGTTATATTGACGGGCTCATAGCCAGATGCAGGGAGGGAAACAAGGAAATGCCGGGTTCCAGGGACATGATAGTCTCCGGCGTTCTTTTTCATCATGAAAAAATTGACGGTTCAGGGTATCCGAGCGGGCTTAAAGGCGCGAAAATACCCCTCATGGCGACCATACTTTGCCTTGCGGACTACTATATCGCAATGAGGGAAAAACGCGCGTACAGGGACGGATACGACAACTCCACCGTTCTTGAACTTGTGACGTCTAACAGAAACAGGCTTTTCAATACTCCCGTGGTCGACAAATTATGCGAGTTTATCAGGGCTGACCGGCGTTATAAGCTGGATGCCAGCGTCGAAGGAAAAACCAGGGATGCTCAGAGGTTTTTTCTAGGCAGGGCTGGGAACATAAGTTTAAGCGGAATGTATATCAAGACAGGAAGGATAACGGGAGTAGGCCAGGAACTTGTCATAAATTTCGCCGCCGACGGCAGCATTGTAGATATCCCCGCAATCGTTTCAAGGATCGATAAGGACGGGATAGGCGTAAAATTCATTCACGAAAACGGCACAAAGGTGTTTTTTGAAAATTTCATAATGAATAATTACGGCGAATGCGACGGAAAACACCTTGTGCATTCCCTTTTTGAAGAGGCCGCTATTTATGAATGATTTGGGCCGCATAGGGGGCGATCTTACACAGGTTGGATCAAGGATGGCACCGTTTTCCATGGTCGGGGATATTCTCTGCGCTTCCACGACCGTGATGGACGTATATGAGGCGATTCTTTATTACGCCTGTTACGCGACCGGAAGCATCGGCGGCTTCATCAGTACGAACGGACATTTTGAGTATTTCGACATGGTTGTGGGCAGTTACAGGAAAAGAAGGCTCGGAGCGAAGGGCGGTATAAAGATTTACGAATATCCGGTTCTTTCGAACGGCGAGATCTCGCAGGTCCACAACGTATGGGTTTATAAGAGCGGTTCGACGGGATGGGTGATGGGGCTCGAGACGCCGGAGAGGCCGGACGTTAATCTTCTCGAATCCATAAACCTCATCGCAAAGGGCGCTATAGGGTTCGTAAGAAGATTTGAAGA
>DOWV01000145.1:0-2769 GCA_003519375.1 Bacteroidota bacterium
GATCGTTCCCTACAGCAAGAGGCCCGAGGAAGTGACTCCCGGCGTCGCGAACTACTACGCATCAACCTGTAACGGATGTGCACAGTCATGCGGCATTCTGATCAAAACGCGCGAAGGCCGGCCTATCAAGGTCGACGGCAATCCCGACCATCCGGTCAATCTCGGCAAGATTTGTTCGACGGGTCAGGCAAGCGTTCTGAATCTCTACGACCCGTACAGGTTGCGCGGACCGGAGTACGGCAGCGCCTCGGGAAAATCCGGAACACTGACCTGGAAACAGACTGACGCCGACATCGTACGTCAGCTCGAATCGTGCGCACAGTCGTCAAAAGAGATTGCTCTGGTCTTGCATGCGGTGCACTCGCCGACGTTCGCTCAACTCCTCGCCGATCTCCGGGCGAAGTACCCCACCGCCCGCCTTTACGTGTATGATCTCTTTCACGACGCCAACCGGCGAACGGCCTGGACTCGGTGCTATGGAACCACAGAGGTCCCTGTGATTGCATGGGACAAAGCAAAGATTATTCTTGCGCTCGAGTCTGATTTCCTCGGCACCGAAGGAATGACCATCGAGCAGATTCGCGGCTACACGGATGGCCGCGATATCATGAAGACCAGGAGCTTCAATCGTTTGTATTCGGCTGAAGGCACGATGAGCCTGACCGGAGCAAATGCGGACTATCGCCTGCGATTGCGTCCGGATGAACAGCTGGGCTTTGTCGCGGCCCTGATTCATGAGATCGCCGTGGGTCGGAAGAAGGGAACACTGCGCGCTTCACTCCCGGTGTTCGTGGCAGGCGCCAGTCTGGAGGGATTTGCGTCGAAGCATGCGCTTTCGCTCGATGTTCTGAAACCCCTCGTCGATGATTTGATCGAACATGCAGGCCGATCGATGGTCGTGGCCGGCAATATCCTCTCCGTGGAAACGCACGTCGCAGTCAACTATCTCAATGAACTACTGGGGAATAACGCCGTCTACAGCGAGGCAGCCTCCGTCACATTCACGCAGTACTCGACTCCCGAAGAATTTCAGAGCCTCGTCGACGGGATGAGGACGGGGAGAATCGGGATGGTTGTCCACGTCAATTCCAATCCGGTGTTTCAGCTGCCAAGAGAGTTTGGCTATGAAGAAGCTCTCCGTAAAGTCCCCGTCAGCGTTGCACTTGTGGAGAGCGGAGACGAGACGTCGCGATACTGCACCTATGTCCTGCCGATCCATCATACTTTTGAGTCGTGGGGAGACCACCAGGTCCGGACCGGGGTCTACTCATTTCAGCAGCCGGTGATTTCTCCACTCTATGACACGCGGCAAAAGGAGGGAGCGATCCTCGCGTGGATTCGCGGAAAGGACTCATATAAAGAGGGACTCTATCATGAGTACCTCATGACCCGCTGGGAAAAAACCGTGTTTCCCTCGCTCAACAAAAGCGTAGAGTTCAAGCCATTCTGGTATTCCCTGCTCCACGATGGTGTGTTGACGGTCGACGATCAGAAATCTCCGGCGGCACGGTTCAAGCCGGAGGCTCTGACTTCGTCTGGCGTCGCCGCGGCCGAAGGACTCGTCGTTGGTCTGACGCAGAACTACTTTATCGGCGACGGATCATACGCCAACAATGGTTGGCTCCAGGAACTGCCGCATCCGATTTCAAAGGTGGTGTGGGATAACTATGCTGCAGTTTCTGCCCGGACGGCAAAGAAACTTGGGGTTGACTCAAACGATCTTATTGAAATCACTCTGCCGCACGGGAAAAAGGCGGTGCCCGTGTTTGTTCAGCCTGGTCAGGCCGATGAGTACATCTCGATTGCCCTCGGATATGGGCGCACGAATGCCGGGCCGGTCGGCTCGGATGTCGGCACCGATGTGCATGGGCTTCTTGCGAAGACATCTCTCACCGGCGTGCGCGTACTCTCCGGCGCCACGGTCGTGAAGATCGCCGGGCGATACGAACTTGCCAGCACCCAGGAACATCATTCGCTGGATGACGAGTTCGTCAAGGATTTCCACACGAAGCGCGAAATCGTTCGTGAGGGAACGCTTCTCCAATACGAGAAGGATCCGCGTTTTCTCCGCGAGGGAAAGAAGGAACTGTTCAGTATCCACACCGAAGTGGAATACCATGGCGTGAAGTGGGCCATGGCGATCGATATGAACAAGTGCATCGCCTGCAACGCCTGCGTTGCCGGATGCAACGTGGAAAACAATGTCCCTGTTGTGGGCAAAGAGCAGACTGCCAAGGGTCGCGAGATGCAGTGGATTCGCATCGACCGGTATTATTCGGGGACGAGCGACGCGCCGGTCCCGAGCCATCAGCCGATGCTCTGCCAACACTGCGATCAGGCGCCGTGTGAAAACGTTTGTCCAGTGGTGGCAACGAACCACAGTCCCGATGGGCTGAATCAAATGGTCTACAATCGTTGCGTGGGGACAAAGTATTGTTCGAATAACTGCCCCTACAAAGTGCGCCGATTCAATTTCTTCAATTGGCGCGACTACTTTGCAGACGGGTACTACGAGCAGCAGCCGGTAGGGTTGATGAACAATCCGGAAGTGACGGTGCGCTCGCGCGGCGTTATGGAAAAGTGCACCTTCTGTGTTCAGAGAATCATGGAAGCCCGGCAACGGGCCACCGAACAGGGGCGCGCGCTGAAAGGAAGCGATGTCAAAACGGCTTGCCAGGAGGCGTGTCCCGCCACCGCCATAGTGTTCGGCGATATGAACGACCCGAAGTCCGACATCTCTACCTATCGGTCCCACAGCCTCGGATATCA
>DOWV01000145.1:2942-4433 GCA_003519375.1 Bacteroidota bacterium
GACTACAAGCACGAACTTCCGGTTGTCGAGGGGAAGCCGAGGGCGGCAGAGCTCGATGCGACTATTGCCGCTCCGCTCGATCGATTCCCCTCCCGGATTTGGTGGATCACATTGAGCGTCACAGTTTCATTCCTCACCATTGGAGCGTTTTGCATCGGCATGACGCTCTACCAGGGTCTTGGACTCTGGGGAGTCAACCAGCCTGTTTCGTGGGGATTCGATATCGTCAATTTCGTTTTCTGGGTCGGCATCGGCCACGCCGGCACATTGATCTCGGCGATCCTCTTCCTCCTGCGTCAGCGATGGAGAACCGGCATCGCCCGCTTTGCTGAAGCAATGACGATCTTCGCCGTCATGTGCGCGGGAATCTTTCCGCTGATGCATACGGGCCGTCAGTGGCTGCCGATGTACCTGACGCCATATCCAAACCAGCACGGCCTGTGGGTGAATTTCACCTCGCCCCTGGTATGGGACGTATTTGCCGTGTCGACCTACTTCACGGTCTCGCTCGTCTTCTGGTACGTGGGGCTCATACCCGATTTCGCCACACTCCGGGATCGCACGGCCAACAAGATCAAAAAAACGATCTACTCGATTTTCAGTCTCGGGTGGCGGCATTCGAACCGGCACTGGCAGCACTATGAACGTGCTTACCTCATTCTTGCCGGCTTTGCTACGCCTCTGGTCCTTTCCGTCCATACCATCGTGAGTTTCGACTTTGCCGTTTCGATTATCCCCGGCTGGCACACGACCATCTTCCCGCCGTATTTCGTCGCGGGCGCCGTGTTCTCCGGATTCGCGATGGTACAGAACGTGCTGGTCTTTGTCCGGCAGGCGTTCAATCTGAAACACATCATCACGGTCGACCATCTGGAGAAAATGAACAAGATCATGATCGTCACCGGATCGATGGTCGGATATGCATATGCCATGGAGTTCTTCATCGCCTGGTACAGCGGAAATCAGTTCGAGAGCTTTGTATTTCTGAATCGCGCGCTTGGCCCCTACGCCTGGGCATACTGGACCATGGTGAGTTGCAACGTCATTTTCCCTCAGCTTTTCTGGTTCAAGAAGATCCGTCGCTCCATTCCGATGATGTTTTTCATCGGCATCTTTGTGAACATCGGCATGTGGTTCGAGCGGTTTGTGATTGTCGTGACATCGCTCTCCAGGGATTTCCTCCCTTCGAGCTGGGGCCACTACACGCCGACTCTCTATGATATCGGCATTCTGCTGGGGAGCTTTGGGCTGTTTTTCACGCTCATTTTGCTTTTTGTGCGCGTCTTGCCGGTCGTCTCCATCAGCGAAGTGAAGGCGGTCGTCGAAGGCGCACAACCGTCGCATCACTAAAGGTCCAGCGAAATGTGTTGCCACCAAGACACAAAGTCACGAAGATTTCTGAATGAGAAAAAACCAATTCCACTTCTTGGTGTCCCTGCCTGCGTGCCGAAGCACTTCGGCAGGCAGGTTTGTGCCTTTTGCCGCTTTACG
>DOWV01000238.1 GCA_003519375.1 Bacteroidota bacterium
GCATGCATCGATAAAGAGATTGAAGGAGTACGTGCGGCATCGGGCCCGTCTGATCGTTCGGCAACCGACAGCGCCGGAAATGAATTGATGCTCTTTGCGGGAGTGTGACTGTTTTCCTTGCGGCGGCTGGAGGCTTCTCGGTGAGACTCAATCGGACGTCGTTTGCGTTGGCGTCGCGTTCGCGGACCTATCGGAGTCTCCGGCCGGCGTATGGTCGGGTCCAGACGGAAATGGCCTTCGCTTTCGCACCAAGGTGCTGATGCAGACCAGATGAACCGTCACACCAACGGCGACGGCAAGAAGCATGAGTCTGACCCACCAGAGGGAGACCGCAAAGATCGCAGAGTAACCGATCGTTAGCCAAAGGAGAGCAATCGCAATGGCGGTGCGTCTGAGGGAAACGCCTTTTCCAGCCCGGTAGTTACTGATGTACTCTCTAAACCAGCGATTGCTCAGCAGCCAGTGGTACAAATTCTCGGAGCCTCGTGCATAGCAAGCTGCCGCCAGAAGCAGAAACGGCGTGGTTGGCAGGAGGTGGCTCTGATACTGCAAATCCCGATCGTTCGATCGGGATTTGGTGTGTACAGTCTGGGTATTGCGTCTGCGAAACCGGTCGGGCCCTAGTGCTTTATGACTCTGGATGACTCCCTCACGATGAACTCGGTCTCAAGGACCACACGTTCCGGCGAAAGAAGTGTGGGCGATTCGATATTCCGGATCAGGATCTCTGCAGCCCTCCTGCCGATTTCTTGTTGCGGCGCACGGATGGTCGTCAGTGGCACAGGGTAAATCCTGGCGTAATAGATGTCGTCATTGCCGATGATGGAAATGTCATCGGGAACTTTAATTGAGAGTTCGATGAGTGCCGTCATCACGGCAAGCGCCTGCTGGTCATTGAAACAGACGATCGCAGTCGGATAGTGTTCCTTTTTCCTGCTCCCGAAGTACTCCTTCGTTCTGCGGTAACTCTCCTCGTAGTGGGATCCGATCGGAACAATCATGTCCTTGTGAAACACAAGGGTGCTCTCGCTGAACGCATGCCGGAATCCTTCAATGCGCTCCAGCGTATGCGATGAATGGGGGGGACCTGCGAAATGCACGATCTTTGTGTGCCCGCTGTCGATCAGGTACTTGACCGCCTTTTTGATCGCCCGCAGATTGTCGATTGCCACGACGTTCGCCTGAATCCCCTTGACATCCTCGAGCAGCACAAAGGGATAGTTGATTCTCTTCAGCTTGAAGAGGTGCTCGATTTCTGCCGTCCCCTCGAGCGTCGGAGCAATGATGGTGCCTTTGATATCCTTGGCGGAGAAGAGATGCGTCAGCCTTTCTTCATACTCGTGGTTGTCCGCGGAACTCGTGACGATGACGGAATACCCCTTGGTGTCCGCGTACTCTTTGGCGCCGGTGGCGATTGACGTGTAAAACGGATAGTTGAGATCTTTGATGATCAGACCGATACTCTTGTCGTGCCCCCCATTCCTCAAATTCCTCGCAACGCCCTTCGGACGAAAGTTCAAATCCCTCATGACTTCGAGAATCTGGTCCCTCGTTTCCGGCTTCACCGAATCCTTGGCATTGATGACGGCTGAGACAGTTCCCTTGGAGACTCCTGCCTTCCTCGCAACATCGTCGATCGTAATCCTTTTCATTCGCTGATAATCGCTTTCGGACAAAATGCCTAGAATTGAAACGGTTTAATTTTTCATTGAACTCAATATTGCTGTTATTGAGCATAAAATCAATATGTTTGGTCATTGAATGAAACAGAATTGTTGAGCCGGATCGACTGCGGAAGCCATGAGCGATTCTGTGCTAGCCTGCTTGGGTCTTATGATTCTCCATTCCCTGATAAATGGCAATAATTGAGACAACTCTCCGAAGAAAGAAATCTCGGTGGACTCTTGAAGCGATTTAAATTACAACATGGCGAACGAGCATCCAGATACCAATGTCATGCGTCCCCGGTTCTTTCCGTGTCCGGACGTTGATCCCGACTCTCCTCTTGACTACCTTCTATCAGGCGGGGAAGAGCCAACGACCCCGTCCGATGGCCTGATTGTCCTCCGCAAACTTATGCAACGTGATTGAGATCGATCGTCCGTTTCGTGCCCCCTTTTGTTCTTGCCTTTTTGTCGTAACTCTCTCTATATTATTGAAACGGTTCAATAGTCATTAAACCCATTAAACACACGAGCCGGGCATACCCAGCCAGAGCGCGAAGATGAGAACCTCACGAGGCACGAAGTACCTGATCTTGCTCCTCTGTCTCTGCCTGAGCCCGGCGGCGAGGACCGTGCCGGGCGTTGCCGACTCAACGTCAGCGTCTGACAGGCGAGGTGCCTACTATACCGGGAACTATCAGAATCTGTTCAAGGACCTCCTCGGCAAGAGCGAATCGGAAGTGAAGTCCCGCATGGACATAGCCTTCAGGCAGATCTTTTACGGCCACGATTCCACCGAACGAGTCTACTATCCGGTTGATCCGGACAAAGCGTATGTCCTGGATATTCACAATGACGACGTCAGGTCCGAGGGCATTTCGTACGGAATGATGATCGCAGTCCAGCTCGACAAAAAAGCTGAATTCGACCGGATTTGGAAGTGGGCGAAAACCTTCATGCAGCATCGCACAGAACCGCGCAAAACGTATTTCGCATGGCACTGCAGGCGGAACGGCTCCGTCATCGATTCGACCGCCGCATCGGACGGCGAAGAATGGATCGTGACCTCACTCTTCTTTGCATCAGCGCGGTGGGGGGACGGGGAAGGAATGTTCAACTACAAGGCTGAGGCACAGGTAATCCTTGATGCGATGCTCGGCAAAGAGGGACAGCCCTGGAGCGATGGCCGCATCACCAACATGTTCAATGCGAAAGAAAAGCAGGTTGTCTTCGTTCCATCGGCGGAAGCGTCCGGATTCACCGACCCGTCGTACCACCTTCCGCACTATTATGAGCTCTGGGCGCGCTGGGCCAACAAAAACAACCGGTTCTGGTGCGACGCGGCGTCAACCAGCCGTTCGTTCTTCAAGAGGGCGGCTCACTCTTCAACCGGTCTCATGCCCGACTATGCACGCTTCAACGGCTCGCCCATCAACCGGTTCGGCGGAGGGAGCGACGATTTTCGCTACGATGCATGGCGCGTCGCCATGAATGTCGCCCTGGACTATGATTGGTTCGCGAGAGATCCATGGGCTGTGACTCAAAGCAACAGGCTCCTGAGCTTCTTTCACTCGCAGGGAGTGAAAACGTATGGGAGTCTCTTCACCCTCGAAGGGAAAAAACTGGCGGAGGACCACAGCGCAGGACTAGTTGCGATGAACGCGGTCGCATGTCTGGCCTCGACCAACGCGAACCGCAAAGAGTTTGTCGAGGATTTGTGGAACACGCCGGTGCCGAGAGGCCACTACCGGTACTACGACGGACTCCTTTACATGATGGGGTTGCTGCAAGTGAGCGGCAATTTCAGAATCTACAAGCCAGCCGGTCAACCGGTATTTGAATGTCCGGACGCACAACGCTAGAGGCGCAGTTACTCTCTGGGCACAATCTTCCGGGGATGCACTTCAAAAGAATTGAGAATCCGATGAAAACAGGTTTCAGGACAGCCGCCGCCGGTAGACAAAAAATTGCTCCCCTGCGCGGTACCCTATCATTTGTCCTTCTCGTACTCTTCTTCGCCCCGTTATTCTCCGGCCAACAGGATCTGTCCTCCCGATCGAAAGGTTCTTATGTCTCGACTCAGAAAAGTGCCGGGGCGTTTACACTTTCAGCATCGGGCCGCTCGGCTCCCCTGGTGATCAGTTCCCAGGACTATCCAGCCGTCGCCCGCGTCATACGGGACCTTCAAGCGGATATACTCCGTGTCTCACATACGGAACCAGCAATCTCTCTGGATTCACCTCCGAAATCGAAAGAATTTGTCCTCGTCGGGACGCTTGGGAAAAGCGCCCTGATCGATGCGTTAGTGAAAGACGGAACAATCAACGTGGAGGGCATAAAGGGTAAATGGGAGGCGTTTCTCATACAGGTTGTGGAGAAGCCTTTTCCCGGTGTGGAGCGGGTACTGGTCATCGCCGGAAGCGATAAACGAGGAACAGTTTTCGGAGTGTATGACCTGAGCGGGAACATCGGTGTTTCGCCCTGGTATTGGTGGGCGGATGTGCCGGTGAAAACCACCCCAAACCTCTTTGTTCGCAAAGGCCGATACACGCTGGGGGAACCGGCTGTCCAATACCGGGGTATCTTCATCAACGATGAGGCCCCTGCTCTATCCGGTTGGACATTTGAGAAATTTGGCGGATTCAACCACAAGCTCTATGAAAAGGTATTCGAGCTCATCCTCAGGATGAAGGGCAACTACCTCTGGCCGGCGATGTGGGGGAGGGCGTTCTATGACGATGATTCGCTCAATCCAAAACTGGCCGACGAATATGGCGTCGTGATTGCCACCTCTCATCACGAGCCGATGATGCGCGCCCACGACGAGTGGCGTAGGTACGGCAAAGGGCCCTGGAATTACGAGAAGAATGATTCTGTTCTGAGAGATTTCTGGAGGCAGGGCATCAAGAGGATGGGTTCGTACGAGAGTGTTGTGACGCTGGGGATGCGCGGTGACGGGGATGAACCGATGTCTGAGCAATCCAACATTGCCCTGCTGGAGAGAATCGTGAAGGATCAGCGCCAGATTCTTGGCGATGTGACGGGAAAAGATATCACGACCATCCCGCAGGTTTGGGCCTTGTATAAAGAGGTCCAGGACTATTACGACAAAGGCATGCGAGTGCCGGATGATGTGACGCTTCTCCTCTGCGACGACAACTGGGGGAATATTCGAAAGCTCCCGAAACCCGGCGACAAGCCGCACTCGGGCGGGTACGGCATCTACTATCACTTTGACTATGTCGGTGGGCCGAGAAACTACAAATGGCTCAACACGAATCAGATCTCGAGAGTGTGGGAGCAAATGCACCTGGCGTATCGCTATGGTGCCAAAAAAATCTGGCTCGTCAATGTGGGCGATATCAAGCCGATGGAATTTCCCACCCAGTTCTTTCTGGACTATGCGTGGAATCCCGAGTCGTGGCCTGAAGAGCGGCTGCCGGAGTACACCCGAAAGTGGGCTGAAAAACAGTTCGGGCCGAAATACGCGGCAGAGATTGCCGAAATCGTTACCGCCTACACTCGATACAACTCCCGCCGAAAACCGGAGCTCCTTTCGCCTGAGACCTACAGCCTCGTCAATTACGGGGAGGCGGAAGCAGTCGTTTCCGATTACAAGGCGCTCCTGGGGAAGGCTCAGCGCATTTCCACCCAGCTCCCGGCGAGCTACAGGGATGCTTTCTATCAATTGGTTCTTCATCCGGTCGAGGCATGCTCCAATCTCAATGATTTATATGTGACCGTCGCGAAAAACCGGCTCTACGCAAAACAGGGAAGAGCCTCTGCGAACGGCTTCGCCGAGCGGGCGCGGAAACTGTACGATGAGGACTCCCTGATCACCTACCACTACAACCATCGCCTGGCGGGCGGCAAGTGGAACCACTTCATGGATCAGACGCACATCGGCTACACATACTGGCAGCAGCCGGATTATAACTCGATGCCTGCGGTCAGCACAATTCGGGTTCCGGACAGGGCTGAGATGGGCGTTGCGATCGAAGGGTCGATGAACTGGTGGCCGGCGGAAGACAGCGATGCGGTGCTCCCCGAATTCAATCCGTACGGTGCGCCAACCCGGTACATGGAGATTTTCAACCGGGGGAAAATCCCATTCAGCTATTCATGCCGCGCCGGAAAGAACTGGATCCGTATCAGCCCTTCGCGGGGGAACGTCGCGACTGAACAACAACTGGTACTCTCGATCGATTGGAAACAAGTGCCCCCCGGTAAACACCGGGTTCCCATTAACATCAGCGGTCCGAACGAGAGCAGCGTCGTGGTCTATGCGGAGATCAACAATCTGAAATTGCCGAAGCATGACAACGTTGGGGGTTTTGTAGAAGCGGATCGGTACGTCTCGATCGAGGCCGAGCACTTCAGCGAGGCGATCGGAAAACCCCCGATCACCTGGCTTTGCATTCCCGGCCTGGGGCGTACGTTGTCGGGGATGACTCCGATGCCTGTAACATCCGGCGTGCAGACTCCTGGTGGCAATTCACCCCGATTGGAATACCGGGTGTATCTGGAGAGCAAAGGGGATCTGATGGTTCGGGCTTTGTTTTCGCCGACGCTCAATTTTCACAACAACCAGGGGTTACGGTACGGTATCTCATTCGATGATGAGCCGCCGCAGATTGTCAATATCCACGCGAAGACTTCAAACCGGCTCTGGGAATATTGGGTAAGCACAAATACGAACGAGCAGGCCTCTTGGCACCGCATCAATGAACCAGGCTGGCACGTTCTGAAATTCTGGATGGTCGATCCGGGCGTTGTGCTGCAGAAGCTGATTGTATCCCTGGGGGATGTTCGGCCGAGTTATTTGGGACCACCGGAGAGCTATCGGAAAGCAGTAGGGAGTAAGCAGTAGGGAGTAGCGAGTCAGAGGTCGGAAGGCAGAGGTCAGAAGACAGAAGACAGAAGACAGAAGACAGAAGACAGAAGACAGAAGACAGAAGCACGACGTGGCACAGTGCATTGGTATCCG
>DOWV01000339.1:0-4560 GCA_003519375.1 Bacteroidota bacterium
TGAGCTTGTTCAACAGTCTCATAGAGTTCGAATACCTGATCGAGATGCATGCTCGTGACTATTCTCTGGACATCACCCCGGACGGCGGCAAGCTTGAGCGCTCCTTCCTTTCTTCCAACGGAGACCATCGCTGATATCATTGCGCCAAGACCGGCGCTGTCGATGAACTTCAACTCGCCTAAATCCAGAATGATACAGACTATGTCGTCCTTGAGCAGATCGAAGAGTGTTCGTTCGAAAAAGGATGCTCCCGGCTTCCCGGCAAAGGAGCCTTTGATGCTCAGGATGCCGATATTGCCGCGTCGTTCCTCGCTGATCGTCACGTCGTTTCTCCGGTTTGACTCGATTGCGCCTGATGCATGTGGTAATTGATTTTGAACTGAAGAACCCCTACCCTTGTCCAGAAACCAACCATCCTCATGGCCACCATACCAAGACAAGAAGCCGTTCTCTCACTTCTGAAGCCTCCGGCGGTTGTCTATATTCGAAAACTGATGGTGAATCTGGAGCGCGACCCGAACTACCTTGAGGCTCACAAAAAGGACGTCGGCAACATCATCATCGGTTTTCTTGCCGGTTCCGGTTTCCAGTGGCATCGCGGGATCTTTGATCGTGAATGGTCTGGGATCCTCGCGGACGCACTCGCAGATCTCTCCGCCAAGAAACGATAAGTGCACAGACTGACCCGGGTTGGTTAGTTAGTTCATTGGTTTGGCCCGATGGTCCGATCGCCCGATCACTCAATTCATCGCGCACCGGTGATATAGTTCTCCAGCTGCTTGATCAAATCCTCTTTCTCTGAGATGACCGCTTTGACGACATCGCCAATGGAAATGAGTCCGATCAGTTTATCGTTCTCCACGACCGGAAGATGGCGTATCCGCTTGCTTGTCATCAACTCCATACAGCGGTCCATCGATTGGCTTGGTGTTACCGTGATGACTGTGGGTGTCATAAGGTCTTGAACCGTAGCGTCGCTCGTGGCTCTTCCCTTCAAAACGAGTTTGCGCGCGTAATCGCGCTCCGAAAGAATTCCGAGCACGGAACCCGCCCGCGCCACCACCAGCGCGCCGATATTCTTTTCATCCATTATTTTCAGGGCAATCATCACCGGAGTTTCCGGTTCAACAGACCATACCTCGGGTCCTTTTGTCTGCAATATGTTTCGTACGGTGGTCATAGAACAATCCTCCTCAGGTCTAAGTACTCAAACTCATTGATCGTTTCATGAAGCGACGCTGATTAGCTCAGGCATTCCCGGCGTACAACAATAATCTTCTGTATCGGGCTTGTGACAAGCCGGTTTCCAAATTCGAGGCAAAGTCCGCACGAGGCCACCACATTCACCTTGATTGAGCTGCCGCCCCAGGTGCACCCCGAAATGGAAATTGTCAGCGGTGATGAACCTTGTCTGTCAAACCATCCGCCCGAAACACGGTATGTGCCTGCGCCCTTCGCCATAATCGTGTAGAGCGAATTGCACGTGGCCACGAACACATAGTCTCCCGCCCGGAGATCTGACTTGCAGATTTCTGTCTCCGTGTCGGCTCTCTCGACAAGCCTCTGAAGCGATAATCCGGTCATGAAACCCTGCTCCTGTCAATGTCCGGCACTTGCTGCTAACGAGAATCACGTTTCAGCATGAGATATCCGCATGGCGGACGATCTCTTCCAGACCCGGGATAAATTCTACAGTTTCTTTCGTCGCACGACGATGACGGTGATGTCGTCGGATTGGGGGTGGCCTGCGGCATGTTTCTTGACGGCCGCGACGAGGTGATCGACGATCTCTGATACAGGCGCGTTCTTGTGTTGATCGATGACGGCCGCGATGCGCTCCTCACCGAACTGCTCTTCCCGGGCATTCATCGCTTCAGTGATACCGTCGGAAAATGCAACGATGAGGCTGTCCTCATCAAGAGAAACCGACTCTTCTTCGAACGGAAACTCGGGCAACATGCCAAGCGGGATGCCGCCGGTTTTCAGTCGCTTCGTCTCCGAGCGGCTGCAGCAGAGGTAAGGGTTTTCGTGACCTGCATTTGCGTAGCAGAGCCGGTGTTCGCGAGCATCAAGGATCGCGTAAAACAATGTGGCGAATTTCTCGGGACTGGTGCTCTGAAAAAGCAGCTGGTTCGATCTCCCAAGACACGCTTTGGGTCCCACCGAGGGAGTTGTCTGTCCGCGCAGCGTGGCCTGGAGATTGGCCATCAGGAGCGAAGCAGGAAGGCCCTTGCCCGTAACGTCGCCAATGCAGAATGCCCATCGATTTTCGTCGATGGGTATGAAATCATAGTAGTCGCCGCCAACCTCCTGCGCCGGGATCGACCTGCCGACAATTTCGTAGCCAGGGATGACGGGTGGCGTGTGCGGCAGTAACTCTGTCTGGATCCGCGCTGCAAGCCTTAACTCCTCTTGCATCTTCATCAACGCCCGTTCCTGCTCGTTCAGGCGGGCGTTTTCAACCACCTGACCCGATTGAGCAGCAATGATGGCCAGCAAACGCTGATCATCGTCGGCGAAGGGCTTTCCGTCTTTTTTGTTATAGACGGTCAGAACGCCGCGCAACTCCGATTTGACCATCATCGGTACCGAAATAAGCGAGCGGACCGAATCGTCCCAGGGAATTCCGCGAAACCGTTCATCGGACCTGGGATCACTGATGACGAGTGGCTTCTTGTTGAGGTGCATCCATCCGAGAAGAGCCTGGCTGAAGTGAAAATGCTCTTGCTCACTCGACGAAGCCATCGTCCGGACAAGTGTTTTCATCGATTGCTCGGATTGTTCCTCAACGAGCGTGATCACACCCTGTTCGGCACCGACCGCGCGCAGCGAGCGGCGGACAATCGTTTGGATAATCTCTTGTGTATTGAGCGATGCCCCGATGGCGCGGGCAAGGTCATTAAGGACCGACAACTCTTCCACTGCGCGTTTGAGCCGCCTGTTTTCGTCTTCAAGAGAACGAAACACTGGATCTTGATTTGCCTGTGGCGGCATGGATGCCCGGAGGAGGTGGATGAGATCCGTTAAACGGCAAATATAATAACAACTTAGCGGGGGGAATGATTCCTATCCCATGGTAACGAAAGCGGGGTTCACATTCAATGCGGTGCTAGAGATCCTGAGCTTCCATGGTGCCAAGATGGATCAACCGCCAAAGGGAACGCGCCTGGAAGGCCGCTACTTCGCCCACTTCTCGCTTCCGGGTGAGGGCTTCCAGGTCGATTCCGCCTCAAAGTACTTCCAGAGCATCCTCGCGACCCTGCGCAGCATGACGTTGCCTTCGTTGTCGTCCTCCCAGCGCTGGTCTTGCTGGTTCTTGGTGATCACACAGTACACGTAGTCACCCGAAGGGGCGTTGACCAGAACGACCTCTGACTTCGAAGCGTTGACCGCCCCATTCTTCGTTGCTGCGTGGACAGTCGGTGGAATCTGAGAAAGTCCTTCTGCGTCCCAGTATTGTTTTGAGAGTACGCGGAACATCTGTTCGCTCGCGGCGGGGCTTACAGCACGCCCCTGGAAGATCGTTGTCAAGAGTGTTGCCATCTCGCGGGGCGTTGTCTGTGCCCACTGATACACTCTTCTTTGTGCTTCCCGACCGGGCGTGCGCGAGTTGACGCGCGTCTGGTGGAACCCGTAATTCTCCAGCCATTCATTGATGGTTGTTCCGGTTCCCGCCAGGTGCTGAAGCCAGAGCGCGGCCGTGTTGTCGCTGAGCGTGATCATCAGCATGACGATTTCAGACAGCTGGATTTTTGTGCTATCCCGGAACGAACCGGTGATACCATCGTCGTACTTCAGGGAATCCCGGTACAACAACTGCTGATTGTACTTCAATTCTCCTTTCTCAATTTTATCAAAGACGGCGCAGAGAATGGGAACCTTCACCATGCTCGCCGTGGGAAAAAGCGTATCAGCCTGTATGGCTGCCGTCTGCCCGGTTCCGAGGTGCCGCACGTAGAGGCCGACGTCCCCTTTAAATCCTTTGACAAGCGTCTCAAGGTTTTGCTGGAGTACCTGATCCGGGCGTTCTCCGACAACCATCTGGGAGGATTTGCATGAAACAAAGAGGGACGCAAGACAACAAGCGGCCAGAAAGAAAGGACTGCGGTTCGTTCTCCTGCCCATAAGGGGTATTCACCTATTCTTTGATGATGATTTGCTCGCCGATTTCGAGAATTTTCACCCGGTCCGACAAACCTCTTTCGGCGATCAGTTTCTGCAAAATACTCTTCGCATACGACGCCTCGGGTTCCAGGCCCTGGAAGAATGTCTCGTAGTGAATCGGAATCATGATCTTCGCACCGACATCTTCAAATATCTGAAGAGCCTCGGGCGGATCGGTATGGACGCGGCTCATGAAGGCGCGTGGTTCGATGGGGGCAATGGGAATGAGAGCGACATCGATCCGGAACCGGCGTCCGATCTCCTTAAAATAATCCGGATGATAACCGGTATCACCGGCAAACAAGATCGTCGTGCCGCGGTATTCTATGACGTAACCTGTCCACGTCGGTTCTAAATTCCATGCCGAGTCAAATCCGTACCGGCCGCCGAAGTGCT
>DOWV01000339.1:4745-5830 GCA_003519375.1 Bacteroidota bacterium
GCATGAAGCTCGGAGAAACCGAACTCCGGTGTGTAGGGGATGCCTCCGGACGGGACATAAAGACTCGCCGATCTTGGAAGCATGTCAAGACTTCCGTACGCGAAGTGATCGAGATGAATGTGAGAAATGAGGATGGCGTCGAGGCGAGTAATCACATCCGGGTCGAGACCCGGATCCATCAGCCGTTTTGCCACAAGACCGATGGTTTTGGTGAAAACGGGGTCCGTGAGAATGACCTTATCATGAATTTGAATAAGGACGGTTGCATGACCGACCCACAAAACGGAAAGTCCGACATCCGGGCGAAGGGGAGAGGCGATCTTGTTTTCAATCGGAAGGGTCGGCTCTGAAATCTGCGACATCGATTTGAAAAAGAAACGCGACACGAGACTGTCGCAGCCCGAAAATGTCAGCAGGAAGATGTAAATGCAAAAGGCAAACCGCCAAGGCCGCCAAGAAAATTCTGAAGTCGATTCTTGGCGTTGCTCCGTGGAGGCGTAATCCTCTTGGCGATCTTGGCGGTTAATTCTTTTCAAAGGAAGGCGGGCTTAGACAACGGGCTAAAAGAATCGTAATTCAACGGTTCCCATCCACATCACAGGATCAGAGCTGTGTTTGAAGTTGAATTCAACAAAGCCGAACAGCGTGCTCACGCCGAGCACTTTGAACCAGGGCGACGAACCGGCAAAAGCGTACTTTGCCAGTCCCACGTTCAGGCCGAGGTACTCTCCGCGTTCGATCAAAGGAATGTGCCCGATGAGCTGGGCCGAACTGCCGAAATAGGAGCTTCCAGTCTTTCGTGTGGAGAATTGTCCCGTCACTTTCAGCTCGATCGACCCGGTAAACCGGGCCGGCGGGAGCACGAACATGGAATGCCATGGTGAGACTTTTCGGGTCATGCCGAATGAGTACAGAAGCGGAGTCGCTTCCCACTCGAACGCGAAAGGAATATCACCGGGATGCGAGATGACCATCATGCCCGGGATGGCCTGGTACGGCAGCCAGGAAGAAAACTTGCCCGGCGGCTCGGGTTGCGACGTCTGAGCCTGCAAATTGAATCTGGCTACCAGAACAAGTGCAAGCAG
>DOWV01000030.1:0-374 GCA_003519375.1 Bacteroidota bacterium
GAGCGGCGTTTCGACGATTCTGTTCAACGTCAGCTTCCTGGATTCTCGCACCGGCTTCTGCGCCGGAGCAAGCGGCATCATCCTGTCGACAGCGGACGGCGGTTCGTCGTGGAGCAGAACGTCCCTTGGGACGCCCCTCAACGTCTACGTCGTGACTGGAACCTCATCAAACTCTCTTTGGGCCGTAGGCGACAACGGGCTTCTCCTCCACAGCACAACCCGGGGCACGAGCTGGGAATCCGTCTTCGGCCTGACAACATACAGCTTCTATGGGCTCGAGGTCGTCAACGACTCACTGGTCTGGATTTCAGGTGATATCGGGACGATGCTCTCAACCCGAGGATTCTCGCTTCCGACCAGCGCGCCTCCCTCCA
>DOWV01000030.1:553-8014 GCA_003519375.1 Bacteroidota bacterium
TATTTCTTGCCGAAGGCCGGCGCCGTGCGGATCTCGGTGTTCAACTCGATCGGACAAGACGTCGCGACCATCGTCGAGGGCTGGCAGACAGAAGGTCAGCACGTCGCCTCATTTGACGCATCCCGTCTGGCGAGCGGAGTCTACATGTATCGTTTGACCTTCGAGGGTGCAGCAAGGAGCCGAAGTATGTGCCTTGTCAAATAGCGCCCGCGGAAAAACCCGTGAGGATCCACCGCCACCTTGAATGTCACTGTGTTTTTCTCTATTCTTGTTAAGCGGTGTGGGATTCGCCGACCAGTGAGCAACTGCCCCGAGGACCTTCCATCGAACTCAACACCATCAGGTGCAGAGCGGAAAAACAATGGAGTTGCGGTGAATAAGAAGAACACACGAGAATATTCAAATACCATGGGGTGGAAGAGAAACAACCGTCACAATGGCTGACAGGCGAATGAAATGATCAGAGTATTTATCATTGATGACCACCCACTCATTCGGGAAGGTTTGAAAAGCCTCTTGCGCGAAGAGCAGGACATTACCATCGTCGCGGAAGCGGCTGATGGCAACGACTTGCTTGCCACCCTTCATAAGAAACCTTGTGATGTCGTGGTGCTCGATATATCGCTCCCGGGGAAGAACGGACTGGACCTGATTGGGGACATTCGCGAACACTATCGTGGTGTTCGAATCATTATGCTCACCATACATCCCGAGGAGCGCTATGCCGCTCATGCTTTCAAGCTGGGCGCCGCCGGCTATGTCACAAAGGAGAGCGCGCCGCGTGAGTTGGTTGCAGCGATCAGGAAAGTCGCTGCCGGTGGTATGTTCGTCAGTCCCCGGTTCGCAGAAATCATGGCCCTGGATCTCCGCTCTGGTGCCCCCCGCCAGCCTCACGACCTCCTTTCCGGGCGGGAGTTCGAGATTTTCAGACTCCTTGCGTCCGGCCGCAAAGTAGACGAGATTGCACACGACCTCTGTCTCGCCAAAGGAACTGTCTATACCTATCGCAGTCGAGTTCTCGAAAAAATGAAAATGAACAATGATTCAGAATTAACCCGGTATGCCGTCGAACACGGACTCATCCCGTAGTACCCACGCAGCCGCACACCATCCCGCTTCCCGGTGACACCCACCATCGACAGGGGCAACCGCACGTGGATCTAGCACGGTGGTCACGTAGCGCTAACTCACACGTCGCACGAAAGTTTTCGCTCCCCCCTTCTTCCCCGATACTTCCTCGTCATCACTGCAAGCTGTCAGGTAATCGGCACGACTATGCCGCGCCAGAGATCATGATTCAAGCTCTCTGAGGCAGGTGATTCTTATCGGGCGCACTCAGCTCACCCAGAATCCTGCGTGCCAGCTTTTGTCTATTGTCCTTTTTACCGAAGCGACCTTATTTCGCAGGTTCAATTGTACAATCTACAATTCTCTATCCCTGTGAACGCGCATCCGCACGCAAAATTCGGCGTCCGAGACGATGGAATACCTTATGCGGTATAAAGCGGGGCCTCCGGATTGCCAAATATGATACGGCTGGTTCTAGTAAGTGAAGGGAGGGGATTTTATGAATACCGGTCAGGTCATGTTCATCCTGGGAGCGTTCGCCATGCTCTCCTTGCTCGCATTAAACGTCAATCGCACGATGTACGGCTCGCTCATTTTGGGACTCGAGATGGAAGCGACACTCAATGCACTTTCGGTCGGACAAAGCATGCTCGATGAGGTTTTGCAGAAGAATTTTGATCAGAAGACTATTGACATGATTGCCTATAGTTACTCCGACATTACTCAACCCGCCAGTCTGGGGCCGGGGGCCGGAGAAGCGATTTCCGGCTTCGACTCGGCCTATACATCCGGCGGGACGTTTCACGACTTCCTGTCGAAATCGAAGTTTAATGATGTCGACGACTACAAAGGATACGAACGGAAGGTGTGGGACACCCGTCTGGGATACTTCGAAGTGACTGATTCTGTCAAGTACGTAAAAGAATCAGAACCGGATGCGCCATCGTCCACTGCCACCTTCTACAAGATGATCGTTGTGGTCGTTCGCCACCCAAATCTTCCGAGGGCCACCGACACAAGCACGACATCGATGCCGATAATTCTGAGAGACGTGAGCGTCTATCGACAGTATTTCTAGCGGGGGGATCTTGCATGAGCTCGATGATAGATATGGTCGGCGCGGCCATTTTGTTCGGCGTGCTCATTCTCGCCGTTGGTCGTGTACAGGGGAACCTGAATCAAACGATGGCCCAAAACACCTTCAACCTGAATACCCAGTCCGAAGCCGTCTCTCTCGCGCGCCTGATCGAGTATGAGGTGAGCAAAGCCGGGTATGGCGTAACGGGGTCGAAGATTTCCACCGCGGACTCTCAAAGGATCGCGTTCAAAGGCGCCATGACCTACGGCGGCCCCGTCGACTCCGTTGCTTACTTTGCCGGAGAGGCGGACACGACCACCAGGAATCCCGACGATTTCAGATTTGTGCGTTACGCGAAATCCTCAGGCGCACTGTCGCAGCGGATCGTGATGACTCAGTTCATCATTACCTATTTTGACTCCTCGAACACGAGAATGTCCTCACCAGTGACCGGCACAGCCCTGAACGCGATCCGTGGCGTCAATTTCAAGTTCCGGGTTGAGAGTGCCGAGCCTGTGACGGATATTTCCACGGGTTTGTCGAACTACAATGCGGTGACGTGGGAGAAATTAATCTATCCACGAAATCTGGGGAAACCTTTTTAGGATCTCGGCTGAAAACATGAGATCTGCCACAAAGTCTCGAAGTCACAAAGTATGAAGATTGGTTTTTTCTCCTTCAGTCCTTTGTGCCTTTGGTGGCGCCGCTTTTCACCTGAACTCCTAGGAGCTTATTATGGGAAGAACAGCATTGTTTCTTGTTCTCGGGCTGGGGATGGCAATGGGATTCATCGGACTCCAGATGTATCGGGCCGATGAAGCCGCGATCCAAACACAGTATGCGTACCTGAAGTATATGAACGCCCGCAATCTTGCACGGGCGTCAGTGCACACGGCACTTCGGGCGTTCGACAAAAACGTGACTCCGGAGGTTCTGGTCAAGACGAGGTTCAACAACGGAACATTTCAAATCGACAGCCTTGCTCCGAGCGCAGACTTTGATACGCTTCAAATGATCACGCGAGGAACGTACGCCGAATCGACATATGTCATGCGTTTGAAGCTGCACAGATCGACACGACCATTTCCGACCGTTGGAGCGGCAATCGGCATCCGCGCCGCGCCCATTTCGTTCTCCCTCAACGGCCACGCGTCCGTCGATGGCCGCGCTTACGACACAACGGGCACTCACCTGATCGGCTCGGGAGACAAACCGGGCATCACGACGATGAGAATAGCAGACTCCGCCACCGTGGCCACTGAAGGCGGAGCGAATATCAGCGGCAATCCGCCTGTCAAAACCGATACGACAGTCGCGGATCCGTCGGACTATCTCGATATCTACAAGAACAGTGCAGATTTCTTTTACAACACTGCTGGGACTTACAGCGGGCAGACGTGGGGCTCGTCGTCAAATCCCGTGATCGTCTATTGCAATGCGGGTGACGACACATCGTTCGCGGTCAAATTCACGGGCGGAGTGACGGGCTACGGCATTCTCGTTGTCCGCGGCAACGTGCAATTCAACGGCAACCTCAACTTCTACGGGCTTGTCATTGTCGACGGCTTCAACACGACTGTCTCGTTCGGTGCGGCGGGTACGCCGGGAGTTGTCGGCGGACTTATCGTTGCAGGTAAAGCGGGAGCTTCGGTGACGCTCAAGGGAACCGGAAGCAACGGAAAAGTCGTCTACAGCCCCGACGCTCTCGCAAAGGCCAAGAACATTGGAAAGCTGCGGTACTACACCATCCTTGATTGGTACGAATGAGACATACAGAGATGTGACAGAAACAAACAAGCCCCGTTTCCGGCAAGGCATGTTGTTTGAGAATCGCTGTGTCCACCGCCGCGCCATCCGAGTTCTGTTCTGCAGGCGCAACAGTTCGAGCACCTGAACTCAGTGAGAGCGATTTTCGACGACGTGGGTGAGCCAACGCTTCACAAGTGCTCGCGGTCACAATCCAACCTCCTGCACATACCGTGGATCAAGCAGATTATGTGTACTAATTTCTAGTACACGAGAATAGTAATCTCTCGTATTCCCCCCGCATACTTGACGCACTATCTTAATCTGGAGAATAATCTTGGTGTCGTGAAACTGGGAACCGGGTCTTACGGGCGTATTCAAAAGAGTTCGGCCGGGTGAAAGTACCGTCGTCACCTGCGATTCATAGCTTATTGGCGTGACGGATTTGCCATAAAACAAATTCCGCCAGTTGCAAGAGGAACAGACAAGTGGCTCTGATGAAGGATGCAATTCACTGTCGGGCATCCTACAAGCTTGACTCAACGATGGAGGTAGACATTCGATGAATTCAGGACAAATCATGTTCATCCTTGGTGCCTTTGCAATGCTCTCCATGCTTGCACTGAACGTCAATCGCACGATGATCGGCTCGCTGGTCCTGGGGCTCGAGATGGAATCGACGCTCAATGCGCTCTCGATCGGCCAAAGCATGCTCGACGAGGTGATGCAAAAGAACTTTGACGAGAAAACCCTGGACGAAGTCGCTTACGCTTACTCCGACATCACAGCATCAGGCAATCTGGGACCTGAGAGCGGAGAATCGATCACCGGCTTCGACTCCGCTTATACTTCCGGGGGAACATTCCACGACTTCCAATCGAAGCTGACGTTCAATGATGTAGATGATTACAAAGGGTACACCCGGAAAGTCTGGGACAGCCGGCTTGGTTACTTCGAAGTGACAGATTCAGTAAAATATGTAAGCGAAACATCTCCGAATACAATTTCGTCGACAGCGACCTTTTACAAAATGGTTGTCGTTGTTGTCCGGCACCCAAACCTCCCGAAAGCGACCGACACAAGCTCGACTTCGCTGCCGATCATTCTGAGGGACATCAGTATTTACCGACAGTATTTCTAGTAAGAGGGTTCCGTTATGAGTTCGATGATCGACATGGTCGGAGCGGCAATCTTGTTTGGCGTGCTCATTCTCGCCGTGGGTCGCGTCCAGGGGAACCTGAATCAAACGATGGCCCAAAACACATTCAACCTGAACACCCAGTCTGAAGCCATCTACGTTGCACGGTTGATCGAATATGAGGTAAGCAAGGCAGGGTATGGCGTAACGGGGTCCAAGATCTCGGTGGCGGACGATCAATCGATCGCTTTCAAAGGCGCCATGACCTTCGGCGGCGCCGTCGACTCGGTTGCCTACTACATCGGAGAGGCGGATACGACAACAATGAACCCTAACGATTTCAGATTTGTGCGCTACGCGCAATCATCGGGCGCGTTGTCTCAGCGACTCGTGATGACGCAGTTCGCCATTTCCTATTTCGACTCGTCGAACACGAAAATGACCACGCCGGTGACAGGCAATGACCTTAAGTCGATCCGTTCGATCAACGTCAAGTTCCGTGTCGAGAGCGCCGAGCCCGTGACCGACGCTTCGACCGGATTGTCGAATTACAACGCCGTGTCGTGGGAGAAACTCATTTACCCGCGGAATCTGGGGAAACCCTACTAGGAGTTTACAATGGGAAGAACAGCATTGTTTCTTGTTCTCGGGCTGGGAATGGCGATGGGATTCATTGGACTCCAGATGTACCGGGCCGATGAAGCCGCCATCCAAACGCAGTATGCGTACTTGAAATACATGAACGCCCGCAATCTTGCACGGGCTGCCGTCCACGCCGCCCTCAGGACGTATGACAAGAATGAGACGCCGACAACAAATACGAAAACGTATTTCAACACCGGTGACTTTCAGCTCGACAGCCTTGCTTCGAGCGAAAACCTCGATACTCTCCGGATGGTAACGAGAGGCACATATGCTGAATCGACATACGTGATGCATCTGAGACTATATCGTTCGACAAGGCCCTTCCCGACTGTCAATGCGGCAATCGGCATTCGGGCACAGCCGATTCATTTCTCGTTGAGCGGCAAAGCTTCCGTCGATGGCCGGGCATACGACTCCACCGGCACAAACCTTATTGGATCCGGCGATAAGCCGGGTGTGACGACCATGATGGCGTCCGATTCCGGCACCGTAGCAACCGAAGGCGGCACGCTCATCAACGGCTCACCAGCGGTGAAGGTTGATACATCGGTCTCAGACCCGTTGGAGTACCTTGATATCTATAAAAACAATGCAGATTACTTTTACAACACAGCGGGAACATACAGCGGCCAGAACTGGGGATCATCGTCGAATCCTGTCATCGTCTATTGTAACGCCGGCGATGATACTAGCTTTTCGATTAAGTTCACGGGAGGAGTCACCGGCTACGGAATTCTTGTGGTCCGCGGCAACGTGCAATTCAATGGCAACCTCAACTTTTTCGGCCTGGTGATTGTCGACGGATTCAACACTACTGTCTCGTTTGGCGCAGCAGGTACGCCAGGAATTATCGGCGGACTCATCGTTGCCGGAAACGCCGGAGCATCCGTGGAATTGAAGGGAACTGGAAGCGATGGAAAAGTCGTCTACAGCCCCGACGCTCTCGCCAAAGCCAAGAACATTGGAAAGCTCCGGTACTACACAATCCTTGATTGGTACGAATGAGAAGCACAGAGATGTGACAAAAACAAACAAGCCCCGCTTCTGGCGGGGCTTGCTGTTTTCCGAAAGGAAACTTTGAGTCTTATCCGATTTCCGCCCGTATGAATTCCCGATTGAGCCTCGCAATGTGCGTCACAGAGATCTTCTTCGGACACTCCGCTTCGCAGGCGTAATTATTCGAGCAATTGCCGAATCCTTCCTTATCCATTTGCTCGATCATCTTGAGAACGCGCTCTTTGCGCTCAATCTTGCCTTGAGGCAGCAAAGCGAGATGGGAAACCTTCGCTGCGACGAAGAGCATTGCCGATGAGTTCGGGCATGCTGCCACACAGGCCCCGCACCCGATGCATGCAGCTGCATCCATCGCCTCCTCCGCGGCCGGCTTCGGCACCGGGATGGAGTTGGCTTCGGGTACCGCCCCCGTTTTCGACGAAATGTAGCCGCCTGCTGCCATAATCCGGTCCATCGCCGTACGGTCGACAATAAGATCCTTGATTATCGGAAACGGCTTTGCCCGCCAGGGTTCGGCGACGATTTCTTCGCCTTCCTTGAAAATTCGCATCCGCAGCTCGCACGTCGCGATGCCCCTGTTAGGACCGTGGGGACGGCCATTCACGACCATGCCGCAACTTCCGCAGATTCCTTCACGGCAGTCGTGGTCGAAGGCAACGGGTTCCTCGCCTTTTTTCACCAGATCGACGTTCAAGATGTCGAGCATTTCAAGGAACGATGCGTCAGGCGATACATTCCTGACTTCGTAGTTGACGAACCGTCCTTCTTCGTT
>DOWV01000031.1:0-2313 GCA_003519375.1 Bacteroidota bacterium
GCTCGTAGCCAATGTTAGTGTTCTCCCCTCGAAACATCCGCACTACCGACGAATCGTCCATGGGAACAACAAACACCGTCTTGCCTTTGCCCATGAAATTCTTCAGTGTCACGAGCACGCTCTTTATGGTCTCAGCGTCGCATCTGTCAAGATCATCAATGACAACCACAACTTTGTCTGCATTGTGCGCAAATTTATCGATGAGATTGGAGTATTCTTCCTCGAACTGTTCCGGAAAAATTAGCCTTGCATCAAATATCTCCCTTCGTTTGAGAACAAAAACATTCTCCACCTTGGGCATCAGAAAATTTGCAACACCTAGGAAGAGAGACAGAAATCCCCATCGTTGGATCTCCATCTCGCTTCTAATTCCTCCATACACAATCATTACAATCGCAACAAGAAAAAGGACTGCTGACATAAAAATGCCGACGATACCCTGTTGCGCAAGTTTTACGTTTTCAAAGGCCCTGAGCAACTCGGACTTCAAGGCACTCAATAGTCCCGTGTCTCTTCCTCGCTCCCACAGTTCCCGCAATGAGTAGCCCGGCTCTTCCTCAAGCGCACTCGCATAGTTCAGTTTTCGCAATCTCTCTATCTCAATGCCTCTCTTCCCTGAATCTGCTATAAGGCCCTTTGCCAAAGAAATCAACAATTGCCGGCGCAGCGAATCACCTGAGTACGCCCATGCGTTGAACATCACAAATTTGTGCTTTCCGCCTTCTGCGGCGCATTTTGCCTCCAGAAGATTAATAATGCTTGTCTTGCCAAGCCCCCAACCACCGAAAAGCCCGATTGTTAATGGCGGCTCGTTATCTTTGACAACGCGAAAAATCGTTTGAGCGAAAGCTTCGTGATCGAACGCGTCTTCTTCTCGCTTGTAGCCACCATGAGAAAAGGAGGGATCATCGCGGATTATTCTGAGTTCTTTCATTTGATTTTTCCTCAAGATGATTTCCTGACCCTACAACTTGCAGCCATGGACCCTTGAACCAGCACGATGCAATCACAGCTCCCCTTTAAACGCCTTATCCAAAATCGACGGCAGAAGCGCATCCAGCTCTTTTAAGGTTTCCTCTTGAAGGCGCTTCAGCGCATCCACTTCAGCCTGCAACGCGTCCAGCTCCGCCACGATGCGGGTCTGCTCGGCGACTACGGGGACGGCAAACGGAATCTTCTCGATGTCTTTGTGTGATATGTGGGGAACACCATTACTCCGCCCGGGGTCAATTGCATTTATGAAAAGCGGTGAGCGAAGCCACCGAAAGAAGTAACGCGGTAGAACACTATCGCTTTGAAACCTCGCACGGGCAACTCGCTGGAGAAGAAGTGCTGGTAAGTCATGTTTGGCAACTTCGGCGACTTTCACGCCGGTTGATATGATCGGCCGATCGAGCGAAACAAGCAGGTCACCTTCACCCAACTCGAAGCTCGCAAACTCACTTCGCCGTTCTGCCGGAATTCTCGCGGTTTCGGTCCAGTCCAGACTACCATGGCCGATATTCGCATTTCTGGCTAATCGAATTCCCTCCTCACTGAACCATTCACTCTTGAACGCATAGCCACTTTGGAAACGGATGTGGTCACCGACGACTTCGCCCACTGGATTAGGAAATAAACCAGCCGCGACACGAAGCGCGAACAGTGCAGTTTGTTCCGCAGCTTGTTGGCGCAGCCGCCGCGCCTCCTGAATTTTCGCCACCAGTTCGTCAATCCGCGCGACGATGCGGCGCTGCTCAGACAAAGGGGGAAGGGCGATCTCAAGAGCAAGGAAGCGGTCTTCCTTCAATCGGACCCGGTTCGTTGTTCCTTCACTTGCTCGTTGACACAATTCAACAAATGCAGCGGTCCGGCAAAGCCATCCCAGATACGCGGAGTTGACAAGTTCGGCATTCACATCGAACAATGGAAAATCATTGGTTACCAGAGCTCCCTCCAGAGACTCTGGAACCAGCCCCATCGCGCCATTTCGCGCATCAATTCGCGACACAATGAATTGACCAGCCCGCGCCACATATCGCCTTCCGCTCAGGGACGCTCCCAAGATCCGACCACGCTCTGTAACTCCCTTGCCCCACAAGCGTACTGTGATCTCGCGGTACTCTGCGCCGACCTCCGGTTCGATGGTGTCATTGGACCGGCGAAGTATGGTGGATATCATCACTGGGTGCCAGTTCTTACTCATGCTCCCCGCTTCGTCAACAAGTTCGTGACAACCTTTGTAAGGATTTCTTTCTCAGTCGGTTTGCTTTCGGCTATCAGCAGTGTCATCGCAACAAGGGCGTTGTCACCTATCCGCTTTGCCCCGTCCGC
>DOWV01000031.1:2612-6205 GCA_003519375.1 Bacteroidota bacterium
GCTCTCGTCTTTCTCCCTGCCAAAGAGATCGGACGCGCCGAACTTCTCCCTCAATCGTCCGACGATGCTGCCCGCTTCTTCATATGTCACCGCCACAGCTTTCGCTCTGCTCGTCTTCGAAAGAGAAACGCGCTGGTGGTCATAGTCGTCGAGGAGGTCGAGCGCAAATGTGTAATCGCTTACCACCCGCAACACGGCCGCAGCTTCGTCGCCTGTGAGCTCGTGACGCTCCGCCACAGATGCTATGAGCTGGACTGTCTGCTGAAGTTCCTTCAGGCGTTTCTGATTGACGGTGAAGCCTTCAACAAGGTGCTGCCGAAGTATCTTTGTGGCCCATATACGAAATTGGGTCCCACGCCTGGATTTGACCCTATAACCGACGGATATGATCACATCGAGATTATAGTGCTTTACCTGGTAGGTCTTGCCGTCCCGCGCAGTTGTCCGGAAATTCCGGACAACTGACTTTTCCGGTAACTCCTTCTCGCGAAATACATTACGTATGTGTTCAGATACCGTTCTCTTATCCTTGCCGAAGAGCCGCGTCATTTGCTCCTGCGTGAGCCATACGGTTTGCTCTTCGAGCTTCACTTCAAGAGCGGTCTGGCCATCCTCGGCCCGATAGATTTCAAGCTCCCCCCGTGACTCAGTCTGCTTCATGCGGACTCCTTACCCTTTGCGAGCAACTCCTGGATGTTCATAATAATCTCGGCGATTCGCCGTTCTTTTTCCAGAATGCTGGCCGCGAGCTGCTCGGGAGGAAGATGTGTAATGTCTTCTTTGGCGCGCGGATTCTTCCGGTCAAGATTGCATCCATTTGCCAGCAACTCCGTTGCAGGCACTTTCCAAGCCCGTTCGTTTTCTCCTCTCTTCTTCCACCATTTGATGCAGTCAGCGAATTCCTCGAATTGAATTGGCGCTGTCTTGGTGTAATTCTTCTTTCCCTCTGGAAGGGGCTGCTCGTAGTACCAAACATCCTTGGTCGGCTTGCTCCTGTCGAAGAAGAGAAGGTTTGTCGGAATGGAGGTGTAAGGCGCGAATACGCCGTTCGGAAGCCGCACAATCGTGTGGAGATTAAACTCCTTCAACAATTCTTCCTTGATGCGAGCGCAGACCCCGTCGCCAAAAAGGGTTCCGTTCGGCACAACAACTCCTGCACGTCCCGGTTGAGGCTGCCTTCGCAGTTTCTTCATGATCAACTGAAGAAAGAGAAGAGCTGTTTCCGCGGTCTGCTTGTCGGCCGGGAAATTATTAAGTATGCCCCTTTCTTCTTCCCCTCCGAATGGGGGATTCGTCAAGATCACGTCCACACGTTCCCTGTCACCAACCTCCGCCAATCGCACCGCGAGACTGTTGTCCGGACTAATTCTGGGAAACTCCAGCCCGTGCAACAAGAGATTCATTTGCGCGAGCAGGTATGGCAACGTCTTCGCTTCCCCGCCGAGAATTGAACTCCCCTGAAGGATCCTCCTATCCTCAACCTTTTTGCATTGCTTCTCGAGGTGCGAATAGCTTTCTACGAGGAACCCACCAGTACCGCAAGCCGGATCGAGTATGACCTCGCCGAGCCGCGGGTTCGTCACTTCGACCATGAATCTAACCACTGCACGGGGTGTGTAGAACTCGCCGGAATCTCCCGCCGCATCCCGCATTTCCTTCAACAATGATTCGTACAGCCGGCTGAGCGTATGAATCTCTTCCGTCGAATTGAAGTGAATCGAGTTGATCTTGTTGATGACGTCACGCAGGAGGTAACCGTTGATCATTCGATTCACGGTCCCTTTGAACACTATTGCTATCACATCTCGTCGGTCGCCGCCGTTGGTCCCCTGGAGTCCACGAAGGTAGGAAAACAGCCCCTCCCCTTTCTTACCATCGGGTCGCCGTGCTTCTTCGTTGTTGATGAACGAAATCAACTCGTCGCCTGTGATACCGTCTTCGCTGGACGCCCAATCTCGCCATCGGTACGGCTTCTCAATCGTCGGCTTGAATCGCTTTCCTTCGAGTTTTGATTCCTCCTCGCGAATGTGCTCGAGATCGTCGAGGAATTTGAGAAACATGATCCACGTGAGCATCGGAAGCCGGTCAAGGTCACCGTTGAGCCCTTTGTCCTTGCGCATAATATCGCGCGCCGATTTCACGATCGAGCCAAGCGCCTGTGCGGTTGTCAGCGGTGCGGAATTCTTCTTTGTTACTTTTCTGGCCAACGGACCTCCTTGTTACTCAAGCTGCGTACAACAATGTCTGCAGTTCAGTGACTGCCGCGCGTAGCTTCTCTGCCCCACCAAAGCGCTTCGTGATTTCAATAACGTTTCCGTACTTGTCCGAAATCGGCGATACTTTCAGCACATCGGGTATGACAAACTGGGCCGTACCATGTTCCGCATATTTCTCAAGCAGCGCATCCAGGATCGCCCTCGCGTCAGGACCATACTTCTCGAAGAAGTCTTTCCGCTCCTTCCGGACACGGTCAGCCCGTTCCCGTCGAGTCCTCATTGGGGCATTGAACGCCACGAAACAAAGCAAGTCGAAAGGATCAGCCTCGGGATGATTTGTCGCAGCCGCCAGATTTTCGAAGGTGATTCCCCGTTCTTCCAACCTTGCAAGGATTTCTGAGCGTCCTTCGGGATCTGCCCACTTCTTTCGCATTTCGGCCGTTGACGGGAACAGAGTTCGGATTTTGTCCGCCGTGTAATCGATAAGTGTAACGACCTGCAATTGCTTGCCATCCGGATCCAGTTCGTACACCAGGTGCGCAGAAATCTCGACCTGACCCCCGTCGAAATAGTATTTCCTTCTTTTACCCTCAGAATCATCAGAGATTCTCGGTCCGTAGGCTACGTCGCCATCAGCAACTGCCGGGGAATTCTCCTCCACTACTTTGTAGGTGGTCGGGATTGCCGTCCCGTCATCATCGATGGTCTCCTCTGTTATGATTGCGGGATCGCCATCGAACTCCTTATCCGCAAACATACGGGTTGCAGAGCCCGTGTAATCAAGAATATTGAAGTAGTACTTGCCATAGTCATCCCGAACGCGTGTTCCTGGACCAATGATCTGCTTAAACTCCGTCATCGAATTCACCACCCTCGCAAGCACCACGTTTTTGCAGGTCGGGGCATCAATTCCTGTCGTGAGGAGCTGAGACGTCGTAAGTATGACCGGAGAGGTTGTTTCAAGTTCCTGGAACCGGGAAAGATGACCCCGGCCGATGTCCCCTTCGTCCGCGGTGACGCGACAGACATAATCAGGGAATTGCTGGACAAGATCGGCATTCAGGTTGTTCAGCGCTCTGCGCATTTCGTCGGCGTGTTCCTGATCGACGCAGAAAACCATAGTCTTCGCAAAGCGATCGGACTTCTTCAGGAATTCTGACAAGTGTCTGGCAATTGCCTGTGTTCTCGCTCGCAAAGCAACAACTCGCTCAAAGTCTTTTGTTTGGTATTCCTCGTCGGGAATCTCGCGGCCAAATCGGTCAAGGTCACCTTTGCTCGGCCGCCAGCCGGCTGCATCATAGCTCGTGATCACCCGATGCACACGATATGGAGCAAGGAAGCCGTCTTCTATTCCCTGTCGAAGACTGTAGGTGTAAA
>DOWV01000129.1:0-349 GCA_003519375.1 Bacteroidota bacterium
GGCACCGGCGTGAAGTTGCACACCACAACGATCCGCTCACGGTTTTCCCTGGCTTTTCGTTCGAAGGCGATGACACTTCCCGCACTGTCCTGGAAGTCAATCCACTCAAATCCCCGGTATTCGAAATCAACCTCGTGCAGGGCGGCCTCCTTCTTGTAAGACGCATGCAGCGCATCGACGAGCCGTTCGACACCGCTGTGCGTGTCATATTGCCTGAGATGCCAGTCGAGGGAGCCCTCGTGATTCCATTCCACCCACGGCGCAAACTCCGCTCCCATAAAGAGCAGTTTCTTTCCCGGGAACGCATACATCAAACCGTACAGTGCCCGGAGGTTCGCGAATTTCTGCC
>DOWV01000129.1:557-8204 GCA_003519375.1 Bacteroidota bacterium
TGCATCCATCCCATGTTCCATTTGAGGTCGAATCCGAGACCCCCGTATTGCTGGCTGTTCGTCACTCCCGGCCAGGCGGTCGATTCCTCTGCGATCATGAGCGTGCCCGGGAAGTAGTGATGTACAACGCCGTTGCACTGCTTCAGGAAATTGATCGCAGCGATATTCTCGCGGCCCCCGTATTGATTTGGGATCCACTCTCCTTCTCTTCTCGAATAATCAAGATACAGCATCGACGCAACCGCGTCGATCCGCAGACCGTCAACGTGGAACTTGTCCAGCCAGTAGAGCGCATTGCTGACCAGGAAGTTGCGCACTTCGTGCCTTCCGTAGTTGAAAATGTAGGTGCCCCAATCCTGATGCTCTCCCATACGGGGATCGGCGTGCTCATAGAGGTGTGTCCCGTCGAACTCGCCAAGCGCGTATTGATCTTTCGGAAAGTGTGCCGGGACCCAATCGAGAATGACGCCCACACTGTGTGCGTGACAATAATCGACAAAGTACATGAAATCCTGCGGCCGCCCAAACCGGCTTGTCGGTGCGAAGTACCCGGTGACCTGATATCCCCACGAAGCATCGAGCGGATGCTCCATGACCGGCAAAAGCTCGATATGCGTGAAGCCCCTCGCAAGGACGTGCTCCACCAGCCGGTGGGCCAGCTCACGATAATTGAGCCAGCGATTATCCTCTTCCGGCACACGCGCCCACGAAGCAAGGTGAACTTCGTACATCGAAATCGGCTTTGATAATTGATCCGATGTGCTCCGCTCCTTCATCCACGCCTCGTCATGCCATTCAAAATCGCGGAGGAGATTGACCCGCGACGCCGTACTCGGCCGAAGCTCCATCTCGAATCCGTACGGATCCGACTTGTCGAAGACACGCCCATTCTGGGTTTTGATCTGAAACTTGTAGAGCTCTCCCTCAGGCAAGCCGGGGACGAATATCTCCCAGACTCCGGACGAACCAAGCACACGCATCGCGTGCTTCCGCCGGTCCCATCCGTTAAAATCCCCGACGACACTGACGCTTTTCGCAGCGGGCGCCCAGACAGCAAATTGAACTCCTCCGACACCATTCACCTCCGCAAAATGTGCTCCGAGCTTTTCATAAATACGATGATGATCGCCGGCATTGAAAAGATAGAGGTCGAATTCCGTCAGCGTCGGGAGAAATGAGTATGAGTCAAAAAATGTCTGACTTTCGCCGGAATCGGAGTATCGCCTGAGTTTGTACGGGAACACAATGGTGCGGTTAGGCACGTACAGCTCGAAGAACCCCTCGTCGGCGACTTTGGTCATGAGGTGGGTCTGCACTTCTGCACCGTCGAGAAGTTCGACCACCTCTGCCTTTGCGGCTTCAGGAAGGAATGCTCGGATCGCGATCCCCTGTATACCCTTCCGTTCCATGAGGTGTGCGCCGAGCACCGTGAAGGGATCGAAATGGTCCGTGTTGACAATCTTTCTGATCTCGTCTGTCGCCGTTAGCGTCTTCATCGTTCGACTCTCTGCTTGTTAAGCACCGTATAAATGCTTGCGCTCAATGAATCTTCGCACACCTTCCCGGACCAAATCTCGTATCTCTTTTCCTTTTTCAATCCTTGTCCGGAGATCCGAGGAGGAAAGATCCATCAGCGGACCCTCAACCCGGATCACTTTCGAACTCGGTACGCCCTTGATTTTGTTCGGGTGTCCCGGCCGCTGATACACCGCCAGCGAGACCTCCCTGAGGATTTCACCGGGAGATTTCCAGAGATGGAACTGCCTGAGACTATCCCCCCCCAGGATGAGGAATAATTCGGAATCAGGGAATTTCTTGCGAAACGACTTGACCGTGTCGACAGTGTAGGAGACGCCGCGCCGCTTCAGCTCTATGTCGGAAACCTTGAGATGTCGATTGCCACGTACGGACAATCTTGCCATCGTGAGTCGATCGTGTGCCGTCGCAGGGTGATTACCCGCCTTGTGCGGAGGCTTGTACGCCGGCACCAGGTAAACCCTGTCGAGCATGAGGGCAATCCTGCTCAGCTCTGCAATCAGGAGATGACCAATGTGCGGGGGATCGAATGACCCGCCGAATATCCCGATTCTTAGTTCTCGTCGCATCTCTTGAGAACCTCTTCGTAAACCTTCAACGTCCTCCTGGCCGTTTCGTGCCAGGTGAATTGCTTTATCCGCTCCCGACCCAGGCTGATCAACCGGGCTCGCCGGCCCGTGTCTGTCAGCAATATCCCGATCGCTTCTGCAAATGAATCGGGCTCGCCGGGGTCACAGATGATCGAGGCATCGCCTGCCACCTCCGGTATCGACCCGCCGCTGGACACAACCGTTGGAATCCCGCACGCCATGGCTTCCAGAATCGGAAAACCGAAGCCCTCGTATTGAGATGGGAAAACCAGCATCTCCGCCGCATTATAGGTCCCCAGAACCTCCTCATCGCCGATTCGGCCCAGATCTCTCACACTCTCCGTAACGCTCAAATCACGAGCCAGGTCAGCCAGACCCTGATCTTGAAGGCACCTTCCACCTACAAACACCAGACGCAAATCAGGATATCGTAGCCGTACGCGCGCGAACGCTCTCAGAAGGGTGGCAACGTTTTTGTGCGGTTTCACATTGCCGACAAAGAGCAAATAGGGCGCTTCGAGATCGTGCTTCTGCCGGAATCGTTTGATGTGTGCCGATTCCATCCGATGGAAAGATTCGCTGATCCCGAGATGGACGACGTTCACGCGATTTGCATCAATGCCGAATAACTCAACCAGGTCGTCTTTCGTATTCCTGGAATCCGCGATGACTGCACCCGCATTGCGAACGGCGTGTCCGACCATGAACCGGGCATAGGCACGTTGCGCGGACGAGAAATACTGAGGGAATTTTAGATGGATCAGATCGTGGATTGTAACGACAGATCTCCCATGGAGTCCTGACGGAAGTGTGTAATGCGGCGCATGAAACAGATCGACACCGTCTCTCAGTGCCTGCCTTCCGAATGAGAAGAACTCGCCCGGAGAATATTTCCCAAAGCGGGCTTCCTTGAGCTCCCAGTTGTTCGGTGCAGATACCTTCGCCCGTTGAGCCGCCGAAACGTAAAGCCAAAACCGATAAGGTGTATCCAGCGAAGAAAACGTGGAAACGAGATTTTGGATATAGATACCGATCCCGAAGTCGAAGAACTTCCGGGCATCAATCGCGATGGTAGGCATTCGAATGGCAGGACTAAGCAAGACTCCATCTTGGATGGTTGGCCAAATATAGCGAGACGATGCCCCAAACTCAAGCTCGCTCCTTGACTAAGCCTTCCATTTTCGGTATTTTCTCCCTGCGATCACCAGAGACTGATGGAACATACGAAGAGCAATCAACACCCCGCAGAACAGACCACACCGCTTTCATCACCAGAACCGGGGCGACCTCGCATCGAGAGTTCCTCCGTTCTTCGCAACTCGATCCTCCTGTTCGGCTTTCACGTACTGACGAAATCGCTCGCCTTTGTGTCCTTTATTCTCCTTGCGAAGTATTTGGGGACACAAATGTTCGGAGTTTATAATTACGGTTTCGCGCTGACTGCGCTTTTCATACCGCTGTGCGATCTCGGCATGGATACGTATCTCATGAGAGAAGTGCCGCGGTTGAGCAAGGAAGAAATTCCTCGACAGCTGGGCGCCGTCCTCTCATGGAAGGGCTTGCTTACGTTCGTGGTTTTCCTTGCGATCTCCCTCACCGGCGGCATTCTCGACGTCTTCGGCACAGAGAGGTTCTTCATTGTCGTGCTGGCGGGGTTGATAACGCTGCTGCGCACCTATTGGACGACCTTCGCCTCATTCTTCAGAGCGATAGACCGGGTCGGTTATGAGACAGGGATGCTATCTCTGGCCCGGATTGCCGAGTTCATCGTGATCCTGGCCTCGATCTCGCTGGATGCAGGACTTCTCTCGCTCCTCTCTGTGTTGACGGTTGTGAACATCGTATTTGTCTCCGGCACTCATATCCTTGTCCGTACCAGGTTCACGCGCCCTATTATGGTCGGCGATTTTGCTCATATGATTTCGATCTTTCGAGGCGGGCTTCCATTCGCGCTTGCGACAATCTTCTCTGCCATCTATTTCAATTTCGACACGGTCTTGATTTCAAAGTATGTCGGCGACGAGGCGGCAGGGATCTACCGGGCAGCGTATAATCTGGTCTTTCCGTTGACCATGTTCGGTCTCGCAATCTCAGGAGCCGTATTTCCGTTCGCTAGCCAAAATTACCGGACCCAACCCGGGGAGGTGGAAGAAGTTATCCGCCGGAGCGTCATTCAGCTTGCGATGATCTCCCTCCCGATTGCTGTTGCGACAACGATGTTCTCCGGGGAAATCGTCCAGCTTCTTTTTGCACCTGAGTACGCAGAGTCTGCTACCTGCCTTGCGATTCTCGTGTGGTTTCTCCCGATTGTTTTTCTTGCAAATCTCTACGGCAATACCCTCGGTGCCATCGATCAGCAATCATTCGTGCTCAAAGTCACAATTCTGAGCGCCGTCTTCAACGTTGGTGCGAATTTCGTCCTTGTGCCGATGTATGCCCAGACGGGTGCCTCCATCGTCATTGTGCTTACGGCGCTGCTGGGATTTGTCTTCTTGTTCTTCAAAATGAGAGGCACCTTACGCGCAGCGGTTCCGATTCGTGCCCTCATCCGAATATCCCTTGCCGGGCTTTTCATCCTTCCACTTCTCCTGCTCCGGTCCGAGATCCATGTTGTTCTCCTTTTGATCACAAGTGTTGCTCTCTACTTCGGTGCACTTTTGCTTCTGCGTGCCCTGAGCCTTGGGGATCTCAAAAACATTCTCCTTTCACTGAAGCCACGCAGCAGATTCTGAGAGTCCGCATCATATGCGCATCGCTATCGACGGCCGAACCATCGTTCGAAAACGCACTGGTGTTGGAGTGTACGCAGAGCGCTTTGTCCGATCGCTTCTCAGAATCGACCAGAAGAACTCCTATACGCTCTTCATGGCCGAAGATGATCCCTCCCTCGAGGCACCCAACTTGACCAAGGTGCTGCTGCCCGCCAGCACTACCATGGGACCGAACCGATGGTGGGAGAATTTTACTCTTCCGAGATTTCTGCGGAGGCACAGTATCGACATCTATTTCTCGCCGGCGTATGTCCTCCCTCTCCTGCATCGATCGCGCTCGAGCAAGAGTTCGAACACCCGTACTCTCATGGTAGCTACCATCCATGACCTGGTATCGTACCACTTTCCAGAGACCTTCACCCTGAAGATGCGAATCTGGCAGCGGCTCTTCGTTGGGAATGCCGTCCGCGTCGCCGATTGCATTTTTGCCGACTCTTTGGCTACGAAACTCGACATCCACAATTTCTACGACGTCCCTCAGGAAGTTGTGAAGGTCGTTTATCTTCCGGTTGACGCACAATTCCAGCCTGTGAAGGAACGGGAGACTCTTGACGTCATACGCGCGAGATACAAGCTCCCGCCAAAGTTCATCCTCTATCTTGGGACACTCGAACCGCGAAAAAACGTTGGCCGTCTGGCCGCTGCATATGCAAGACTCCCGGATCTCTTGCGGGAGCAACATAGCCTCGTCCTGGCGGGAGGTCTTGGTTGGTATTCTGGAAGTATTCGACAGGAGATCGATGAGCTTCACCTGGGCGAGCAAATCAAGCTCCTCGGCTACGTGAACCTGTCCGATCTTCCCGGACTCTACACGCTCGCCTCCGCGTTTGTCTATCTCTCGCTCTACGAGGGATTCGGCGCTCCTCCGCTGGAAGCGATGGCCTGCGGTACGCCCGTGATCGCCTCCCGTTCCTCATCTCTGCCAGAGGTCGTCGGGGACGCTGGAATTCTTGTTGATCCACTTGACCTCGAGGAAATCACCGCGCAACTCACCCGGGTGCTCACCGACGAGCCGCTGAGATCACAGTTAGGCGCCGCTGGCTTGAAACAGGCAGGACTTTTCGCAGCGAATGATAAAGCGGAAGAACTACTTCAGATTTTTGAGAAATTGGTTGAGCAGCGCAGAAGTACAGCGGGTTGAAACGAAGGTCGGCCTCGCGAGCCGTTTTTCACCGTGAGCAAAGACTCTAAGGTTCCTCTTCATCGCGGTAGGAAACGGGAATGCTCTTGGCGCGCGCGACAAATTCCCGCAACAAGTCGTGGTCCTTTTTCCCGGGTTTCGACTCGATCCCGGTATTCACATCGACTCCATACGGCCTGACGAAACGAATTGCATCTTCAACGTTCTCCGGAGTCAATCCCCCCGAGAGCATGATGCGGCCGTATTCCTTAGCTCGGATTGCTACGTTCCAATCGAAGCCTATCCCTCCCGTCCTTCCGAAACTCTTCTGATGAGCATCGAGCAGAAATGCGTCGACGATGTAGTTCTTCATCACCTCGACATCGAACCCCGGACCGACGCGAAACGCCTTTATCACACTCGTGTCGAAGTTGACAAGATCATCAGGCCCCTCATCACCGAATAGCTGCACCGCACTGAGATTGACGTGATGCACGATGTCAAGCACGAATTTCCTCTCAGCATGGTCGAATACGCCGATCTTGGAAATGTGCTCAGGGAGGGCGCTGACGATATCAGCTGCGCGTTTGTGGGATATGAACCGGGGGCTTTCTTCGAAGAAATCAAATCCAACCGCATCGGCCCCACAGCGAACCGCCTGAAGGGCGTCTTCAAGATTGGTGATCCCGCAAATCTTGACAAAGAGATCCTGCTTCATGAAGATTCCGATGTGCTTTGGTCTCTTGCGAGATTCCTGCCCCTGAGATCGTTCTTTCCCAACCAGTGCCCGCAGGTTTCGGCGCTACTCGCCAGTCGGCAGTGGCTTGGGCGTGCGGATTACGCGCACCTGCTTGATGCGCCGGGCAGTCTTGGAGAGAATGGTAAACTGAAGCTCGTTGTGAGGAATGGTTTCCCCGATTTCCGGAAGCCTGCCCAGGATCTTTTGAATGAACCCCGCGAGAGTCTCATATTCGGGAGCTTCAGGCACTTCGGCGGCGTACTGGGAATTGAATTCGCTGACGCTGATCCTGGCATCGACCACAGCCGACCCATCGCGCAACGGTTCCGCCACCTTGCTCACCTCGTCATACTCATCATGGATTTCCCCCACAATTTCCTCCATGATGTCTTCTATCGTGATAATCCCCTCCGTGCCGCCATATTCATCAGTGACAATAGCGATATGCGCCTTCTTGAGCTGAAATTCGCGCAGAAGCTGGCTGATTTTCTTTGATTCAGGCACGAAGTAGGCCGGCCGGATAATATCCTGCAGCAGAATCAAATCACGATGCTCAAGAAGGCTCAAGAGATCTTTGCTGTAAATAATCCCAATAATGTTGTCAATGGACTCGCGGTATACCGGGAGTCTAGAATATCCTTCGTCGATTACTTTTCGAACCAGGACCTCGCGCGGCATTTCGATATTCAACGCCACGACGTCGGGCCGGGGAACCATAATCTCTTTTACCGTCGTATCGGTAAATTCGAGAATACTCTTGATGAGCTCATGCTCGGTCTTGTTGATCGCACCGCTGATCGTGCTTGCCTCAAGGACCTGCTTCAACTCTTCCTCGGAGAGACTGGCTTTAAGGAGCCCGAATTTGACCAGGACATCTTTAAGCAGCATATT
>DOWV01000129.1:8403-9025 GCA_003519375.1 Bacteroidota bacterium
GCAACTTTCCTGCAAGTCCTCAATAGATGATCTCTTCAAGGAAGAGCCCTTTGGCGGGAGCCGACATACCGGCGAGGGCCCGGTCTTTCGCCAAGAGGATTCGTTGCATGTCCTCCAACGGTCGGTGGCCCCGTGCTATTTCGACCGTGGTGCCAACGAGAGCCCGTACCATGCCATAGAGAAATCGGTTAGCTTTTATTCTGTATACAAGAGTCGAACCCTGTCTTGACCATGCTGACTCTTCGACGGTGCATCGGAAATGATCAACATCCACGTTGCTTTTGCAGAACGATTCAAAATCATGCTCGCCAAGCTGCATTGAGGCACATTGATCAAGAAGCCCGGGATCAAGGTTGAACCCGCCCACGTACCAGCTGTGATCTCTGTCGATAGCTGTATGCTTGAGTGCAAGAAAATACCGGTAGACTCTCGCACGTGCGCTATGCCTAGCGTGAAAACCGTCTTCCACAGACTCAGCAGACAGCACGACAATCTGTGGCGGCAAAAGTGCGTTTAGACTTTTCGCTAAGGCGGCAGGTTCCAGAGGTTTGGCAATTCTGGTTGAGACAACCTGGCCCCGTGCGTGAACTCCGGCATCCGTTCGCCCCGCTGCTACCGTCCT
>DOWV01000270.1:0-1006 GCA_003519375.1 Bacteroidota bacterium
TTCATCAACCAGAGGAGAGACAATCATGAAGCCGGTAAAAGTAGTGCTGGGTGTTCTCGCAGGTGCCGCCGCCGGTGCCATCGTGGGCATGCTGATCGCGCCGAGAAAAGGTTCCGCGACAAGAATGAGAATTGCCCGGACAGGCGCCGAGTATGCTGAAGAGGCAAAGGACAAGTTCAATGAATACGTTGATGCCGTGACTGAAGAGTACGACACCGTCAAAGAGTCCGCCAAGACTTTGGTCGGCAGAGGAAAAGAGAAGGTCGCCTCTGCGGCGGCAGCAAGACGTGCCAAATGAGAAGAGCGGAGTCTGACTTTGAAAAAGACGCGCTTTCCCGCAGGACATGTCCGTTGTTCAACGGGTTTTCCCTGCGTGCGCACCCTGACCGCGGGAGGAACAAATATCCGACGCCTTGTTGATAGAGCATAAGACCGGGACCTTCGTCAGCCGCGCCCTCAAGATTGTCCTATGGATCTTCCTCGGCATGCTGGGTTTGATCATCCTCGCCGTGGTGGCGGTGCAGTTCTCCGGCGTGCAGCACTATATTGTGCGGAAAGCCTTCTCATCGGTCTCGGACAAGACACATACCCGCATCGAGGTTGGCTCGGTCGACATTGAATTCCCGAACTCCGTCGTTCTGCGCAATATATTCTTCGAAAGCCGTCAGCGCGACACGTTGTTGTTTATTCAAACGCTCGCCGCGGATGTAAACCTGTTCAGACTTTTCTCGCGCGATGTCAGGTTGACCGGCGTCCGGATTGACTCCCTCACTGCCCACATCACCCGCACTTCACGAGACAGCAGCTTCAATTTCGATTTTATCCTTGACGCACTCAGCTCCGATTCAACCGCTGCCGGTAGCAGTCCCGACACATCCGCCGGCCCGGGTTGGAAAATAACGTTGGGCGGATTAAGACTCAATGGCATTCATGCGACCTACGATGACGAGGTGAGCGGCCTGAATCTACGCCTCCAGCTCGGCACCCTGAAAGCCTCGGTCGACAA
>DOWV01000270.1:1183-4668 GCA_003519375.1 Bacteroidota bacterium
GATCCCGATAAGCTGCAGTTCCACATCGGCGAATTATCTCTCGCGAATACGAGTGCGAGCGTCATACAAAGAAAAGAATCACCTCCCGATGATTCGCCGTCTGCTGACGTCGACGTCAGATTGCGCGCACTATCGCTTGCTGATGTCCATTTCACGTACGACAACACAGTTTCGGGAGAACAGTACGTCGCAGACCTTGGCACGTCGACTCTCCTTGCAGAGAAGATCGATTTGCCATCGCACCAGATAGCGCTCAAGAACTTCCTGCTTGAGAACGCGAGCATCGCTGTCGTGCAGCCGAACAAGAAAGAGAACACCGCAGAACGGTCTCTTGCCCCTGGTGTGCCCTGGATCATCAGCATTGACCACCTGAGTCTCAAAGGCAACAATGCCCGCTATGATGTCCAGGGCGCCGCCGCAACGAAAGGCCTGGATCCGAATCATCTGCGGCTTGATGATCTGACACTTCGGTCAGAGAACATCTACTTCAGTGCTAACCGCATTTCGGCTGACATCCTTCATACATCTTTTCGGGAGCATTCCGGTCTCGAAGTGCGTGAGATTTCCGGCGGATTCGTGCTTGACTCTGTGCATGCGCAGCTCACGGACTTCACCGTGGAAACGGCCGGCAGCCGCATTTACCAGAATACCTTTCTCAGCTACTCTTCCCCTTCCGCACTCACAAACCTTGCGGGTACCGTGAACGTGAAAGCGACGATTGGTGAATCGTACGTGGCCATATCGGATCTCCTGTGGCTCCAACCTTCTCTTCCGATACGTAGCACACCCGGTTCATCGATACGATTCTCTTCCCGGATTTCGGGATTTGTTGGGGACTTGCAGGTCGAGGATTTTCGTGCTGCCGTGGGCGATTCCACCGCAGTTGATCTCACCGGTTCCATCCGCGGATTACCGGATGCAGAGACGGCCCAGTATGACGTAAACCTGCGGCTCTTCTCCTCTAGTCGCAAGGACATTCTGGCGCTCGTAACAGATTCATTGCTGCCAAAGAATATTGTTTTGCCCGCTTCCATCAGAATGAGCGGAGATTTCAAAGGCACGACGAAGGATTTCTCCGCGTCAACCGTCATCGCGACCAGCATCGGAAGCCTGAAAGGAAGCGCGGTCTTGAACTCCGCCCGAGGAACCGATTCGATTGCAAGTCGATGGAAGACGGAAATCGTCGTAGACGAATTCAACATCGGTTCGCTTCTTAACGATCCGGAAACGTTCGGCCCGGTCTCGTTGAAGGCATCTGCCGCCGGAACGGGGTTATCCAAAGAGGACATCAAAGGGCAGCTGAACGTACAAGTCGACAAGGCGGTTGTGAACGGGTATCCCTACAGGCGGCTCTCGGTTGCTGGAACCGCCAGCGCGTTCATGTTCGAAGGGAAGGCCGAGATCCAGGATTCCAACATTGCGTTCACATTCAACGGCACCGTCAATACAAGTAAAAAGCAGCCGACGTACAAATTCACCTTCGACCTCAAAGGAGCCGACCTGCGCCGGCTCAACCTCACCGCAGATGACATCCGGGTATCGGGCATCATGACATCCGATCTTGTGGGAGAGGACGTCAACGATATCAATGGCGGCATCGATATTCGTCATGTCGTGATCGTCAAAAACAACAAACGGTACGACATAGATTCCGTCGTCTATGTATCGGTCAATATTGAAGAGCGAACACACATCAGTGTCGCGTCCACTCTCTTCTCAGGTCAATTTGACGGCACCATTACCCCCGGTCAATTGCCGGAAGTGTTGAAAGAACATTTTGACCATTATTTCACGCTTCAAGCGACGCAACACAAGAAGAATCTGAAGGCACAGGCCTTTTCGTTTCACATCTCCATCCGCGATCCCTCCACTCTCACGGAAGTGTTCATTCCGGAACTCCGCCGGCTTTCGGCGGGAACTATTGAAGGCGATTTTGACAGCGGCAAAAAAATCCTGAACGCGAATATCGAGATCCCCGGGATCGACTATAACGATGTGACGGTCGATAGCCTTCGTGTCCTTGTCACTTCAGATCCCGATCTGCTGCAGGCGACATTGACGATGGGCTCAATATCTGATCCCACGTTCCGTGTAACGAACATTCAGCTGGCAGGAAAGGCCGGGCACGACAGCCTTGATGTTTCATTGCGGAGTACCCGCAAAGATGGTTCTACGAACTTCCTTCTCGGCGGAGCATTCAACAGCGTCCCGGATGGATACAAGTTCCGATTGTACAAGGATGGGATCGTGTTCCACAACCTCCCGTGGACCGTTCCTCCGGATAATGAACTGCTCTTTGGCACGAACCGGTTTACCGCGCACAATGTCGTGTTGCAGGGCGCGGGGCAATCCCTTTCACTCCAGAGCACTGACGAAAAGAATCCAGGTTCGCCGCTGAGGATTGAATTCCACGATTTTGATCTCGCCACACTCTCTCGGGTCGTTGAGCGCGAGAGCGGGTGGCTCGGCGGAGTTTTCAACGGGAATGTCGTCCTGCAAAATCTGGAAACGAAGATGGCATTCACGTCGGACCTTGCCATCAAAGACCTGAGCTACAGTCAAAGGCATGTGGGTGATGTTGCTCTCCACGCAAATAATCAGAAGGAAAATATCTATGCGGTAACAATGAACATTGCCGGTAACGGGAACCAGATTGGCGTGAAGGGACAATACCGAAGTCAAACAGGCGGGAGCGAGCTGGACCTTACATGTGATTTCACGAACGTGAACCTTGCCACCATTGAGCCCTTTACGTTCGGCAACGTGAAGCGTCTTTCAGGAGCGATGACGGGCAGATTGCACCTTACCGGTACACGAAAAAACCCGTCCATCACCGGAGAGCTGAATTTTTCCAGCGCCGCATTTAACCCGACATTCCTCGATTCCTACCTGCACCTCAGCAACGGCAAGATAGAGGTGGACGGAAAGGAAATCGAAATCAGGTCCTTTGACCTAGTCGATACTCTCGGCAACAAAGCTTCGATTGGCGGTCATTTGTTTACCGAAGACTTCCGCAGCTACAGTTTCGATTTACGGGTGCGCACTGACAAGTTTCTAGTTTTGAACACGTCCGCAAGTCGCGACGCCCTTTATTATGGAACCGTAATCCTCAACAGTGATATTTCCATAAGAGGAGATCAACTAAGACCGATATTCAGCATCCAGGCTGAGCTGGTCAAGGGAACCAATATTGCATTCGTTCTGCCGGAGTCAGAGCTCGCTGTGGAGGAGCGAAGTGGAATTGTCAGATTCGTCGAAGTCAACCCTCCTTCCAACTCCATTATGTCCCGGCAAAACCCTGCGACAGACAAAGACTCCACGGAAGAGAAGCTCTCATCCATGGACCTCACATCAAACATCCTGGTGAACAAGGACTCCAAACTCCGGATATTGATCGACCCCGTCGCGGGCGATTCACTGGTGATCCAGGGTGAAGCCACATTGAGCCTCACCATTGACCCGAGCGGGAAGTTCACTCTCACAGG
>DOWV01000270.1:4880-19068 GCA_003519375.1 Bacteroidota bacterium
GAAGCTGACGTCGATATTACCGCGATGTACACGGTGAAAGCCTCGGTGATGGATTTGATTCAGGATCAACTTGCCGGTATTAGTCAGGAAGAACGCAACAAATACAGGCAGGAGCTTCCCATCCAGGTCTACCTCATGATGAAGGGACAACTCCTGAAACCGGATATTCACTTCAGACTCGATCTTCCCGAGGACAAACGGGGCGTGCTCAACGGAACCGTGTACGCGAAACTCAACGAGTTGAACGGCCAGGAATCCGAACTTAATAAGCAGGTGTTCGCGCTGCTTATCCTGAACAGGTTTGTCCCGGAAAACCCTCTTGCCTCTCCGGCCGGAAACGTGGCGTTTTCCGATTTCGCCCGGTCAAGCGTCAGCCAGCTTCTCTCCGCACAGTTGAACCGTTTGTCTGAACAATACATCGCGGGCGCGAAGCTTGATGTGGGTTTGGAGTCATATCAGGATTACTCTACCGGCAGCGCCGAAGGACGGACCCAGTTGAAACTGGCTCTCTCGAAACAACTTTTCGACGAACGTATGACCGTCCAGGTGGGCGGAAATGTGGACCTCGAGGGACGGCGAAGCCAGGCGAACTCGCTCAACAATTTTGCGGGCGATCTCAAAGTCATGTACAAACTCACCGAGGACGGCCGCTGGCAGCTTGAGGTTTTCAGGCAAAACTCCTACGAGGGGGCCCTTGACGGAGATATCACCAAGACCGGTGTCGGCCTTGTGTTCATGATCGATTTTGACAAACTCTTCGGCATCACGCTCAAGCCGGTTCCCGATAGATAAGAGAACACCATGCGCATCGGATTCTCCCTGACTAGAAGCCATCTCAATAATCCTCTTGGCGCCTCTTTGCGGCCTTTGCGGTTAGAATCTAACCGCAAAGTGCGCCAAGGACCGCAAAGAGAGAATCTTGAAGAACCACAAAAATCGGTTTTTGAGATAGGCTCTGGTCTTCTCGCGCCGGTTGCGGTCGCAGGGCTGCTCGCGGCGTTCGCCATGGGCTGCAGCAACACGGCCTATCTCGCCCAGGGGGAGAAGCTGTATACCGGCGCAGAGCTGACGATCGATGAGAAAGGGGAAATCCCGGACAAGGGAGAGTTGGAAGATCAGCTCGACCTGCTGGCCAAGCCGAACCCGAATGGAAAACTCCTCGGGCTCTTCCGCTTCAAGTTATGGTTGTACAACATCGGGTTCTTCAAAGAGACTCTGGGTGAACCGCCGGTGCTGCTGCAGTCTGTCACGCCGGACCGGGTCGCCGCAAGAATGCGCACATTTTTGGAAAACAAGGGATATTTCTGGACGGATGTAAGCTACTCGGTGCGTGAAGAGCTCAAGACCGCAGATATTCAATACAAGATTGCAGTCGAATCACCATACAGAATCAACGGTATTACGGTGACCGGCGGCGAGACGTCGATTGTCGATGCCATTCGTTCAACGATGGGAGAGACGCTGCTTGCCGCCGGCAACCAATATGATCTGGCACAACTCAAACAGGAGCGGGAACGAATTGATGCCGCGCTCAAAGAGAAGGGCTATTTCTACTTCTCCCCCGATTTTATTGTGTTCCAGGCGGATAGTTCTGCCGGGAACAGGACAGTGAATCTCTCGCTTCACGTCAAGAAGGATATACCCGTCAAGGCCACGCGCGTCTATACGATAGGCAACATCTACATTTTCTCCGGTTATTCGCTGAACCGTGACAGCGTCCAGGTGCCTGCAGGCGACACGCTCAGCGTCGATGGCCGGTTTTATATCGACCTGGACGACAAATTTGGCCCTGACGTTATTGTTCGATCGGTGTTCTTCAGAAAAGGCGCCGTCTACAGCAGGATCAACCACGATCTCACACTGAACAGGCTCATGAATCTCGGCGTGTTCAAGTTCCTGAACGTGCGGTTTGTCGATGCCGATTCGGCGGGCTTCCCCCGTTTGGAGCCTCATATTTATCTTACGCCGCTGCCGATGAAGAACATTCGCTTCGAGTTGCAGGGTGTCTCCAAATCCAACAATCTTGCAGGACCGGTGCTCACTTCCAGTTTCCGGAACAGGAATTTGTTCGGCGGAGCCGAGCTCTTTACGCTGACCGGTGAAGCCGGTTACGAGGCGCCTGTCGGCGGCGGGCAAGCGGGCGGGAATTCGTATGAGATCAGCGCGCGCGGGACGTTGGATCTGCCGAAGTTCGTTACTCCGTTCAGGATCGACTACACATCGAGCCTCTTCGTGCCGAAGACACGCATCGTGCTTGGATTGAGTCAGCTGAATCGACTGTCTTACTATCAGCTCTTCTCGGTGGAAGCTTCATTTGGCTACAACTGGAAGGGATCCATCAGCACAGAACACACCTTCAGTCCCCTCTCGATGACGTTTGCACATCTGACGAATGCCACCCAGAGGTTCGATGAATTGTTGAGCACCAATCCGCTCTTACGAAGGAGTTTTGAAAACCAGTTTATCATCGGACAGAATTATTCCTTCACATACAATGACCAGCTGAAGGAGGACCACAAGAACCACCTGTACTTCAAAGGAAGCATAGACCTTTCGGGGAACCTCCTGCAACTTGCGCAATCACTGTTTCTCAAGCGCACGGCGACACCCGATGCTCCCTACAAACTGCTCGGGACGGCCTATTCACAGTACTCCAAGGTCGACATCGACGTGCGGAAGTACTTGAATACCATCGGTCAAACATCGTCCATCGCCGGCAGGTTGATAGCAGGAATAGGGTTCGCGTATGGCAATTCCGCAACGCTGCCCTACGTGAAGCAATTTCATATCGGGGGAAGCAACAGCGTGCGCGCTTTCAGTGCACGCAGTCTTGGCCCCGGTTCGTACAGAATTCCCGACAGCGCTGCTGCAAAATCCTTCTTCGACCAGGCGGGCGATATAAAAATTGAAGCAAATACCGAGTACCGGTTTCCCATCGTCAGTATTCTCAAAGGTGCGCTGTTCGTCGACGCCGGCAATATCTGGCTGCTTCGGGAAGACCCGGACCGCCCCGGCGGCAAGTTCTCCGGTGGATCCTTCTTCGATGAGATAGCCGTCGGTACGGGTTTCGGGTTGCGGCTTGATCTCTCCATCTTCATTCTTCGGTTCGACCTTGCGTTCCCGTTGCGCGTCCCATCCATGCCGAGCGGTGAGCGCTGGGTCATCTCAAAGATCGATTTCGGCAATCCATCGTGGAGAAAGGGCAACCTTATGCTGAATGTTGCCATCGGATATCCATACTGAGTTATGCGTGGAGGATTCAGATTGGCATGAAGTCTCTTCGCTCGAGATTGTCCTGATTTTTGATGAAAAATCGAGAATTCGGCCGATAATTGACTCTCTCACCAACCGAACCCGCGCTTCCATCGGCGAGCGGGTCCCCCTCCCCCAAAAAAAGGATTAATCCCTTTTTCATCCATTTGGGCTATTTCGTTGCGATACCCTATTCGATAGCTTCCAATAAGGCTTGGCAGGAGACTGCTCGTTCGGGTTTCGACGACCCCGCCCGTCGTCAGGATCGGCTATGATTCCCATGATCGTTCATTGCGGTGTGGGGATTGCTGTACCTGAGCCACATCATACTGACATCAACGGAGAGGCGGGTATTCGTATGAGATGTTTTCGGTACGCAATCGTCGCAGTTTGTTTGTTCCTCGGCGTTCAGCGGTCAGCCGGTCAAGAACGCGGATTTGGACTTGGCGTGATCATCGGTGAACCGACGGGATTCAGCGCGAAGCTATGGACCTCATCCGATAACGCGTTCGATTTTGGTCTCGGTTGGTCGATCGGAGGAGATCGGATCGGAAGATATAACGGATACTATGACGGCGGAAAGCGCATTCATTTTCACATCGATTACCTGTGGCATTCATTTGACGTGTTCAGCTCTTCCATTCGATTTCCAATATACTACGGAGTCGGCGGCAGGATCAACAACGGCGCCGGCTACCATAGTTCACTTGCGATTCGCGGTGTCTTCGGGCTCGCATGGCTGCCGCGGGAAGCGCCGGTCGATGTGTTCCTGGAAATCGTTCCCTCCATCCAGTTCACTTCACCGACAGGCTTTGGGATGGACGCGGGCATCGGAGCACGATACTTCTTCTGAGAGCGGGCTTTTACTGACCCGCAATGGATTCAAGAACACTCATTCATCAACGGAAGAAAGCATCACATGAATACGTACACGTTCAAGGGCAACTGGAATGAACTTGCCGGCAAACTCAAACAACAATATGCCAACCTGACGGACGATGATTTGCTCCTGAAGGAGGGGAAGGAGGAAGAGCTGCTGGGACGTCTTCAGCAGAAACTCGGAAAGACCAAGGAGGAGCTGCACAAACTGTTCTCGAAGATATGATGACCCGCCCATCGCGGGCGGCAATCTCCATGGAATGCGGCAGAGAAGCAGGAACAGCCGTATGGTTCCTTCATAAAGAATCGACCGTCGACGCTGGGAAAGACCGGCTCGCGGCGGTAAACAAGCGATCATCATCTACCAGAGAGGGAATACGATTATGAGCAAAGGTCAAAACAGTAAAAAGGGCTCAAAGAAAGAGCCGGCCAAAACCCTGAAGGAAAAAAGGGCGGCCAAACGAGAGAAGAAGAATGAAAAGACGGGCCAGGGGATCCTCACTCCGATACAGAATTGAGATTCTCTCTCGTTCCCTCGCCGGATGGATGACGCATTTCCGCGAGGTTCCACCTCATAACTAGGCAGCGCGAAATGGAGCTGCAGACAAGGATTGCAGGAGCATTCAGGGAGATACACGATTATGAGCGAAACGGACACACAATCTCAACGTAAAACCCTTCTAAAATCCCGCACCAACATTCAGGGTTTGGACGAAATCACGGGCGGAGGGTTGCCGAAAGGCAGACCGACGCTCGTCTGCGGCGGTGCGGGCTGTGGAAAGACCCTTTTTGCCATGGAGTTTCTCGTCCGCGGAACCTTGGACTTCAATGAACCGGGCGTTTTCATATCGTTCGAAGAGACCGAGAAAGAACTCGCTTCAAACGTCGCCTCGCTGGGGTTCGACCTGAACGACCTTCTAAGACGCAAAAAGATCTGGCTTGAGCACATTTACATCGACCGCGGTGAAATCGAACAAAGCGGCGAATTCGATTTAGAAGGTTTGTTTATCAGGATCCATCACGCCATTGAGAGTATCGGCGCCAGGCGTGTCGTGCTGGATACCGTAGAATCACTCTTCTCAGGGTTACCCAGCCCACAAATACTGCGTGCCGAACTGCGCCGGCTCTTGCGCTGGCTGAAGACAAAAGGGGTCACCACGGTTATTACCGCGGAGCGGGGCCAGGGTGAATTAACACGCGAGGGGCTGGAAGAGTATGTCTCCGATTGCGTCATTCTCCTCGATCATCGCGTGAACGATCAATCATCCATACGACGGTTGCGTGTCGTCAAGTACCGGGGTTCAACGCACGGCACAAACGAATATCCTTTCCTTATTGATGAAGATGGATTCTCGATTCTGCCGGTCACTTCCCTTGGCCTGAACTACTCTTCATCCCTCAAGAGAATTTCCAGCGGCATTCCGCGGCTTGATACGATGCTCTCCGGCAAAGGCTATTTTCGCGGCAGTACTGTGCTTGTTTCAGGCACTGCAGGCACGGGCAAGACGAGTATCGCTGCTCAATTTGTTGAGGCAGCATGCAAGAGGAACGAACGGGTTCTCTTTTTTACCTTCGAAGAATCCGCTCAACAGCTTGTGCGTAATATGCGCTCCATTGGAATCAATCTGGAGCCTTGGATGAAGAAAGGGCTGCTTCGGTTTCACGCAACACGTCCGACTCATTATGGCCTGGAGACTCACCTGACAACAAGCATCAAACTGATCAATAGCTTCGAGCCTGATATCGTTGTCCTCGATCCGATCAACGCATTCGTGTCCGGACAGAACCAAACTGAAGTCAAAACAATGCTGCTTCGCCTCGTCGATTTCCTGAAAATGAAGGGGATCACGGCATTCTTCACAAACCTCACATCAGCGGACGAGAGCATAGAAATAACCGACGTGTACATTTCGTCTTTGATAGACACATGGCTGCTTCTTCGTGATATTGAATTTGGAGGTGAACGAAACCGGGGATTGTACGTGCTGAAATCCCGCGGCATGGAACACTCCAATCAGATTCGTGAGTTCAAGCTGACAAACCAAGGCATCGACCTGCTTGATGTCTATGTCGGTCCGGGAGGGGTATTGACCGGATCGGCAAGATTATCACAAGAGTCGAAAGACGATGCGGAGCAATTGCTGCATCGGCAGGAAATCGTACGCCAGCAAATCAGCCTGGAGCGTAAGCGTAAAGCAATGGAAGCTCAGATTGCCTTGCTTCGATCTGAATTTGAAGCTGAAGAATCACAGGCGCTCAAAGTCATCGGGATTGATAAGGCAAGAGACGAACGGTTCACTCACGACATGGCAAGAATGGCGAAGAGCCGGATGAGTGATGTTCTCACCAAGCCAGCCCGGACAGTCAAGAATGGAAAAGGCATTCGGGGGAGCACACGATGAAAGCCAATCACGGAACATCGAAAGCCGGCCGGCGAACGGTGCGGCCAGCCAAATCAAGAAGCACCAAATGGCTCCTGCGTTTGTATGTTGCCGGACAGACGCTAAAGTCCGTCACCGCATTCAACAATCTCAAGATCATCTGTGAAGAACAGCTCAAGGGCCAGTACTCTATCGAGGTGATTGACCTTCTGAAGAATCCACAGCTCGCCCGCGATGACCAGATCCTCGCCGTCCCGACATTAGTCCGAAAGCTGCCGGTGCCGGTAAGGAACATCATTGGTGATCTCTCGAATACAGAGCGTGTGCTGGTCGGGCTCGATCTCATAGGACACAGCGCGTGAGAGCGCGGCTGCAGCCCCGCCCCCGCAACGATCATGCTCGATGTCCCACAACACGTCAATGGTCACCATGATGTTGCAGCAACGAGACGATCAACCCCGGGCAACACGATTCACCCCGGGCACGATATCAGAGATCGTCCCCGATTCAGTCTCTGGATGCACCACAGGATGAACCATCGGGTTGGCGAAACCTCCATATTGGCCGACTCGCTCTCCCGCACCTGCATTCAGCGCTGCTCAGGCTCTTCCCTCCGTATGGTGGACTGCGTCATTTTCCCGTTGAGCCGTTCCTGAACGATTTACTCCGGGGGAATGATGGCATGCCTCCCTTCCCTGTCTCAGTTTCCCTCTCCTTGCGAAGAACAAATACTTCTTTTGGCAGGATTAATTACTCTTTCATCCTTTCGGACGATTGGCTTTCGGTCTTATCATCACTACACTACTGCAAATCGCAAAGTGGGTTTTCAGTTCCTGAAGAACGGAATTGACAATCGCGCAACCCAACGATGGAGGCGTCCGCCGTAGGAATGGCTGAGCCCTTCACGAATCATTGGATCGTTCAGCCCGGAGCGAGACACGCGGCTGGCTCATAAACAGAAAACCGCCCGATGGATAGTCATAGCTTTTGAAAGACCCGACGAACAATGGAACCCAGAATAAGGATACGATCGATCACACGTGAGAAAATTGAAGAGAATTTTCTGGCGTCGGTCTTTGGCAAATTCTTTATCGAAGTGGCGTCCCTGGCTTCTTTCACGCTGCGCTTCTTCAAGGAAGTGTTGAAGCCTCCGTATGAGTTCAATGAACTCTTGAAACAATCGTTCCTGGTCGGCTACAAGTCATTTCCGTTGATTGCTATTACCGGCTTTATCATCGGGCTTGTGTCTACCATTCAATCAAGACCCACCCTGGCGAACTTCGGCGCGGTCTCGCTGTTGCCTGCGATGGTAGCCGTGTCCCTCATACGGGAAATCGGACCGGTGATCACGGCATTGATTTTTGCCGGGAAAGTCGGCTCAGGAATCGGCGCAGAGCTGGCATCGATGAAGGTGACCGAACAGATCGACGCGATGCAAGTATCGGGCACGAATCCGTTCAAATTTCTCGTCGTCACGAGAGTGCTGGCGGCGACCCTGATGCTTCCTCTCCTGGCTGTGTTGGCCGATGCTGTCGGTCTCTTAGGGTCACTGGTCGGCGTAAACTTGAAAGGACATGTCAGTGTCTCCTTTTATTTTTCGCAGGTATTTCAGGCTCTCCGTTTTGGCGATCTGTTCCCGGCGATTGTGAAAACGTTCTTTTTCGGATTTGCCATCGGCCTGATAGGATGTTATAAAGGCTATTATGCCAATACCGGAACGGAAGGAGTGGGAAAGGCGGCAAACTCAGCCGTCGTATTCGCTTCATTAATGGTATTCATAATAGATATGATAGCGGTCCAAATTACAAGTTTGTATCAAAACTGAATCGAGCAAGCAGCAGCATGACAGAGAAGGCCGCACCAGACAATATCGAACAGGCACCTGTGCAAAACGGCACTGTCGTCGTTAAGATGGTGCATCTTCGGAAGTCGTTCGAGAATAACCATGTTCTGCGGGATATCAATCTGGTGCTTAACAAAGGAGAGAATCTCGTTATCCTCGGAAAATCCGGAACCGGTAAATCGGTACTCATAAAATGCATCGTAGGATTGGTTGATTGTGACTATGGCTCACTTTCTATTTTTGGAGAAGATATATCTGAACTCTCAGAAAAGGAGCTCATGGAGACCCGTAAAAAGATTGGTTTTCTCTTTCAAAGCGGCGCCCTGTATGATTCCATGTCAGTAAGGGAAAATCTCCAGTTTCCGCTGAGAAGGCAGCTGCATTCAATACCAAAAGATAAGATGAACTCGTTGATAAAAGAAGCTCTGGAGAATGTAGGGCTGGCGAAAGCAATCGACAAGACGCCCCTCGAACTTTCCGGAGGTATGCGTAAACGGCTGGGATTGGCCAGAACGCTGATCCTGAAACCCGAGATCATGCTGTATGATGAACCGACAACCGGACTCGACCCCATTACATCAAAAGAAATTAGCAAACTCATTCTGGAAGTACAACAAACATATAACACCTCTTCCATCATTATCACGCATGATATGGAATGTGCGCGACTCACGGCAGACCGGGTCGTCGTGATCAAAGATGGCATGTGTGATGCTGAAGGAACATTCGACGAGCTCAAGAATTCTACGGATGCCTGGATACGGTCATATTTTGAATAAGCGGTCACACTCATAAACGAGCTGATGAAATGAAAAAAGATACAAGCAACAAGATCAAGTTGGGGATATTTATTTCGATGGGTTTGACGGTCTTCATTATCGGAATATATTTTCTCGGTGAAGGGCAGCAATTATTCAGAAGCACCATTCGCATCAGCGGCGTATTCAGGGATGTTGCCGGACTTCAGCCCGGAAATAACGTGCGTCTCTCGGGAATCAACGTGGGGACGGTGGACAATATCATCATCGTGAGCGATTCATCCGTGAGAGTAGACATCCTCATTGCAGAATCCGTGAGCAAATTCATTATGAAGGATGCAGTTGCAAGTATCGGCTCGGAAGGTCTCATGGGGAATAAGACGATCATCCTGTATCCCGGCACGGGCGGAAAAAAGGAAATTGAGAACGGCGATATTGTTCAGACAATCACACCCCTGGGTGTGGACGATTTTATGAATTCTTTGAAGAAGACGATCGATAATACAAACGATATCACAGACGATTTGGCGAAGATTACAGCAAGCATTCAGTCGGGAAAAGGGACAATAGGAAGGCTGTTGATGGATCAATCGCTGATCCGCAATTTCGATTCTACGGTAGTGAATCTGAAAGAAGGCTCGGCCGGGTTCAAGTTACTGATGGATAAGGGAGATGATGTCGACGAGCTTCTGACATCCTTGAAAACAACTATTGATAATACCTCCAGTATCACAGGTAATTTGTCCAAGATTACAGACAGCATCCACTCGGGCAAAGGAACGATAGGAATGCTTCTCATGGATTCGACGATGAGGCAAAATCTCGATTCTACGGTTGTGAATTTGAAAGAAAGTTCAGCCGGGTTGAAAACCCTTCTGGACAAGGCAAAGGCCAGTTGGTTGCTCTGGGGGTTTTAACAAGTGAACATATGTTTCCGTTTCCAGACTCTCTCAAGGCCGTCGCAATGAAGCGTCATATGCGCTCGCTCAATGAACGCTTCGATCACGCATAGACGTGCCCGGGAAATCACAAAAAGAATGATTCGGTCTTCGAATACGGTAACAGGAGTGGACGGTGGATCCTTTCAAGAATACTGATAAACAAAAGATTGTTCTGTTCAGTCTTGAAGAGCCGCGCTATGCTCTCTATTTGTCGGAAGTTGTAAAAGTAGAACGTGCAGTGGAGATAACGCCTTTACCGGGAGCACCCCAGGTAGTTTCAGGCGTCATTAACGTTCACGGCGAGATCATCCCCGTTATCGATATTCGCAAGCTCTTCCGGTTGCCGCAGCGCGATATACACCTGGACGATCATTTCATTATTGCGCGCACTTCCCGGCGGCTTGTCGCGCTTGAAGTGGATTCGGTCAATGGTGTGTATGACCTTGAACATCTTCAGGCGATGGAACCGGGAGAGTCTTCCCCATTCACAGAGTATTTGTCCGGTATTGCCGGCATGGATCATGGTATTGTCCTGATCACCGATCTTGAAAGGTTTCTTTCTCTTGAGGAAGAACGGGTATTGGATCTCGCTCTTGCCGGAGGTGCGAAATGACGCATGCCCTTCCGGAACAGAAGTTACTGCAATTGAGCGAATTTGTTGCCGAACATCTCGCGTTGCATTTCCCCAGGGATCGATGGGGTGATTTAGAACGCAATATTACTGCGGCTGCGGCAGAATCCGGTTATTCGGAAGTAGAACATTTTATGCAGCGTATCATGTTTTCACCCATGACACACGAGCATGTGGACATATTGACCACCCATCTTACCGTTAACGAAACATATTTCTGGCGTGAACCCGAAACCTTCGAGGCATTGGAACAAAGCGTTCTTCCCAGACTGATTCAATCACGGCAAGAAAGGAAGAGAATAAGAATATGGAGCGCCGGATGCTCAACCGGTGAAGAACCATATTCCATTGCCATCGCTCTTCAGCGGGCGATTCCAAAGATAAAGGACTGGTCCATTACCGTTCTTGCAACAGATATCAATCCCCGGATACTGCACAGGGCAGCAGCCGGATTGTTTGGCCCATGGTCATTCCGCAATTCGCCTCCGTGGTTGAAAGCGCAATACGTTTTACCCAAAGAGAAGGACGTGTTCGAGATAATTCCCGAGATCAAACGCATGGTGCAATTTGAATATCTGAACCTGGCTGACGATGTCTTTCCCTCGTCACTCAATGATACCGATGCCATGGATATCATATTTTGCCGGAACGTCCTCATGTACTTTTCGGAGAAGCGTAGCAGTCAGGTGGTGCGCGGCCTGTCCAACTCTCTCACTCACGGCGGTTACCTGGTGGTTTCTGCAAGCGAACTTTCTCTTCCATGCTTGTCGGATTTTGCTGCAGCGAATTTTCCGGGGATGGTTCTTTTTCAAAAGACATCGGAACCTCCGAACGTTCAACAGCAGATTCCGGCCGGGGCGCCGGTTCGTACACCGGGAGGACATCCAGGGCAGTCACGTCCGGTCCATACGATCGAAGAGACCGAGCCGCGACGGCGGGAAAACGAAATTCTTTCTGAGGCAGAACTCCCCCTTCCCATGAAGCCAACCGTTGATACGATCCCGGCATTGCATGCGCCGGGTCACGACGCGCAAGTCACCAGGATGCTTCAACACGATGCTCACACATCGGAAGAACAGATGTTTTTCATTCGAGCGTATGCAAATGAGGGAAAGATCGACAGGGCCTTACAGTCATGTGAAAAGGCTCTCGCGGCAGACAAACTCAATCCCGGTCTGCACTATTTATACGCAACAATGCTCCAGGAAAACAATCAGCTGGAGGAGGCAATAACCTCGCTCAAACGGGCGATATTCCTAGACTCCAACTTCGTTCTCTCGTACTATTCCCTGGGAAAGATTTATGAACGTCTTGGCAATGCTTCGAGCGCGAAGAAATGCACTGACAATGTTCTGACGATTTTAAGCACATGCAGCCAGAATGAAATCCTCTTTGCATCGGAAGGACTGACTGCCGGCAGATTCAAGGAAATGATCATTGGTGCAGATCAAACGAGAGATCCGGCATGAAACCAAATCATCCTGCACCCGTGCAAAAGCACAGCACAAGCATCGATTGGACCGAGATCAAACGCAAAGTGGCTTCGTTGCAGAAAGTCATTGAACAAAAGGAAATTCTCCTGCCGGATGAAAAACGTTTGCTCCTGAAACAAAGAGCGCTGGCGCTGGCGTTGCGGGAAAACGATGAAACCGGCCAACAGGGGCGCATGGAGATTATTGTGTTCCGTTTGGCATTTGAGACATACGGAATCGAAACCGCATTTGTACGCGAAGTATACCCACTCAAAGATATCACACCTCTGCCCGGCACGCCGCCATTTGTCGTCGGAATCATAAACGTCCGCGGGCAGATTGTTTCGGTCATTGATCTCAAGAAATTCTTCAATCTGCCGGAAAAGGGTATGGGAGAACTCAACAGGGTCATCATCTTGTGCAACGAGCAGATGGAGTTTGGGATCCTGGCAGATGTTGTGGAAGGGACACAGACGGTCGTATGCGAAGACATGATGGCAGCTCCGCCGAGAGCCATCGGGATCGGGGAAAAGTACCTGAAAGGTATCACGAAGGAGCATATTGTGGTGCTTGAAGCAGAAAGTATATTGAACGACCAGAGCATCATCGTGAACGAAAACAGTGGAGTACAAATCAATTCATAAGAGAAGAAGAGAAACCTATGAAGAACGTGAGTAGTTCCACAGGAAGCAAGAAACGGGGGCCGGAGTCCATCATTGCCAAGAAAGAGCTTGCCTTCCAACACAAGGAGAAAGCAAAACGGGCAGCGGAGCTCATCATTGCAAACAAAGAGCTCGCCTTTCAAAATGAAGAGAAAGAGAAACGGGCTGCAGAGGTAGTCGTTGCAAACAAAGAGCTCGCCTTTCAAAACGAAGAGAAAGAAAAAAGGGCGGCCGAGTTGATCATTGCGAACAAGGAGCTCGCCTTTCAAAACGTTGAAAAGGAAAAAAGGGCGGCTGAGCTGATTATTGCCAACAAAGAGCTCATCTTTCAAAACGAAGAGAAGGAAAAACGCGCTGCGGAGTTGATCATTGCCAATAAAGAGCTCGCCTTCCAGAACGAAGAGAAGGAAAAACGTGCGGCTGAGCTGATTATAGCCAACAAAGAGCTCATCTTCCAAAACCAGGAGAAGGAAAAAAGGGCGGCGGAATTGATTATTGCCAACAAAGAGCTTGCCTTTCAAAACGTCGAGAAGGAAAAACGGGCGGCCGAGTTAATTATTGCCAACAAAGAGCTCATCTTTCAAAACCAGGAGAAAGAAAAAAGGGCCGCTGAATTAATCATCACAAACACCGACCTGTCCAATGTCCTGAAGGAAGTGAAAAAGACAGTGAACATACTCACTGTTTCCTCAACCCAGATTCTGGCAGCGACCACCCAGGTCGCGTCGGGAATTGCTGAAACGGCCTCTGCGATCAGTGAAACAACCACGACGGTTGAAGCTGTACGCCAGGCAGCTCAGCTCTCCAGCCAGAAAGCAAGCCGTGTTTCTGAGAACGCTCAACAAGTTGCCCAGGTAACGCAGAGCGGTCAAAAAGCTGTCGATGAAACCGTGAACGGGATGGATATTATTCAAAATCAGATGGAGGCGGTCGCCAATACCATTGTTCGCCTGAGCGAGCAGAGCCAACAGATTGGAGGAATCATTGCTACCGTAACCGATGTCGCTGATCAATCAAATTTGCTCGCCGTCAACGCCGCTATCGAAGCTGCAAGAGCCGGAGAGCAGGGGAAAGGCTTTGCGGTTGTAGCTCAAGAAATCAAATCTCTTGCACAACAGTCAAAGCAAGCCACCATACAAGTACGAAACATCCTCAGTGATATACAGAAAGCAACGAATGCGGCAGTCATGGCTACAGAACAAACCAGTAAGGCTGTCGAGAATGGAGTAAAGCAATCGACCCAGGCAGGTGAAGCAATCAAGAATCTGGCGGAGAGCAGCGGCAAAGCGGTGGAAGCAGCGTCTCAAATTGTTGCATCGAGTCAACAACAAGTCGTCGGGATGGATCAAATCGGCCTGGCGATGAAGAA
>DOWV01000270.1:19233-22526 GCA_003519375.1 Bacteroidota bacterium
AAAAGAAGAAAACTTTCTGAAACGACTTCACGCAATGTTTCACGTTGAGGCGGAAGAGCATATTAACGTTCTCTCCACCGGTTTAATCGAGCTGGAGAAGAATCCGCACAATACCATGTCGTCGGGATTGATTGAAACCATTTTCCGCGAGGCACACAGTCTGAAGGGGTCTGCCCGTTCTGTCGACAGGAAAGACATCGAATCGATTTGCCAGGTACTGGAGAGCTTGTTTGCAAAGTTAAAAAACAAGCAGATCTATTTCTCTGCCGGTCAATTTGATCTTGTCCATAAAGCGCTGGACACCCTTTCACTCATGATTTCCGGCACCGGAACACAATTTCTTCATGACGATAGAGAATTACTTAAACAGTTACAGGCCATCACAGATGAAGATCTGTCAGGCGATAGAAAGAAGGAGCGGGCGACAGCCTCTCAGAATCGCTCTGAAGAGATCAAAGAGATCAAACAGAACGCTCAGCCTCTGAACGGGGTACTGTTTGAGAAAGAAGCGGCAACCGTAGACGAACCATCGGGCGACATTGCTCAAGGAGCACCGCCCGCAAGAACGGAATCCGCACCGGCTGCCTCCGTCGATGACAAACCACTGCAATGGGAAACTGTAAGAATACAAACGTCGAAGCTGGATCCGCTGTTTCTGCAGGCTGAGCAAATGATCCAATCAAATATTGCCTTCGTGCAGAGGACGTTCGACCTGAAGAACATTCATGATTTTATCGGTTCATGGAAGACGGAATTAAGGAAACTGGAGGACCGGCGTTCCGGCGACGACGGACTTCAGGCAAAAGAGATACTCAATTGGACGAATGAAAAGCTGGATGAAACTGAGCGGAATGTATCCGCCGTCTTGCATACCATGGAAAGTGACCAGCGTTCCCTTGGAAGAATGATTGATGATCACGTGGAATCCATGAAAGACATTTTGATGCTCCCCGTATCGACAATCATAGAAGTATTCCCAAGGCTCGTCCGTGATCTTTCGCGAAGCGAAGGAAAAGAAGCAGAATTAATAATCCACGGGAAAGAGATTGAGGTGGACAAGCGAATTCTGGAAGAACTGAAAGATCCGTTGATACATTTGTTGAGAAATTGTATCGACCATGGAATCAGGAAACCGGAAGCACGGTCAGAATCTGATAAACCATCCCATGGGACTATTACGCTCACATTTACGGTCATAGATGGCCGCAACCTCGAGATACGTATTTCCGATGATGGTGCGGGGATACATGTAGAAGGAGTAGTTTCTGCCGCCGTCAAGGCAGGTCTTGTATCAAAAGAGAATGTTGAAAAACTCAGTAATCAGGAATCATTAGCACTGATATTCAAATCCGGGATTACGACAAGTCCGATGATAACGGACATTTCCGGGCGCGGCCTGGGTTTGGCTATTGTTCGCGAGAAAGTCGAACATCTTGGCGGAAAGGTCTTCGTCGAAAGCCGGCCGGATATAGGCACGACGTTCCGCCTTGTTCTGCCTCTCGCGCTCTCTACCGTGAGGGGGGTTTTAGTAAAAACCGCAGATCACTTCTTCATGATACCGACAGCGAATGTGGAACGGGCTCTGAGGATCAGCAGCAAAGAGATAAAGACGGTAGAAAACCGGGATACGATTCTGATCGATCAGGAAATTATCTGGATCATGGAGCTTAGCGATGTGCTGGGATTGCCTCATCGAACGAAAGCGCCCACGCCGCAAAAAGGCAAAACACCGTCTCTTCCGCACTTCATCCAGATCGTCGTTCTGACGCAAGGTACTTATCGTATCGGTTTTAAGGTTGACAAGATCATCGATGAACATCAGATCCTTGTAAAAACACTGGGCAGGCAATTGAAAAGTGTACGGAACATCAGCGGAGCCGCAGTTCTTGGTTCCGGAACGATCGTTCCGGTCATTCATGTTTCGGATTTGGTGAAATCGGCATTGGATTCCGTCGCGACGAAACAAATATCACAAACGGAAAAACAGCCGAAGCTCAGGATCTATAAAGTTTTAGTGACCGACGATTCGATCACCTCCAGAACCCTCATAAAGAACATACTCGAAACCGCAGGATATGATGTTACCACGGCGGTGGATGGTGTGGACGCGGCGACGAAAGCTCTCGAAGGAGAATTCGATCTCATTGTCTCGGATGTCGACATGCCGCGAATGAACGGATTTGAGCTCACGGCAAAAATTCGCAAAGATAAAAAACTGGCGGATGTGCCTGTTGTCCTGGTGACAGCACTTGACTCGAGAGAAGACCGCGAGCACGGGATCGATGTTGGTGCCAACGCGTATATCGTCAAAAGCAGTTTTGACCAGAGTAATCTGTTGGAAGTTATCAAAAAACTCCTGTAGCGACTCGGCAAGCTCATACTTCCGATTTAGCAGTATCCGAGAGCCATAACAATGATCAGAGTTCTTATCGCGGAAGATTCGCTTTCCATGCAGCACTTACTCAAGCGCGCAATCAGTTCCGATCCGATGTTGACGGTTGTCGGTGTCGCGTCCGACGGTGAAGCAGCTTTGGAGGCTGTAAAACAACTACAGCCGGATGTTATTGCAATGGGTTGGCAGATGCCAAAATTGGACGGTCTTGAGGCAACACGCATTATCATGGAAACAACTCCGACTCCTATTGTCATCGTGACGGGAAGGGTTGCGGCGAACGATGCGGCAGTTTCCTTTCGCATGATTGAAGCAGGAGCTTTAGCGATAATACAACAACCGCCAAGTGAAGATCACCCCGATTATCAAAGAGAGACTCTACAGTTAACCCGGACACTGAGACTCATGTCCGAAGTAAAATTGGTTAAACGTATGGCGCGCACTTCAAAAGAGCAAGAGACGGCGAAACCGTCGGTCGGGACAAGTTGTCGCGCGGCATCCGAGATTCAGATCGTCGCTATCGGCGCATCGACTGGCGGACCCAATGTCCTGCAAACAATACTCTCGGGATTACCCAAAGATCTTCCGGTTCCATTATTCATTGTTCAACACATCTCACAAGGTTTCACAGCAGGATTCGTTGAATGGTTACGAAATACAACCAATGTTCCATTGCATCTCGCTTCTCATGGTGAATACGCGCTGCCTGGGCACGGCTATGTCGCCCCGGATGATTTTCATATGGGAGTTGAACGAGGGCCCAGAATCCTCCTCGACCGGCACGGTTTGGAGAATGGTCTGCGACCTTCGGTTGCTCACCTTTTTCGTTCAGCTGCACAAAATTTCGGTTCCGGTGCAGTTGGCGTATTGCTCACGGGGATGGGGCGGGATGGCGCGGATG
>DOWV01000124.1:0-8788 GCA_003519375.1 Bacteroidota bacterium
AGCTGGCGTGACTATGAGTTCAGTTGGCGGTTCAATCTGGGCGGCCTTCCGACCCGATCGCGTTCCTCGTACCGGGCATCGATGATCTACTCGCAAACCCTCTCGGATCGAACGTTCTACACGGTGAGCCTTAATGTGTTTCACCTTGGTTCGAAAATCGGGGAAGGCGACAAGGGAAGCATCTCGCTGAACCCCTATCAATATGATTTCTTCCTGCAGTATATTCTCGCCGGAAACAGGAACTGGTGGGCCGACACACGGCAAAACGTGTATACCATCAAAGGAGACATCACGACACAATTCGGCGGAATGCACATCGTGCGGGCCGGTGCAGAGATCAACCAATACAGCATTTACTCGGATGTCGAGAAATTCGAACCCCAGAAGACATATTTTGGCAAGCCGGTGGTGGATGCCCCGCTGTTGAACTATTCGAATTCATACGACTATCAGCCGCGATCCGGGAGCGTGTTCATTCAGGACAAGGTGGAAATCCTCAAGGATGGATCGAATGTAAGCTTTGGCGTCCGATGGGATTTTCTCGACCCGACCGCCGAGCGTCCACTGGTGGAGTTCATCCCTTTGAAACCGGGCGAATTTCAGCAGGTATCCGTTGGAACGACAAAAGCCCGATTCAAGCATCAGTTCAGTCCGCGTTTGAGCGTGGCCGCTCCCGTAGGCCCGACAAGTTTCTTCTTCATCAACTTCGGCCATTACTTTCAATTCCCCCTGTTCGACTATCTCTATTCCGGTATGAATCCTTCCCAATTGCGCGAGGGTGCGCGCAATGTATTGACGGGAAATCCCGATCTCGAACCCGAGCGGTCCATCGCGTGGGAGTTTGGATTCAAACATGGAATCACGCCGGATATTCTCGGATCGGTGACGTACTTCCGCAAGAGCTTCTCGAATCAAATCGATTCCAAAACGCTGATCCCCTTTGACAGCAAGAGTGCCGGCGACTATGGGTTTGCTTCCTACGTCAACAACGCTACGGCGTCGTCATCAGGTTTGGAATTCGTTCTCAGCAAGGAAAACAGCGAAGCTCTTTCCGGCAGCGTCTCCTATTCCTACATGGTGACCGAAGGAATGAGCGAAGCTGCCGATCAGGCGATAAATTATTCTCAGTGGGGATTTCCTGTATACCCGCGGCCCTTTCCCCTCAGCTGGGATCAACGCCACACGTTCAAAGTCGACGCAGACTTCCTGCTCCCTTGGTCCATTCAGGGAAATGCTGTTGTTTTGTACAACTCCCCACGTCCTTACACGTACTATCCGACACGTGACGGGTTTACGCCAATCGATCCGAGCCGCGTTTTCATACCAAACAACCGGAGAATGTCCGACGTTCTCTTTGTGAATCTGAAACTCTCCAAGCGGTTCAAGATTCACAGTACCGATCGTACCTTTTATACGGTCTACATCGATGCCAGAAACCTGATGAATAAGCTCAATGTTCGATGGATGGACTCCGGCGGGAGGATTGGCGGAGAGCTGGGCGACCCATCTGCGTACTACGATCCACGACGAATTCGCGTCGGCGTAAAACTCGAGCTTTGATTCTCGTAAGAGCCCCACAATCCCTGTCTGGGAGTACTCTCTCAAGTGATTATTATTGGCATTCGTCTGCGCGATTTTTGCCGTCGGGTGGGCACAGCTGATTCCCATTGATCACATTGACATTCCTCGTCGATAGCTATAACTTAGAGGTAGTGCCTTGGCTTGCCAGGTTAGTGCAACGGACGGCGCTCGAATCACATCTGCATTTGGTTGAGCGTCGGAAGGATGAAATGAAGTCTCACTTCTGGACACATCTCCTCGCTTGGGGTTTTCTTTCGAGCCTCTCTTTGATCGGTTGCAATCACTCCTCGGAACCAAACAATGGAAACCTCACCGTCTCGGGCAAAACCTATTTGCTTGGGTCGGCTGAGCCAACCTCCGGTGTCGCCGTAACTTGCGCCGGGGTCAGCACCACCTCCGACGCCCTGGGCAACTATGAACTCGCGGGCATCCCAGAGGGTAGACAAATTCTTCATGCCGAGAGATATGACTGCTTAGCTTATTCCGATACAATTGACGTCACGTCCAGCACCAGACGGTTCATCTATCTCACTCTCAGGGCTACAACGATTTGGGGTTATGTCTCAAATGCGATTGATGGTGTGATTCAGGGTGCAACGCTTAAGTTAGTAGATCAAACTGCAACAAGTGACGCCGCAGGACGGTTCGAGTTTGCACCCTTTGTGGGTAAATCGGACACGCTCTTTGTCACACATCCTCTCTATATCTCTTCGAAGATACCTGTGGCCTTGGATTCGGCGCGGAAGCAAGTCAATGTGACGATGATCAGGCAACAGCTCATAATTCTGGCAGTGACCGAGGGTGCCTACGTGGACGAAAGTAGAGCCGAAACGAACTTCAGATCTTCGAAATCGTTACTTCTAAGCACAAACTCTCCGGGGCAGTCCGGAAATCAGAGGCATATCTACTTGAAATGGTATTTTCCGGAGATCCTCCGAGACCAGCGCGCCAAGCTTGTTCTTGGAGACCTAAGTCTTGTGTCGCCTACACAAATTCCACAATCCGACGTCCAAACCTTTTATGTTGACTCTCCCTGGACGGGCGAGAATATTACCTACTCTAACCAGCCCTCACTTGGGGCGCTTCTCGAATCAACAACCACTGGCGACAGCAGGGTCTTGACGGCTCTTACAACATCTGGCGTCAATCGGTTGCTGGCAGATTGGAGGGCGGGCCGGCCGCTGTATGGAATTGTGATCCGAGGCGGCCCTTCGAGTGGGAGTCCTGCAAGTTTCAATTCAATTGATGCAGGTTTGAATTTCCCAAGGCTCTTGATTATTGTCCAGTACTAAGCCAATTGTTGCAGACGCACACGAGTCTTGTCAGCCAAAACAGCCCTCCGTATGCGAATAACAAATTACGAGTTGTAAGATGCCTGTGATCAGAATCAATCGGTCTTGGTTCGCAAGGATTAGCCCCATGCCAGTCCTGGCTGTTTGTTTGGCTGCAACGTTCTTCTATCCTCTCGCTGAAGTGCGAGCGCAAACATCGCCATATTCATGGTACTGGCAGAACCCATTGCCTCAGGGTAACAGCTTGAGAGCAATTTCACTTGTTCGCAACAACGTGATGTACGCTGTTGGAGATTTGGGCACGATCTTGAAGAGTACTGATGGCGGAACCAACTGGACTGTTTTGAAACCGTTGACGACGGCTACCTATCGCTCCGTATGGTTCACAGATGAAAACAACGGCGTGGTTGTAGGAGATGCCGGCACGGTTCTAAAGACGAGTGACGGCGGGGCAAGCTGGTCGATTCGTCAGATCGACAACTCAATCAACTTTAACGGAGTATCCTTTGCTGACGCCATGACCGGAACGATTGTTGGTGACGCAGGAGCTCTGTACCGAACAAAAGACGGCGGCAATTCGTGGGCACCGCAGATTGGGGTGCCGCTCATTTCTCTTTATGGAATCTTCTACTGCGATCCAACCCGTGGTGCAATCGTTGGCGAATCTGGTTCCATTTTCAGGACGGTAAACGGGGGGACGAGCTGGTCGCGTCAGTACAGCGGGTTGGAGAATACTCAGACCCGACTTCTGTCAGTGTCCTTTGTCGATGCTAATAGTGGCGCCATCGCAGGTGATGTCGGAACAATTCTTCACACAACAAACGGTGGTTCAAGCTGGACCGCGCAGACGAGTGGAACTCCGTTCACTTTGAATGCGGTTTGTTTTGCCGACACAATGTTCGGGACAGTGGTTGGCGATGTGGGGCAAATTTTTCGGACAACTAACGGTGGAATGACCTGGACTCTCCAAGCTTACGGTTTAGCTTCCTGGTTCTCGGCAGTCAGATTCCTGAACTCCAACAACGGAATCGTCCTTGGGAATTGCGGTTCCATCTTCCAAACAACGGATGGGGGAACGACCTGGACCTCGAGGACCAAGACGTTGGTGACGCTGTATGGTGTGGGATTCGCCGACACAGCGAGAGGTATTGTCGTGGGGGATTATGGAACCATCCTGACCACAAACGACGGAGGGAGAGACTGGACATCGCAATCGAGCGGGACCTACGAAAATCTTCATGGAATATCATTTGCGGGTACTTCTTCCATGGTGATCGTAGGTGAGAACAACACCATTCTCACTACTGTTGATGGAGGGAACACTTGGGTGGACCGTTCGATTCATCCAGCGGCAGGCGAGGCGTTCCAATTCAACGGAGTTACCATCAATAAGGCCGGACACGGGATTGCAGTGGGGAGGTATGACTCGGCAACAACCTCCAAGTGTTCCGCGATCTACACGAGAGATGGAGGCCTAAGCTGGACACCGACAGTTCCGGTACGCCTAAATAAATCGCTCACGTCGGTGACGTTTACCGACGGGGAGAAGGCGATTGCGGTCGGAGAAGGTGGATTGATTGTGCAATCGCCAGATGGAGGTCAAACCTGGGTTTTGCAACCTAGTCACACGGGCTCAGGTCTCAGAGGGATCTCTTTTGCAGGTCAAAACTACGGCATCGTTGTAGGGGACAACGGAACGATTGCCCGCACTACCGACGGGGGCACGACGTGGAATCCGCAGAAACTGGGCATGAGGAATTTGTATAGTGTCTCACTGTTGGATACAGCCAGATGGTTCATTGCCGCAAGCGGTGGAACTATTTTCTATACCAGCAACGGAGGCAGTAGCTGGGATTCTCTCTGGACTTCGACGGGAAATGCTTTGTACGGGTTATTTCTGAGCACCGTTTCTGATTCGAGCAGCCTACGAGGATCGCATGCAGTTATTTCGAAAGGGACAATCGTTGGGGAAGGAGGCACCATTCTTAGGATCTCATACGCGAGCGTTCCAACAGCCGTGGTTGATGCACCCGGGGCTTCAGTACCAATTGAGTTCGCTCTCTCGCAGAACTACCCGAATCCATTCAATGGGGAGACAAATTTCGAATTGCGCGTGCCCGCCAGCCAGGCGGGGATTGCCAAATCCGGATTGATTTCATTGAAGGTGTATGACATACTCGGACGGGAAGTGGCAATACTTGTGAACGAAGCTATGTCTCCCGGGAGCTACAGGATACGATGGAACTCGACAGGTCTTTCAAGTGGTGTCTATTTCTGCAGGCTTCAGTCGGGCGATGCTTCGACGGGTTCGACAGGCTCACCGCAGGCAAGCTCAGCACGAGGTCTTGTTCAGATGAGGAAGGTTCTCTTGCTGAAATAGCTCCACCACCATGGATCAGAAACGCACACACTCCAGGACAACGAAATTCCTATCAATGGCAGCGAAGCCGCTCGTCATCATCTTACTTCTACTGAGTACCTTCGGCTGCAACCAACCTTTTGATCCAAAGGGCCCGGTTGATCAGCAGATGGTTGTCTTTGCGGTTTTCTCGACGGATCGAGATGTCCAGTATGTGACTGTCGACATGAGTTACATGCCTTCCGGCTTCGACCCGTTGACGTACACCTCCGACAATGCTTTGAATGATGTGTTTGTCACGCTCAAAGATTCCCGCAATATGTACCAGCTGCGAGATACAGCGCTTGCCAGGTTGGATACCAGTCGCTACAAGTCCCCACTTCGTCTATATGCCCTTTACCCATTTACTGTACGCCAGGGTCAAACATACCAGCTCGTAGTCCAGTCACGTTCGATGGGCGTCGCGTCTGCCACCGTGGTGGTACCGGGCAAAGCTTTGCTCGATTCAACGTATTCAGCGCGCTACATTTTGATCGAGCCCTTTTCACATTTTCCAGAAGAGAAAATCCGATTCCCGTCGAGGCTGTCCAGCTCTGCAAAAGGGTACCTTGCACGGCTTACCATCACCTACGATGTCCTGAAGGGAACAGAATGGGTGCAGGAGAGTGTTGAACTCCCCATCGCAACCGCTGACACCGCCGCCTATAGTTTGGAGCATCCGATCTATCCGCAGATTGCTCCAAATTTGTCGGCGGGAGTTCTGGACGTCACATACCGAAATGGCTTTCTCATAAACACCATCAAAAACCTGATATTGGCAAAGTACGCTGATAACAGGATGGTTTTCAAATGGATCGTGTTCACGTTGATCCAGCTGGACCAAAACCTCTTCAACTATTACAGTGTGGTGCACGATTATCGCGACCCCAGGACTGTCCGGCTTGATCGGCCGATGTATTCGGAGATCAACGGCGGCATCGGCTTTGTGGGTGCCTGCACAGTGGATTCGCTGGTTTTCCTCTTGCCGACAAACTTTAGCGGTAATCGATAGTGCGCACGCGAGCTCCTCATATCGTACTTGTGCTCTCCCTCCTGATCAGCTTGGCCTCTTACATTTCGAAGGCCCAGACTGCCGACATCTACGGTGTGGTGACGGATAGCCTTACGAGGCAACGGATCCCTTTGGCAAACGTTACGATCATCGGCACCGGCAGGGGTGCGGCGTCCAACAATGTGGGATTCTATCTTATTCCGAAAATGGCTCCCGGCACATATGAGGTTGTGGTGAGCGTTCTGGGGTACATCGGGCTTGCCAGGAAGGCTATCCTTCGGGAAGGCCAATCTTTGGAACTCAACTTTGAACTTTGCTCTGCGTCGATCGAAGTTCAGGAAGTTATTATCAATGCTCCAAGGAAACGCCTTGAGACAGAAACCAGCACGAGCGTGCATGTGCTGGAAAAGCAGGACATCAAGATGATACCGGTGGCCGCTCAACAGGACCTGTTGCAGTCGCTGAAAATCTTGCCTGGTATCGTTTCAACCAGTGATGTCAGTTCCAGGTTCTATGTTCGCGGGGGTGCGGGTGACCAAAACCTCTTCCTGTTCGACGGCATAAGAGTCTACTATCCCTTCCATGCGCTGGGTATTTACAGCTCATTCAACCCAAATGTGGTGGATAAGGTTGAGGTATACACCGGAGCGTTTCCACCGGGCTTTGGAGGAAGGCTGTCGTCGGTTGTGAATGTCTCAACGCGCGATGGACGCGCTGACGGGCTCTCGGGGCAGGCGAGCATCAATTTCTTGTCGGCGGAAGCAGAACTTGAAGGCCCGGCGTTTGATAACTCATCATGGCTCATCAATGCCCGCAAATCGGTTTCTTCAAAGACGTTCAGCAATATTGCGGGTCAGAATATCCCGCTTTCATTCTATGATGCGACGATTAAACTGTCCACACAGCCGGGCGGCGTAAAAAAGTTCGACGTCACATTTCTCTCAAGCGGGGACAACCTGTTGTCAGGGTCGAAGGATGAACCAGACTATTCATGGCGAAACAACGGGATAGCAATTACAGGTTCGAATCTTCCAACCGGACGCATTTTCCTTCAGTGGGTGATCTTTGGAAGCGTTTACTCTGCCGACCGGAACGCAAAGGAATCGCGAACGGCCACTTCTGCGTCAACATCTGTGAAACACTATGGCCTTCGCACAACAGCAACCGTTTACACAAGCCAAGAAGATCTTTACTTCTTTGGATTTGAGTTCGGCTTTCCTTCGATGGAGTACAAATTTGTGAACCCGGCCGGTGCACAGCAGGAGATCGCCAGTTCTCTTGTGGAGCCGCTTGTGTGGGCTCGATATCAATCCAAACTCGGCGACATGCAACTGGATGCAGGAGTGCATGTTGAGGTTGGCTCACTTCTTCACGGGGGCAAGCCCCTGGATGAGATCCAGCCGCGCATCAACTTGTCTTACCCTGTGATGGGATCCTGGAGAGCGAAATCATCATTTGGTCGGTTTACTCAGAGAATGCTGACTGTTGAAAACGAAGACGATATTGTTTCTATCTTCGATGCGTGGATCCGGGTTCCAGAGGGGTTACCGACTCAACAAGCAGACCACTACGTTCTCGGGCTTTCTGGAAATCTCGCCGAACAAGCTTTCCTTAACCTGGAAGGGTACTATAAACATTACGGGTCGTTGGTCGTCTATAATCGGGACAAACTTCAGGCAAGCGATCCAGATTACATTCAAGGCACGGGCAAGTCGTACGGAGTGGAGCTGACGCTGCGATCCAAGGTCGCATGGCTTGACCTCTATGGCGCGTACTCATTGGGTTGGGCCTTGGTCGACAATGCCGGGCTTGTCTACTACCCCCGCTATGACCGTCGTCATCATTTGAATCTCATGGTTGCCGGTCATCCCGCGAAAGGGCTGAACGCCACACTGCGCTGGGAATTCGGTTCAGGGTTTCCGTTTTCGCAGACAGTTGGATACTTTGACCAGCCCACGTTCACGAATACCCTCCCGGGGCAATTCGAACTCGACACCAGAGTGCCGTTCATGATGTTGGGGGAAAAGAATGCAGCTCGTCTTCCGGCGTATCACAGGCTCGATGCCAGCATATCATACGACATTCGCCTGTTGGATTTTGACGTCTCAGCCGGGCTCAACATCCTGAACGTCTATGACAGCAAGAATCTATTCTATTTTGATCGGATTACCGGGCGGCGAGTCGACATGCTTTCGTTCTATCCATCCGCCTCACTGACCATAAAGTACTGAACTGCCGCAGAGATGCATGTATGCGCAACCTTACGATCGAGAAACCTCAGGTTCTGATTTTGGCCCTTCTGTGCTCAATGTATTCCCGCCGTTCTAACATCACGGCAACCATTATGGTTACAGCGAGTGCTTTCCTTCTGAGCACCTGCAAGGAATCGTTGCCGGCATATCGTGCTCCGGGGAACATATTCCAGGTGCGCCTCAATCCACTCTACAGTCTCACTGCCAGTGAGAACAAGCTTCATATTCTCCTCGTCGTGCAAAACGTGTACGA
>DOWV01000124.1:8985-11927 GCA_003519375.1 Bacteroidota bacterium
TTCACCCTCGGACCGGGGAATATTCTGACTGCCCGGGGCTACCACCCGGGCACGGGAATACTCACGTTCAATCCTCGCGACACGATCATCTTTGATGCCTCCTGGGACCTCAGTCAGCGCCCCCTGCTTGACGATGCCGGAAAGGACCTCACTGTGGGGCTGCTGCATCTCGACACGGACCCGGAGTGCCCGACGGGCCGTAAGAGATCGGTTCCTCAAGATTTCATTGTTGAGGGTTTCGTCCAACTCTTTGATCGGTCTGGCCCGGCTGTGGAATCCAAGGTCGTATTTCGACTCTGCCTTATCAGCAATTGGGTAAATCCGAGCGCCTGCCCTTACATTACCGCACCATGCAACGTTGTTCTTTCGAGAAGCAACTAGAACAAAGAAGGAAATAGCCGCGTGCAAAAATACCGAGGTCGCGGGTATTGTGCACTGCGAGCTTTGTTCGTACTATTGCCGAGGCATTTCAACCAAGGGTTTCTCAATGCTCAATCGGATTTTCCACCGGCTGCTTTTCTTTGTGGTGCTACCTTGTCTCGCCTTCGCGCAGGGAGTTGATCTTCGCGGCGTCGTCTCTGACAGCACGACCGGAGAGAAGATACCGTTTGCCAATGTGACGATCCTCGGTCTCAACCGCGGCGCAAGCACCAACCTCCAGGGCTTCTACCTCATCCCCAATCTTTCTCCGGGCCGGTACACCATCGTTGCCAGTTCTGTCGGATATGCCGTGCGCACTGCGGTGGCGCAAGTCCGCGGAACAGAGCCGGTTGTTGTGAATCTCCGCCTCCCCTCGAAGCCAGTTGAGATGTCGGAGGTCACGGTGACCTCGGCAGCAAAGCGGGAGCTTACCGAAATCCATACGAGTGTGCATATTCTCGAACAGCGGGACATCCACGCTGTTCCGGTTGCGGCTCAGGAAGATATCTTCAGGTCGATCGGTATTCTGCCCGGCGTCGTGTCGACCAGCGATGTGAGCTCTCAGTTCTACGTCCGCGGCGGAGCCGGGGATCAGAACCTTATTCTTCTGGATGGAATGAGAATCTACAATCCGTACCACGCATTCGGCATCTTCAGTGTTTTCGACCCCGATATTGTCAAGGCAACAGAGGTCTACACCGGGGCCTATCCAGCCGATTATGGAGGCAGGTTGTCGTCTGTCGTAAGCTTGACGACCCGGGACGGCGGCGCAAATGCAATTTCAACGAGAGCGAATATTAATTTTCTTTCTACGAAGCTTCAGCTTGATGGGCCTCTACCTGTAGGCGAGAACGTAACCTTCCTCGTGAGCGGCCGAAAGTCGCTCTTCTCCCAGACCTTCACGAAGTTCCTGAGCAAGGATCTCCCGCTTTCGTTCTACGACGGATTCGCAAAGGTCACGATTCAGAACTCGGAGTCCCAGGCGAAGTACGGGCTTCAGACATTTCTGAGCGGAGATGACCTCAAATCAGCCAACCCCAATGAGCCGGACTATTCATGGCGCACGAGTGCCACCGGCTTCAGCGGCAGCGGATTGATCGGGGATAGACTGTATATCACGGCCGTCTGGTACGAAAGCCGCGTAACTGCCGAACGAGATGCAAAACAGTCCAAGTCCATCGACGCTGCGTTCACCTCCGTCCTCGAGACAGGGATGCGGGCCAATGCCATGGTCTATCTGGACTCTGGCGAATTGTTTTCCTTCGGTTTCGATTTCAGTTTCCCGACGCTCGAATTCATCACAACAAACAGTTTCGGCGCAAGGAGCGAGTTGACAAGTGGCATTGCGGACGCTTCAGCCTCTGTCCGCTACCAGACCGCGCCAGCCAGGTTGCGGGCCGATTTGGGGTTGTTTCTCGATGTCGGGAGCTTGATGCTAAGGAGTGGTGGGATTGAGGCACTGCAGCCACGCATCAATTTGAGCTATGATCTGTGGGATACATGGAAGGCCAAACTCGCGTTGGGGCGGTTCACACAAAACATCATCACGGTAAATAACGAGGACGATGTCATTTCGGTTTTTGATGCGTGGATTCGGGTACCTGAAGAGCTCAAAACCGAACAGGCGGACCACGTTGTGCTGGGTCTTGGAGGAAATGTGGCTCCGTCTTTATCAACAAACGTCGAGGCTTACTTCAAGAATTACGGCTCGCTGGTGCTCTACAACCGGGACAAGGTTGGCCCCCTCGATCCGGACTACATCGCTGGTACTGGCCAAGCCTATGGTGTTGAAACAATGGTTCGGTTTGGCAGCAACCTCATCGATATCTATGCGGCCTATACGTTTAGCACGACAAAGGTGACATCAAACGGCTTTACGTACTTTCCCCGATATGATCGGCGGCATAATCTGAATCTCTTGTCAGTGCTTCACGTAGCGCCGGGATTTGATGTGACACTGCGTTGGGCACTCGGATCGGGATTTCCATTCTCAGAGTCGGTCGGGTTCTTCGACCGGCTGAACATGCTGAATCTCTTCCGCGGCTCGTATCTCGGAGAAACCGGAGACCCGTACATCATCCTTGGTAACAAGAACTCCGCACGTCTTCCGGTATATCATCGGTTGGACGCGAGTGCCGCATACCGGTTCACCATTCACCCGATCACCGGAAATGTCGGCGTTCACATTGTCAACGTTTATGACCGCAAGAACCTTTTCTACTTCGACCGAAAAACGGGACAACGAACCAATATGCTGCCGTTCTTTCCAACGGCATCGTTGACGCTGGAGTATTGAGAGGAGCACCGGGCTTGCATCGTCTGTCAAAACAAAATCTCCTGGCCGCAGCTTATGTCATCATTCTCCTCATCGTCGGGGGCTGTGATGAGTCGTTTGATCCGAGGGGTCCATACGTAAAGCGATTGGTTGTGTACGGCGTTGTATCCAGCCGTTCCGATAGCCAGTATGTCCGTATCTACACGACCTACAATCCGGCCGGTTTTGACCCGCTTGAAAACACCTC
>DOWV01000308.1 GCA_003519375.1 Bacteroidota bacterium
AGTGGAACTGCCATCAGTTTCATGCCAATACTGAGTTCTATGCCGACTATGGCGTGTACGATGTTGACCTGACTGTTCCGAAAGAGTATGTGGTGGGCGCAACCGGTATCCTCGTTGGTGAGAAGGACCTCGGCAATGGAACGAAGGCCGCCACCTATCATGCTGAAGACGTCCATGATTTTGCGTGGACAGCGTCGGCGTCATACCTGGAACTGGTCGAACAGTGGAGGCACGTCAAGATTCGCGTCCTTATGCAACCGCAGCGCGCTCACCAGGCGAAGCGCTATTTCGAATCAGCGAAGGCCGGCCTCGAGTACTTCGACGCACATGTGGGCAGGTACCCCTATCCTAACCTGACAGTGGTCGATCCGGCCTACGGTGCAAGCGGTGCCGGGGGAATGGAGTACCCGACCCTCATCACAGCTGGTTCGATGTGGGGTGTCGGCACTTCGTTAAGGATCGCTGAAATCGTGACGGTGCACGAGTTCGGACATGAGTATTGGTACGGGTTGGTGGGGAATAATGAATTTGAAGAAGCCTGGCTCGACGAAGGTATCAATCAGTACTATGAGACCCGGGTCATGAACGAAACCTACGGCTCGAAAAGCGCGGCGTGGGATTTTCCCGGTTTCACTGCCGGCGACTTCGAACGCACGCGGTCGGGATACACGGGGATGCGCAACAAAAAGATCGCACCGATTGCAGCGCCTGCATGGACTTTCAAAGCGGGCGGGTATGGCGACCTTACCTACCAAAAGACGGCGGTTTTCATGACAACGCTCGAACGGCTCCTCGGCCGTCCGGTGATGGACACGATAATGAAAACGTACTTCGAGCGATGGAAATTCAAGCATCCATGTGAACGCGACTTCATCGCTGTCTTCAATGAACTCGTGCCCAAGTACCACGGAACGAAATTCGGCCAGAATCTCGACTGGTATTTCGACCAGGTACTCCGTGGAACCGATGTCTGTGACTACGAGTTAAGGTCAATCGAGAGCAAGGAAGTGGCCAGCCCGATCGGGACGTTTGATGTTGGGGGGAAGAAGGTGACGACTGACGCTTCCAAGGACAGCGCGAATTCAGGAAAGTCATATGACACCAGAGTTGTAGTGACACGGCTTGGTGAAATCAAGCTCCCGACTTCGGTTCTTGTGCACTTTGAAAACGGTGATGAGATCCGTGAGCCGTGGGATGGGCAAGGGCGTTGGACCGAGTTCAGGTACCGCCGGCCCGAGAAGATCGCATGGGCAATAGTTGATCCCGACACGGCGCTGGTCATCGACGTGAATTTCAACAACAACAGCAAGACCATGGAGCCGGCACGTGCGCCGATCTGGAAGTATACGATCAAGTTTCTCTTCTGGATCCAAAACTTCCTGAGCCTCGGCTCGATGATCGGCTGACAGAACTTCGTTCTGAGAGTATTGAAAGCGAATGATATGAGCATCACGCAAGCGTTTTTAAACGGCGTCCGGCGGGCAGCCTCGGAACCGAAAATGATCTTTGTCCTGTATTTGATGAATCTGCTCCTGGCTGTTCCGCTTGCGCTGGCGATTCGTTCTGTCATGATCACGGGGTTTGGTGACTCCCTGGCCCCCGCTCAAATGATGGGGAGCCTCGATTTTACCGTGTTCCAGGATTTCTTGAATCTCCATGACGCAAACCTTCAGACAGTTCTCGGGCAGGTTCTCTCGGTTCTTGTCCTCTCGATGCTGTTGCAGACATTTCTCGCCGGCGGGATCCTGGCAGTCCTTCAGGATCAGCAGAAAAAGTACTCTTCTCCTTCATTCTTCAAGGGCTGCGGCACGTATTTCTTCCGGTTCTTGAGGCTCTTCCTGCTCTTTGGCGTTATATTGATTGTGGCGGCTCTTGTCTTGGGGGGAATCGCCACCGCTCTCGCCGAGGGAATGACGGAAAACGCGACGTCAGAAGTCACGGAATTCTGGATCAGGATCGCGGTATTCGTGTTGTTTCTCCTTCCGATGATGCTTGTTCTCATGGCGGCAGACTACGCGAAAATTCACATGGTCCTTCACGATGGGCTCTCGGCATTCCGGTCGTGTGGCGAGGGATTTGCGTTCGTCTTTCGGCGCTTTTTCTCGACATTCGGCCTCGAGATCCTGATGCTCCTTATTCCCATTCTCTCATTCGCTGTTTATATCTGGCTCGATTTGGCCATCGGGATGACAACAACCATGACGATCCTGGTAATGTTTTTCATCCAACAAATGTTCATGATACTGAGGGCATGGACCAGGATTTTCATTTTGGCGGGCGAGATAACGCTCTATCGGGGACTTCAGAGGAAGCCTTTCCCGGAAGTCGATGCCCCGTCGGTTGCTCCTGAGATGCAAAAAGCGTAGGATAATGAACAACACAATGATATGATCGAAAACGATGTGATCAAGGAGACCGAATAATGAATCAGTTCAGAGCAAGCATGTTGGATCTCATTACCGAGACTTCCACCAACCTTCCAGCTGACGTGCGTCGCGCCATCAAAGCGGCGGCGAAGCGCGAGCGAGCCGGCACCCAATCCGATCTGGCATTGCAGACAGTGGCCATCAATGTGGATATGGCGGTGACGAACACCGCACCCATCTGTCAGGACACCGGCATGCCCACCTTCGAGATAAAGACTCCCGTTGGAGCGAACCAAATCGTTATGAAGCAGCAGATCCTGGAGGCAATCGTCGAGGCGACGAAGCTGGGGAAGCTCCGTCCCAATACCGTCGATTCACTCACGGGCAAGAACAGCGGCAACAACCTTGGAGAGGGTGCGCCGATCCTCCACTTTGAACAATGGGAGAACGATGAGATCGAAGTGAAGCTGATCCTGAAGGGCGGCGGATGCGAAAACAAGAACATCCAGTACGCTCTTCCGATGGAATTGCCGCACCTGGGCCGGGCGGATCGGAATATCGAGGGAGTCCGGAAGTGCATCCTGCACGCAGTCTGGCAGGCTCAGGGTCAGGGATGCAGCGTCGGTGCGATTGGCGTTGCGATCGGCGGCGACAGGACGTCGGGCTACAGCTATGCCAAGATGCAGCTCTTCCGGGAGCTGGATGACATTAATCCGAATCCTGAGCTCGCAAAGCTTGAGGCGTACATCCTGGAGAACGCGAACAAGCTTGGCGTTGGCATGATGGGATTTGGCGGAGAAGCGACATTGATCGGATGCAAAATCGGGGCATTTCACCGGCTCCCGGCATGCTTCTTCATTTCAGTCGCTTACGATTGCTGGGCCTACCGGCGGCTCGGAGTTGTTCTCGACGCATCGACCGGAGCAATCAAGCGCTGGCTCTACAAGGGAGACACTCCCGAGATGAAGATGGCGGCCGCGGAGCAGCTTCCGTTGACGGGCAGGGAGATCAGGCTGACAACTCCGCTTTCAGAGGCACAGGTGCGCGGCATGAAGGTTGGAGATGTGCTGCTCCTCAACGGCATGCTTCACATGGGCAGGGACACGCTCCATACGCACCTGATGACACATGATTCGCCGGTCGATCTCAACGGCGCAGCGCTCTACCACTGCGGACCGGTGTCCCTGAAGAAGGGTGACAAATGGTTCATGAATGCAGCGGGCCCGACCACGAGCATCCGCGAAGAGCCGTATCAGGGGGCAATAATCAAGAAGTTCGGTTTGAGGGCGGTTATCGGCAAGGGAGGAATGGGTGCTAAGACACTCGCGGCATTGAAGGAATGCGGTGCGGTTTATCTGAGCGCAATAGGCGGTGCAGCTCAGTATTATGCGAAATGTATCGAGGAAGTGGAAGGCGTGGACTTTCTGGAATTTGGAGTTCCGGAAGCGATGTGGCATGTGCGCGTGAAGGACTTCCCGGTCATTGTAACAATGGACTCGCACGGCAATAGTCTGCACGCCGATGTCGAAAAAGCCTCGGCAGCCGAGCTGGCAAAAATGGCTGCTCCGGCGTCGTTCTGAGTCCGGGGAGAGGCGGAACTGGGTGCTGGTCGATGAAGAAAAGCGGACCCCCTGGTACATATGAGATCATCTGGGAGACCGTCCGCCTCATTCCAAGAGGGAGAGTGGCGTCGTACGGACAGGTCGCTGTTGAGGCAGGTCTGCCGGGCCAGGCCCGGCTTGTCGGTTATGCGTTGCACGCGCTGCCGCCTTCATCGGGCGTTCCGTGGCATCGTGTAATCAATTCCCAGGGAAAGATATCGTTTCCACCCGGGAGCCCGGCTTACAGCCGGCAACGGCTGCTGCTCCAAAGGGAAGGTATCGTTCTGGAAGACGGCAAAATCGACATGAAGCGTTATGGATGGCTCAGAAAGATGCATATCCGTTGAGGGGATGTTCTGATGGTGAAACCCGACTATCCGGTGACAACGGCCATTCGTTTTCTGCGCGACCATCGCGTTGACTTCAAGCCTCATCTCTATACGTACGAGGACCGCGGCGGAACAAGACTTTCCTCCGTCGCGCTTGGCGTGCCGGAACATCAGATCATCAAGACCCTCGTTTTTGAGACGGATGGAAGAAAGCCTCTGGTCGTTCTCATGCATGGGGACCGCGAGGTTTCGACAAAACAACTCGCCCGGTTGATCGGCGCGAAGCGGGTCGATCCATGTGACGAGGCCACGGCACTGCGCCATACGGGTTACATGTTCGGCGGAACGAGCCCTTTTGGAACCAGACATCCATTGCCCCTGTACGCAGAGCGCAGTATGTTCGATCTGCCCAGCATTTACATCAACGGTGGAAAGAGGGGGTTCCTCATCGAGATCGATCCTGCCGATCTCAGGAAAGCTCTCCCTGTAACAGAAGTTGACGTGGCCATCACAGAAATCTAACGACTGGCGATCTCGATGAACATCATAGACTGGACAACTGAGCTTCGACTCGCGTTGGCACTGGCGCTTGGTTTTCTTGTGGGATTGGAGCGCGAGAGCACCAAGTTCGAACGTATGAGCGTAATTTTCGGCGGTGTGCGCACGTACCCGATAATCGCCCTCTTCGGGTTCGGATGTGCCTGGTTGCAGCGGTATGGCGTTACGATTATGCTCCCGATCGGGCTCCTCGTGATGGGAGGGCTGGCCGCGATAGCCTACATTACGAAAACCAAAGCGGGGCATCACGGGTTTACGAGTGAGGCTTCGGCTCTTCTGACGTTCGTGGTCGGGGCACTCTGCCTCTTGGCCGATGTCTGGATCGCCATGGCGATCGCCGTTGTGAATACCGTCCTGCTTTCTGAGAAGGCGGAGCTTGAGACGTACGTTGACAGTTTCAACAAAGTGGAATTCCTCGCGGTCCTGAAGTTCATTCTTGTCACCGTGATCATTCTTCCCGTCCTGCCCGATAAGGAATTCACGGAATTTCGACTCAATCCCACTCGCATCTGGCAAGTCGTGATTCTGGTGTCGACGATCGGATTCGTGGGGTACTTTCTCTACAAACGGTTTGGGAACAAAGTAGGGCTTTGGCTGTCGGGAATCCTCGGAGGGATTGTCTCCAGCACGGCCACAACAATTGCGGTGGGCCGCATCGCCCAGAAAAGCCCGAACCACATCGGCATGGCGCTGCAGGCGGCAATCCTCGCGAGCAGCATGATGTATCTCCGGATGCTGGTTCTTATCATGATCATCAATCCCGCCTATCTGGCTGCGCTTTGGTGGAAATTGGTGCTTCTCTTTGTTGTGGGCATCGTCCTCTCGATCCGCTCGGTGCCGGAAGGGGAAGCCGAAGAAGCGAGCTCGTTTCCGAACCTGCATAATCCATTCGAAGTCCGTCCCTCTATAGCTTTTGCGTTGATGTTCGTCGCTCTGACGATCGTGTCACAACTGATCGAGCAGAAACTCGGAAGCACCGGTCTGCTGGTATTTTCGGGCGTCGTCGGCATAACGGATGTATCGCCGTTTATTCTCTCTTTGTTAAATCCCTCGGAACCCGTAACCCGCGCCATCATCATGGCAATTCTCATGGCTTTGATGAGTAACACCCTGGCCAAGTCAGTCTATTTTGTTGTTCTGGCTCCCGCGGCCCGGAAAGAGGCATTTTTGAAATACGGCGTGTGGGCAACGCTCCACATCCCGCTCATTGTTCTGCACTAGCGGGGTGTCGGCGCGCAGTGACAGCTCAGCGTTTGTTGAGGGTGTGCCCCACCATGTCAAGAAGCCCCAGGGAGGACATTATGCGGCGTCAGTCTCTCGTGTGCATCGGATTCAGTCTTGTTCTTCTGTTGCAGGTCGCGCGGTCGCAGGTATTTGAAGTCCCGATGACCGATGGCATGCAGTTGTTCAAGGGGAACACACATACCCATACGACGATGAGCGATGGAGATTCTGGACCGGAGGAAGTCGCGCGGTGGTACAAATCACAGGGCTACCGGTTCCTCGTTCTCTCGGATCATAATGTCTTCACCGACCCGAAAACTCTGGCAGAGCTAGTCGATTCTTCTTTTCTTCTGATACCGGGTGAAGAATTGACCTCAAGATTTCAGAAAAAGCCTGTGCATGTGAATGGACTGAATATTCCGGGCTTCGTCCCGCCTCAGACCGACAGCACACTTCTCGGAACGATCCAGAAAAACGTGGACGTAGTCAGGTCTGTCAAGGGAGTGCCGCATATCAATCATCCCAACTTCGGTTGGGCGATCGATGAAGCGACGCTGCTGCAGGTCAAAAACGACAGGCTGCTCGAGATCTTCAACGGCCATCCGACGGTGCACAACCACGGAGGGAGCGGTCACCCGGGTATGGAGGAGGTATGGGATCATTTGTTGACCTCGGGTATGCGCATTTACGGAATCGCTGTCGACGATGCCCATCATTTCAAAGAGGAGTTTGGCCCAAGCCGTGCGAATCCCGGAAGAGGGTGGATCGTGGTGTGGGCTTCGGGTTTGGATGCAGATGAGATCATGCGCAATCTCGAAGCGGGATACTTCTATGCAAGCACAGGTGTCGAACTGGAGGATGTTCAGGTAAGCTCCAGGAGAATGGAGATCAGGATCAGGCAGAAGTCGAACTTCGGGTACCGGACGGAGTTTATCGGAGCTGAGGGGAGAGTGCTTCTTCAGACTGAGGAAAATCCGGCAGTGTTCGAGCTGAGGGGTGGGGAGAAATATGTCCGGGCACGGGTGAAGGATTCAGGCGGATTTGTAGCATGGGTGCAGCCGGTTTTTGTCGAATGAACGAGGAGGTGAGTGATGGAGCTGTTGGTTTTCAGGCATCTGTGGGGAATCACCGAACCCTGGGAGACGCTCTTTCCCAAAATCCGTCACCTGGGCTATCACGGGATCGAGCACATTCTCCCTGAGCCTGCGGAAGTGGACCGGTTCCGGGGGCTTCTCGATCGACACGGATTCAGCTACATCGCACAGGTCATTACGACCGGCAGCACCGTGGAGGAGCATCTGCACAGCTTTCGGGCGGTAGTTGATAATGCCCGCGATCTGAATCCCCGAAAGATAAATTGCCATAGCGGAGGTGACTGGTTCTCGGAGGAGCAAGCCCGTCGGTTCTTTGGTGAGGCGCTCGACTATGAGGCGAAGATAGGAATCCCGGTTGCTCACGAGACCCACCGCGGAAGAGTCTTTTATAATCCGTGGATCACTGAGCGCCTGTTGAAGGTCTTCCCGCAGTTGAACCTGAGTTGTGATTTCAGCCATTGGGTTCTAGTGTGCGAGCGGCTTCTCGAGACGGAACTCGGGATTATTCAGCAATGTGCCGCGCAGTGCATACACATCCATGCCCGTGTCGGCTACGAGGAGGGTCCCCAGGTACCGGATCCGCGCGCACCTGAGTATCAGCGGCACGTCACAGCGCACGAACAATGGTGGGACGTTGTCTGGGACGCGCAGGAACGCAAAGGGTTCGCCGAGTCGACGTTGACCCCCGAATTCGGAGCCCCTGACTATCTTCACACGATGCCGTATACAAGAATGCCCGTCGCTGATCTCTGGGACATCTGCAATTGGCAAGCAGACCGTCAGAGGTCACGTTTCTCACGACGAACCAAGAAAGCGTGAGACTCGAGGAAGCGCCGGAGATGTCCATAACGGCCATCGTGCAAAAAAAAGGCCTCTCTATACTGAGAGGCCTTTCTTGTCTGTATGAGACCGAAGTCCCGGAAACTTTCAATGAAACGAATGCCCACCTCGAACGTGACCAGCGTTCGTTTGCACCATTTTCAACTGTTTGAAGCCCCGTCTCTTCAGCTTCCTGCGCTCTTCCAACATGCTGAGCTTCTTCAGGAGAGACTTTGGTTGTTCAGAATCTGTCTTCAGAGGCAGATGTGATTGCTTCATACACTCCTCCTGCACAATAAGGGTGGGTTTCAAAGAACGGGTTGCTTGTTCATGGCAATGGTACTGAGCGGGCCGCAGAATGTCAAGAGCCCGCCGCGAAATTTGCTGTTGACCACAAGCCCCCTTTTTGCTATATTATATAAAGTCATTCATGCTGAAGTAGCTCAGTGGTAGAGCAGCGGTTTCGTAAACCGCGGGTCGGAGGTTCAAATCCTCTCGCCAGCTCCAAAACAGCAGGATTTGAATGGAGTGAGCGCCGACGGGTAGGAGGAAAAGCAAG
>DOWV01000245.1 GCA_003519375.1 Bacteroidota bacterium
ACAAAAACCTGACCGGCTTTTGCCGCGCCCTCGAGCCGGGAGGCAGTATTGACCGTGTCGCCGATCACCGTGTAGCTCATCCTGAGATCGCTCCCCACATTTCCCGCGATGACCATTCCGGTGTTCACCCCGATATGGAGATCCAAAGGCTGACCCAGTTTTTCGATCCAGCGCCGGTTGAAACCCTGGAGGCGCTCCCGCATGGAAAGCGTCGCACGGAGCGCGCGATCCGCATCGTCCTCGAGAGCCACCGGAGCCCCAAAGACCGCCATGATGCAATCCCCGATGAATTTATCAACCATCCCCTCGTACTGGTAAACGGCCAGGACCAGTTCTTTCAGACAGTCGTTAACCAGAGAGGCGACCTCCTCCGGGTCGAGGCGCTCGGAAAGCGCCGTGAAACCTGAGATGTCAGCAAAAATGACCGTCACCTGTCTGCGTTCGCCCTCGATCTGGCCTGAAGCGCGCACTTTGTCGGCCAGTTGTTTGGGAAGGTAGCTTTGTAGCTGTGCAAGCAATGCCTCCGAGGAAAGTTCAGCTTTCGGCTCTCCGCCGGCCTTTTGCTCGGCAAGGAGGGATTCAAGCTGCGCACGGAGAGCAGCTAGGGTGACTTCGACCACCGCATCTCCCAGCGTCGGACGAAGCGCTTCTTGGGCAGCCATGGCTGACCGAAGTTGGGCAATTTGTTCTTCAAGAGATGGCAACGTGGCCCTCTATTGTTAATATGGGTTTTTGTCTAGGAAAGTTTCCCACCAAAGGGTTGCTATGTCAATCTGAGTAAGCTTGCGGACATGAATGGCAATTCCCTGCCCCCTATGATAAAGATATCCGCATCGTGACACCTGAACACCTCACTGCTGACTTTGAGTCCGTCCAGGCGCACTACGACCTCTCGGATGACTTCTTTAGGCTCTTCCTCGACCCGACGATGACGTATTCGTGCGCGTACTTTCCAACCGGCAAGGAAACGCTTCAGGACTCGCAAATCGCGAAGATAGATCTCTCGCTCGGCAAGCTTGATCTGAAGCCAGGAGAAAGATTGTTGGACATCGGGTGTGGATGGGGCTCTACGGCAATGAGAGCCCGTGAGAAATACGGACCAAAGGTAGTAGGGTTAACGCTCAGCAAGAATCAATTTGCTTATGCGAATCGATTGGCAAAGGGAAAGGACGGGTTGGAGTTTCGTCTGGAGGGATGGGAAACTTACCATGAGCCCTGCGACAAAATTGTGTCGATCGGAGCACTCGAGCACTTTGGACCTCAAAAGTACGAAGCGTTCTTTGCCCGATGTAAAGAGTCGTTGGGACGAAACGGCCTGATGCTTCTCCACACAATAACCACCGGGACCTTTAAGAAATCATTCACTTTTTTGCGTTGGACCCACTTTCTTCTGACGAGCATTTTCCCAGGAGGAAGGCTCCCAGATCCGGAGCAAGTAGTCGGTCACGGCCGGCTGGCAGGATTCGAGCTCTTGCATGCCGAGAGTCTGCGCATGCACTATGCCCGCACACTGGACCTTTGGGCAGGCAATCTTGAAAGAAACCGCGCCGAGGCGATAAAAGTCACAAATGAAGAGACTTACGTAACATACATGAAGTATCTGAGATCATGTGCGCCCTACTTTCGTTCGGGGGAAATAAACGTCTTTCAGTTCTTAATGAGAGCTATCTAAAGTATTTGACATACTTCCTACCCTTTCTTCTGCGCTTTCTCAATCTTGGCCCAGGTATCTCGGAGCGTTACGGTCCGGTTGAATACCATCCTGCCATCGGAAGAATCCGTATCCACGCAGAAGTAACCCAACCTTTCGAACTGGTAACGGTTTCCTGGGGTTGCGCCTTTTAGACTCGGCTCGACGCGGCACGACGTCAAGGTTTCCAACGAAGTCGGATTCAAATTGGCCGTCCAGTCGGCGCTTTCCTCGACATCTTCCGGGTTTTCTTTGCTGAAGAGATGATCGTACGAACGGACCTCGGCTTCGATCGCCTGGGCTGCCGAAACCCAGTGCAGCGTTGCCTTGACTTTGCGATTACTTTGGGCCGAGCCGCTTTTGGTCTCAGGGTCATAGGTACAACGCAGCTCGGTCACTGCGCCGGTCTCAGGATCCTTAACGACATCAACACACTTAATAATGTATGCATATCGAAGCCGCACCTCACGACCGGGAGCCAGACGAAAGAACTGTTTCGGCGGGTCTTCGCGGAAATCCTCCTGCTCAATATAGAGCACGCGTGAAAACGGAACCTTCCGTGTCCCCATACCGGGATCCTCCGGATTGTTCACGGCCTCTAGTTCTTCGACCCGCTCTTCCGGATAGTTGTCGAGGACCACGCGTAGCGGGCGCAACACCGCCATGACGCGGGGAGCGCTTCGATTGAGGTCCTCGCGCAGGCAGTGCTCGAGCATGGCAATATCGACCGTACTATTGCGCTTGGCCACACCGATGCGCTCACAAAAGCTTCTGATCGCTTCCGGCGTATAGCCACGCCGTCGCAGACCCGCGATTGTCGGCATCCGCGGGTCATCCCATCCAGCGACACGCCCTTGTTCGACCAGTTCCAGCAGCTTTCGCTTGCTCATCACCGTGTAGGTGAGATTCAGGCGAGCGAACTCGATCTGCTGCGGATGATGAATGTTCAAGGCGTCAAGAAACCAGTCGTATAACGGGCGATGGTCTTCGAATTCCAGCGTGCAGATAGAATGGGTGATCCCTTCGATGGAATCCGACTGGCCGTGGGCGAAGTCATAGGTGGGATAGAG
>DOWV01000167.1:0-2987 GCA_003519375.1 Bacteroidota bacterium
TAGTAGATCATCTTTTCACATTTCTTTCGCTCGACCACTGTCTTCGGGCAGTGGTCGAGTCGTTTTAGAGGAGATCAAACAGAATGGAAATGCTATGCAACAGAGGTGTAACCATAGTATACGCAGTGCTTGCCCTGGCAACTCTGCAACCCGGATGCAAGAAAGTTGCCCCTGACTCACAAAGTGTGAACTCAGCCATAAAGCCCGTCGTCGTCACGGACACCGTTCGTTGGGACACGGACGATCCTGCCATCTGGATCAATCCGAACGATCCGCTGAAGAGTCTGATCATTGGGACGGACAAGGATTCCGACGGCGCGTTGTATGTGTTCGATCTCGATGGAAACGTCATCGAAGGGAAGACCGTCCGGAATTTGAAACGTCCGAACAATGTGGATGTGGAGTATGGTCTGATGCTCAATGGCAAACCTGTGGATATAGCTGTTGCAACTGAGCGGGAGGCAAATAAGATCCGCGTCTTTCGTCTGCCTGAAATGACGCCGATCGACAACGGGGGGATTGATGTGTTTGAAGGTGAAGCCGAACGTGCCCCGATGGGGATCGCGGTTTACAAGAGAGCAAAGGACGGAGCGGTATTTGCAATCGTCGGCAGAAAGAGCGGGCCGCTGGACGGGTACCTCTGGCAATACCTCCTTCAAGATGACGGCAAAGGGGGAGTGAAGGGGACGAAAGTAAGGGCCTTTGGTCTCTACAGCGGAAAGAAGGAGATCGAGTCCATTGCCGTGGACGACAAGCTCGGCTATGCCTACTATTCCGACGAACAGGTGGGTGTACGGAAGTACCAGGCCGATCCCGATGCACCTGAGGCCAACAAAGAACTCGCCCTGATCAGCACTGCGGGCTATCTTGAAGACAACGAAGGCATATCAATCTACGAAGTCTCCGATGGAACAGGGTACATCCTGGTGTCCGATCAAAGCGCCAACAAGTTCCATATCTACAAACGTGAAGGCGAGCCGGGGAATCCGCACGAGCACAAGGAAGTGAAAGTCGTCGATGTCTCCACAACGAACAGCGATGGTTCAGACGTGACCAATGCGCCGCTCGGTCCGAAGTTTCCGGCTGGACTCTTTGTGGCGATGGCGGACAACAAGACGTTCCAGTTCTACTCGTGGCAGCAGATTGCAGGAGGCGATTTGGTCTTGGCGCCCAACGGCATCAAGAAGTAAGTTGCGCCGGTTCTTCGCATGGTTGCGCTTCATGCGATTGACCTTTACAAACATCACAGAATAATCATGTCAAAATCTAAGACCTTCTTCCCGCGGCGTCTGATCGTCCTTTGCCTGTTGACGCTTGCCGCACTTCACGCCCAGGACGTCCGGACGCCGGCCGTCAGCTTCCTCATGGTAAGTGACATCGGAGGCCGGGGTTCACCGGACCAGAGAGCTGTCGCGGCGGCGATGGGGAAGGAGGCCGCACGCGTGAGTGCCCGGTTCGTCGTGACGGCCGGAGACAACTATCACGAGGATGGCATCGCGTCCGCATCCGATCCGAGGTGGAAGGTAGAGTTTGAGGATGTGTATGCTCATCCTGCTCTTCAAATCCCGTGGTACCCATCACTCGGGAATCACGATTACCGGGGAAATGTCGACGCTGAAATTGAGTATTCAAACCTGAGCGGGCGATGGAAGCTGACGTCGCGCTATTATGCGCAAAAGGTGCAAATCGACGATACGAGCTCCCTTCTTATTGTTCATCTGGACACTTCGCCGTTCCTGCAGGCGTACCAGGACGAGCCCGGCGTGTACCACCTCTCGGGTCAGAATGCGAGCATCCAGCTTCGATGGTTGGATTCCGTGTTAAGTCACACCGAAGCGCAATGGAGAATCGTCGTCGGTCACCACCCGATTTATGCGGCGGCACCGAAACTCGGCGACACGAAGGAACTTGTCGATGGTGTGCTCCCCGTTCTCAAGAATCACGGCGTATCAATGTACGTAAGCGGTCATGACCACATCCTGCAACATCTGAAACGTGATTCGATCGATTTTGTGATATGCGGGGGAGGAGCGAAACATCGAGAGACCGAACAGCGCGAGGATGTGGTGTTCGGTGTTCGTTCCCTCGGGTTCGTGTCCGTCACTGCAACTGCCGGGGAACTTGTGGTGAACTACGTTGATTCCGCGAATACCCTGCTGCACTCTTTTACGAGATCTTCAAGCCCGGCCAAATGAGATGTTCTTACCGAGCATCATCCGGCGATCACCATTGTAAGCCTTGCAGCGACGGACTCTCTTACCCACGAGAACAAGTGGCAGGAGTACATTGATGCGACCAAGCGGGCTGATCTTCTCATCGGTCTGATCTGGAATGTGATACAATCGGATACGTTGCTCCATGACAGGACAACGATGTTCGTTGTCAATGATCATGGGAGGCATACCAGAGACTTCACCGATCACGGCGATCGGTGTGAAGGGTGCCAGCACATCATGCTTCTTGTCATCGGTCCCGACACGCGGAAGGGCGTGACGGATCCGACTCCCTGCAGGCAAATCGACATCGCCCCGACGGTCGGCAGGTTGCTGCGGTTCGAAACGCCGTACGCGGTTGGGACTGCTATCACGTCAGCGACTGGAAATCTGAAAGAGTAGGGAAGTCGCGGCGATGGCTGACATATGAATCGAAGAAGACCATGACCCCGGTAGAGATGCCGGGGTTTTTAATTGTCAACGGTGAATTGCAAACAGTCGATTGAGCATTGACCATTGACCATCCCCTATTGGCAATTGAAATCGTGGCTGCTATTTACGGACACACCCTCTTGCCTCGCCTGCCAATGTTTTGTATCTTTTGTTCACATTTGACCCCGTAGCTCCCAAAACGGCCCACGAACGTTCTTTGTGAGTGGTTGCCGTTTTGAGGATCCCGACATCCTTTTGGTCGGGATCTGTAACACGGCGACAGTTGTTTTACATATTGTTTTTTGGCCCCGTAGCTCAGGTGGATAGAGCAACAGCCTTCTA
>DOWV01000167.1:3095-3339 GCA_003519375.1 Bacteroidota bacterium
GCTCAGGTGGATAGAGCAACAGCTTTCTAAGCCCTTCGAGTAGAATCAAGACCGCTTGTATTTGCTGTCGTTTCTGTTTCATCGTTTCGAAATCCTACCAAAATCTTACCATTGTTTGTCGTCCTATCATGAAGATGCATCGTAGATGACGTCGCCCGAGTATTTCTATGTGGTGACACGAAGCCGCTTGTATCTATACTCACAAACATGTTCGACGCCATTCCTAGATCCAGGTTGTTGAAGT
>DOWV01000077.1:0-5209 GCA_003519375.1 Bacteroidota bacterium
GACTGGTCGACAACAATGCGTTTTTCTTCCTGGGCGTAGAAGAGATTCACCAATTCATCACGAGCCTGAGAGAGTGTCAGCGTGCTGTCCAGTTTTGTCTGCGTAAACTGCGCCTCCAGCTTCTGGAGGTTCAGTTGTGATTCCTTCAACCGGTTGGTGATCTCCGACTTGTCGAGCTCCGCAACAAACTCCCCCTTCTTGACGACTGTGCCTTCCGGTATAATGTTGGTGAGTTTCATTTGCCACACGCCTGCGGCGCGGGCATTTTCGGAGCCCATGATGTTAATCGAGCTCTTCGCCTGGAGCTCGCCGGTTATCGTGACGGTGACGAGGAATTGTCCCTTCGTCGGTGTCACGGAGACATCCGACTTGGCGGCCGCTCCGCCTGCCGAGAGGTAGAGTATGAAGGTCACCACGGCGACCGCCGCAACGGTATAGGTGACAGCAGGCCGGCGTTTCAAAACAGACGTGACGATGGGGGGGATGGATAGGCGCAGCATGGAAAGACCTCCTTCTCAAAATGCAGCGGGGAACCACTCAATGGAGCAAGTGAAACACGGCGTGCTTACAAGCACCGAAGTGTTCTTTTCAAAATCAACGTCCGGAAAGTACGACATGCCGGGACGAGCAGGTACCAATGAGGGTTAGACGGCAATTGGCGGTGATTCGTTGCGTCTGCAACCATGATTTCCGAGAATCGTGGGACGCTTTTACGCCTTTATTATCAACGGCTTGTAGGGAAAACGAGAACCACTACGAGACTGAGAATGGAAGTTCCAATATATGGCGTAAGTTAGGGTGAGATCGTCGCGTGCGGCAAATTGAGAAGAATTCTCTTCAGACCTGACAGGTTTCTCAGGGAATCTCAATGAAACCTTTCAGGTCTACCAGAGTTTAGTTTTCCAGCTTCAACTCAACGTACACGGCAATAGATCGCGGGGCGCGCGCAATAGTCTTTTCCACAGGATCATCAAGTCCATAGTTGATCCCCCCGGACGAGAGCGCCTCCACATAGATGGGGATTTTCACACCTGATTGAAGCTGAATTTCCGGAATTCGCACAATATATCGCGCTGGAAATCCTTTCACAGAAATTTTGGGCCAACGCAGATTACGCTTTCTCGATTGGTTTGCCATGTTTACTGTGAACTCGATCGCGCCATCTTTTTCATACTTATAAAGTACGAGAGAGCTTTTGCCGGGTTCCAGTTCTCCGAAAGTGCTTGCCACTTCTCCGATCTTTTTCCCTTTTACGTGTTCAACCATGTAGGCATTGATGGTATGTTTGTAGGGAAGTTCACAGCTGAATCGGCGCATGGTGACACCGAGGTAGGCGAGAGCATCCGCAATATCTTCATTGGTGAGTGCCCCTCCCACTTGCTTCAGCGGAAATTTCGTCTCCTTATCCGCCAGCTTGAAATTGAACGGCACCGTCACTGACACGCCGACCGGTTTTCCTTTGACTTTCGCTGGTTTGAATTTGAAGTATTGCACAGCCTCGATTGATGCCTCAAGAAGATCCCTGCGTTTTGATCCCTCTTTGAACGTGGCCGATCCCACCTCTCCATTCTTATCCACTCCAACCCAAAGAAGGATTGTTCCTTCTGCCTTCTCTTTCAGTGCCGAGTCGGGATATTTCGGTTCGCGCCGCTCAATCAGCTCTGCATCTTCATCAATAACGAACTGACCATCTGGTGTGCCATCTGATATGTGCGGCTGATCGCTTGGTCCGCCTGATTTTAAGGCAAAGCCAGCATGGACGCCCCCTTTCGCCAGTTGAAAGTTCTTGAACAAGAGCGATCTGTGTTGGGGATGTGACATACGTATGGTGTAGCTGCCTGGTTTCAGACCCTCGACCAGGAAATAACCTTTGTCATTAGAAGTCAATCGCTGTCCAGTTTCTTCAATTAGCACCGATGCTCCGCTAATGATTGACCCTGTGACAAAATCTCGAACAACTCCTTCCAAATAGGGCTCTTTCGGTCGTTCTTGACCCCGCGAATTTTCAAGGAAACCGGCCGTCACAAGAAATAGTGTACACATGACTAACAGAGAGCGAAATTCACTACTCATGGTTCGAATCTCCTATTTTTTTCGGTTGCCCGTTTGTGTGATAGAACCCAATCACCTGAATCACCGGCAATCGCTGAACATATATTACTTCCTGAGTCGTCTCGGACGGTTTTTCCTTCGGTCGCATCCAGAGAGTACCGAACGCAATCGTGCTGGCAAGCGCCACTACTGCAATAGCAGCGGCGATGGGAAACGGTACACTCCTTGTCCAAATCCGCTGAGCAGGGAATGAAACACGTTTCAAGTCGAGAGAAGGCGCTCCGGCCGGCTTGGTCGCAAACATGTCACGCTGCAGCGTCAATGATGCTTTCAGAAACTCCCGGCACTCCGGGCATTCGCCGAGATGCACAAAGAGTTCTCTCTCACGACCTCCCTCAAGCTCCCGGTCGATGAACAGGCTTACGAGTTCCTGGAATTGTTCATGCTTCATAGCTTCACCCTTTTCTGGAATTATCCCCTCCCCCTTTTTGTTCAGAGTAGGGGGAGGCAGGTGGGGGTCCAAACCCTAGCCCAACCCCTCAAGCCGCTCAACCATTGCCTTCCGTGCTCTGAAGATTCTCGACTTCACCGAACTCTCTGTCGTTCCAGTAACAGTCGCTATCTCCGCATACGACATGTTCTCGTACACCAGCAACACAAGCACTTCGCGATATTCATGTTTCAGACCGTCGAGCATCCGGTTTACTAACTCCGCTCGTTCCAGCTGAACAAGCTGCTGATGCGGCGTCTCCTCTTCCCACACTTTATTGTCATCGATCTGACCATTCTGCCGCCGTTTTCGGATCTGCATCAGTGCTTCGTTGCGTGCGATGCGGAATATCCATGACTTGAACGACTCGTTCTTTTGTATCGAGGACGCATGCTGCCGGACCTTCAGAAATGTTTCCTGGACGACATCCTCAGCCAGCTGGCGGTCCGCCAGAATCTTCAGGCAGTAGGCTAACACGCCGCTGCTGAACTCCTGATAGAGCTCTCCCAATGCACGCTGACTCCCGCGCTGGAGTTCCTGTATCAGTTCCTGTTCAGCGGCAAAGTCCAAACGGTCCTCACGGTGCGGCAATGGGCCTATCGTTAGATCTCACGCCAAGTCCGCTCTCGGCTTCCGCTCATATGCGGGATTCAGAAAGCGAACCGCCCCCGAACCGACAACGTTCGGGGCAAGCAAGTCGCCAAGAATATGTAGTTGTGTCTTCCCTTTGCGGCTTGGCGTCTTTGCGTGAGCTTTTTGAGATGAGTTCTGCCTAAAGATGCAGATAGCGGGGAAAAGTCGCGCGGGTCTTGGTTGGTAATTCACAGAAACCTTTCGAAGGTCACGATGACACCAATGAACCTTCGAAAGGTGCAGGCAACCATTTCGGCTCGTGCTCGGTGGGGAGCAACACCGCTACGCAGAAATGACAGATCACCGATTTCTCTCAGATGCGCCGCAGGGAGAAATCGGGAATCTCATTTGAGAAATCTCGCGATTGTTACCTCCAGCTGCTCCCCGCGAAGATCGGCGTCGAGGGCAACAATCTTCCCGTCCGTATCCACGAGCACCGGACGCGGGATGGCGACGACTTCAAAAGCGTTGGTGACCTGTTTGTCGTTCGTTACGAATGTATGGAGCCAGGGCATCTTCCACTTGTCATTCCGGAATTGCGCCACATCGTCCGCCTTCCGATCGAGTGAAAGGCTCAGAATCTCGAAGTTCTTTGATTTGAATTTCTCGTAGGCCTTATGGAGAGTTTCCATCTCTGCGACACAGGGGCCGCACCACGTCGCCCAGAAATCAAGGAGGTAGACTTTTCCCTTGAAGGTCGCATTCGTCAGGATCTTTGTTGCGTCCTCAAGCTCTTCAACGGCGAAAGCGGGAACCGTCCGTCCGACCGCGATGGCAATGGTCGGGGAGAATTTCTCCTTGACCATTTTTCCGAACGGTGCGTCCCCCATAGACTTCATGGTCAAGTCGTAGTAGCTCTTTAACCCCTTCTCGTCCCCCTGCATCTTTGCCATCATCAGGAGGTTCATGACGAGATTCTGCTTCAGTGTCTCGTTTGGATTCTTTTCAAGAAATCGAGCGAGATACTTTTCGAACAGGCTTTGATCTCCCGCCAGGTCCCCGGCGATTTTCATGAGCTGCAAATTTGGTATCATCCAGAGCTTTGAATCGGGCGGGATTTCCTTCAACGCCTGAACGCCGATCTTCGGATCGCTTTCCATCGCATTACGGGCTTTCGTATCAACGTAGTTCAGGAGAAGCGCCTGCCTGACCAGCGGGTCCTTTTCTGTCTTGAGTCGCTTCACAATTTCCTGTTGCACCGATGACCAATTGTACTTGAAATCTTTTCCTCCTGATGATGCCAGCGCCTGAACTTTGGTCGTCCACATCGCTGCGCGTTTCGTCATTTCCATCTGTATCAGGGCGACCTTCGCCACCGAACTGTTCGGGTCACTGAACGTGACCAGCGGCTCAGTATCCGATCGGACAACCTTCTTCGGATCGAAAATGATCTTGATCTTCCCGTCTGCGGGCGTCACAATTGATTTGTAGTCGCCGGCGCCGTCGAATTCGTACGATTCGGATTGCGTCCCGTTGATGCTTCTGCTGTTCTTCTCCGCTCCGAAAACCTGATATGCCAGCTTCGGGTTGTTTGTCTGAAGCTCGAGGGCGAACGTTCCGTCGGACTGCTTTGACATCGGCTGCGCCTGATTGAAGTTGAAGTCTGTGAGGTCAGACATGAGCTTGACCTCGTTCAAGGCATCAGCATAGGCGTACGTCGACAGACAAACCGTGAGGCTCAGTTTGACGGGCTTTTCGATGATGAGGGGAAGATCCAATGCACTGTGATTGACGCCTGTGAATTCCACAAGCACCACGCCTGTTTCCTTCGTCCTGATTTCGAACGATCCGTCTGGAGCCGCCTGCAGTTGCTGAATCGGCTGTGGATTCGGAGCTTTCAGGATGTGCGCATGTGCGACCGGCATAGGCTTTTTGTCGTATCCAAGGAGCTTTCCTGTGATGATCGATTCCTGCTGCGCAACAAGCAGACTCGTGCAGCACAGCAGTAATGCAATGGTTACAGCTTTCATAGCTTCGCGCCCTTCAGTTAGTGCTTTCTTCAACAGTGAGTGTTTGAAAAGGTAGGCAAATCGC
>DOWV01000077.1:5400-6436 GCA_003519375.1 Bacteroidota bacterium
CGCCGGCGATAGAACCACGCACCAACCATTGCGCCGGCACAACCGATCCCAAATGCGATGGGAAGAATAGCGACCCAAAACGGAATTGGGCCAAAGAATTGCGCGAAACTCCATGTTCGCCAAACAATCACTCGGAGCAAAAAGATGTATAGAAGCGCTACGATGCCTGGTTCAAGAATAGCTCTGCCGCGCGATCGAAATCCAACATATCCCGAAACGGCCGCTATGCCGCCGACACCCCAGACGGTAAAACTATCTGCAGAGCGCGTTAAGAAGATGAGCCTCAGGCCTGAGGCAAGTGATGATGGAAAAAGATGGAAGAGCACGAGAAAACAAAGCGAAACCAATAACCATCTCCAATCAATGGCCGCTTTAATAATCGGATCTTGAGTCATAATTCTCCTGTGGCTTTTGTCATCTCGAGTTCGTCGGATCGCTGCAGCTATCGGAATCTTCCGCCATACGTCCAATCTCCAAGCCTTCCCGTGGAATCGAGCTTCACCTCGACCCAGCAGTCGGGAAAAGGAACCGAAGATGCGCGGATCGCGACCTCCCGTCTCGTCGGTGTGACAACATATTCCGCGGCCTCAGTCTTCAAGACACTTGGTGAAGTAGCAAATCGTTCGTAGCTCCTCCCTCCGCCACCAAGTTGTTGGGGCAAAACGTAGTGTTCACGCGCTTTGGATGAGAGCATAGAGATTTCGCCGATGATGGCGTCTCTGTTGGTTTGCACTGCTTGTGCGGCACGAAGGCTTGCGCGAGCCATCTCGCCAGAAACCGCCATTGGCAAACCTGCAGCTGACATGTAGAGCGTTGTTGCCGTACAAAGTCCATAGAAAACGACCGGTAGGCTCAGCGGCGAACGCCCGTCTTTTGAGTCAGCTGAAAGCCTCCGTTGCCTCCAGCCGAGCAAAAAGATGGTCGGACATATGATTGTCCCTATGAGGAGAGCAGCGAGAGCCCGAGCGGATTCATTGATTGCAGCTACCCCCGGGGTTTTCCCGCTGAACGCAGACAAACCATTCTCGATTGTGCG
>DOWV01000285.1:0-2352 GCA_003519375.1 Bacteroidota bacterium
TCGGCGTAAGTCCTGACGGCGGACGAAACAAACGGTAGCGTCACCCTGGTGAGAAGTCCGATTTCCACATTGGAAACACCATGAAGAAGTCGGAATTCTACCTTGAAAGGTACGTGGCATCTTCCAGAGCGAATCAAGCTGCGAAACGCATCGGGGGCTTTACTTGCCTTTCACCCTGAACTGCAGTAGTTTTGTGGCGAAGTATCTCCCCTCAACCCGCGACGCCTTTACTAACCGGAGAAAGCAATGACCAGAACCCGATTTGCGTTCATTGTAGGCTTCATGTCCCTGCTTCTGAGCCTTCCTCTTCCGGCTCAACAGCTGAAAACAGTCTCGCCTGCAAAGGTTGGCTTGTCTCAGGACCGGCTTCAGCGCCTCACGGATGTGCTCAACGGCTATGTGAACGATGGCAAGCTTTCGGGCGCTGTCGCCTTCGTCGTCCGGCATGGCAAGGTGGCCTACCTTAAGGCCGTGGGGTACCGGGATATCGAATCAAAATCGCCCATGACCGCTGATGCAATTTTCCGTGTCGCATCGCAGTCAAAAGCGCTCATCAGCCTCGGAGTTATGATTCTGCAAGAAGAAGGAAAGCTTCTCATCTCAGATCCCGTTGGAAAATACATCCCGCAATTTGACTCGACGACCGTTGCCCTTCCGAAAGAAGGAGGAGGGTACGCTGTCGTTCCGGCAAAACGGAAAATAACAATCAGAGATCTTCTGACTCATACCGCCGGCATCGGCTATGGTTCCGGCCCGGCGGCTGACAGGTGGAAAGAGGCGGGAATCCAGGGGTGGTACTTCGCCGATCGCGACGAGCCCATCGCCGCAACCGTCGAGCGGATGGCAGCTCTTCCGATGGATGCCCAGCCTGGAGAGAAATTCGTTTATGGATACAACACCGACATCCTCGGCGTCGTCATCGAACGCTCATCAGGCAAACCTCTCGACGTTTTCATGAGCGAGAAGGTTTTCAAGCCGCTCGGCATGACGGACACGTATTTCTATCTGCCGGAAGAAAAAGTTTCACGGCTTGCGACAGTTTACTCGTTGGAGAAAAATGGTCCCGTCACCCGCGCTCCTGAGCCGGGAAAGATGGTGGGGCAGGGGATGTACGTCGATGGACCTCGCAAGAGCTTTTCGGGAGGAGCAGGAGTCCTTTCCACGGCGCACGACTATGCCGCGTTCCTTACGATGATTCTGAACAAAGGCATGCACAACGGCAAGCGGATCCTCTCGCGAAAAAGCGTCGAGCTCATGACGGTCGATCACCTGCGGAACATTCCGTATGCAGACGGCGCGGGATTTGGCCTGGGCTTCGAGGTCACCGACAAACCTGGTGACAGGGGGAGACTTGGATCAGACGGCGAGTTCGGCTGGGGCGGTGCGTATCACTCGACGTACTGGGTGGATCCGAAAGAAGGCCTGGTGGTGGTCTACTTCACTCAACTGATCCCCGCGGGAGGATTAGATGACCATGGTAAGATCAGGGCTTTGGTGTACCAGGCGATAGCAGACTAAGGCAAGAAGATCGTTGAGTCAGCTTGCCGGCTCATATGACAACAAGTCCCCGTCAAGGGGACTTGTTGTTGGGGGGCTTCAGATCAAGAACATCGTAGCTCAGTGGCGCTGGAGCGGCTCAACGCGTTTTGCCAATGCAAATTTGTTGCACGCGGCTGGGGAATTTGACTCATTATCCGAGATCATTTTCCTCTCAGGCGCGCGAATGCATTATGATCCGTTGAGACATCACCGGCGATCGATCAGGTTGAAGGGGTGGGACTACGCGAACGCGGGTTGGTACTATGTCACGATCGTTGTGAAGGACCGACAATGTGTTTTTGGCCGCGTTGTGAACGGCGTCATGGAGCACTCACCGCTGGGTCTGATCGCGGATGAATTCTGGAGAGAGATTCCACATCATCATCCCGGCGTTAGCTTGGATGAGCACATTGTCATGCCGAATCATGTGCATGGGATTGTGGTGATTAACGAGAAGCGACAGGGGGATGTGGATGTTCGCGGTCGGGACGTTCAAGGCGCAGGTACCACCCGTAGGGACGTTCAAGGTGCAGGTACCACCCGTAGGGACGTTCAATTGAACGTCCCTACAAGAGACACCATCGCCTTGAACGTCCCAACGCGAAATACCGGTGCGATGAACGTCCCTACAAGGGACACCATCGCCTTGGACGTCCGTACAGGAAATATCAATTCGACGAACATCCCTACATCCGACACAAACGCCTCGAACGTCCCTACAGGGAATTCCGACGAAACCGACGCGGTGAACATCCCCAGTGGAAATACCGATGCGATGAATGTTCCCCTGGATGACCCCGGCCGACGGAATGG
>DOWV01000285.1:2686-2808 GCA_003519375.1 Bacteroidota bacterium
TACATTCGGAACAACCCTCGCAATTGGGCGCTCGACAACGAGAATCCTGGAAACGATCCGCAAAAATCATGTAAGACGCCTCCTGCGTCAGACTTGAAGAAGGACATCCCTTGAGCCAATTC
>DOWV01000225.1:0-16378 GCA_003519375.1 Bacteroidota bacterium
CAAGACGCGGATCCACTTCGGAAGCACAATAACAATTATTGGAAGCGGCACTAGCTCATCGCCTCGTTAAGGAATTGCACCAGGGGCGTGGCGGCCTCAAATACACCGGCTACTTCATTCACGAACTTCTCCTGCCCGCATCTTGCCTGGGGCCATTCCACCCAGACAAAGAACTGCTTCTGCTTTAACCACTCGGCCATGGGGTGATCGGCCTCGTATCCCTTGGGAACTCTTTTCAGTTTCTCTCCTTCGAGTCTTTTGAAGGTCGAGATAAACTTCTTGCTTCGGAGAATCGAAAGGAATCGGCCGGTATTTGCGTCAATTGCTCGCCTGATGTTTTTTAATTGATCGCCGTCGGGCATATAGATCCCGCCACCCAGAAATACCTGTCCCGGTTCAATGTGCAGGTAGTATCCAGATCCTTCCACTCCCTTTGGTTTTCCCCTGGGGACAAAGTGTGCGGCTGCGTGTGTTTTGTACGGCGTTTTGTCGCTGCTGAACCGGACGTCGCGGTAGATTCGAAAGAGGGATTTTTTGGGATTGAGATCAAATTCTGGCGCAAACTTCAGGAAGTAGGGTTGAAGGGCGACAATCAACGACTGCATGGGGAGCTTAACGTACGATTCATATTCTTCCTTGTGCTTCTCGAACCAGGGCCGGTTGTTGTTTCGTTTCAGCCGCTTCATAAAGTCTATCCCTTCGGCGGGAAAACCCCCAAACGGGGGATAGAAATCAATGTCACCCAGGTGTGCTGCCTTGCTCTTGGCCATTGGTTCCGCCCTCCTACAGTGCTCTGTATTCCTTACCCTCTATCGCCGCCCTGACAAATCCGTCTGCCTGCTCAAGCCTTCGCTGTGCCTCCTCGCGATTGACGTGCGCTTTGATCATAACGAGAGCTGTCTTGACATGGCCGCCTGCTTGCGCGAGATAGTCAGCCGCCTCATCATACTCGACACCTGTGATTGTCATGACGACGCGTTTCGCCCGTTCCTTCAGTTTCAAATTCGTCATCTGCAGGTCGATCATCATGTTCTCGTAGACTTTACCAAGACGAACCATGGCCGTCGTTGTGATCATGTTCAGCACGAGCTTCTGGGCCGTCCCCGATTTCATTCTTGTTGAGCCCATAATTACCTCGGGGCCTACCTCGGGGCAAATGGCTACGTCGATAACTGATGCCAGTTCCGTAAATTCTAGCGAATATAGCCGAGACCGGGGATTTGTTGTGACATAGAGAGTTTTCGCGCCAAGCCTCTTTGCCCGTTTCACGGCTCCCACAACATATGGCGTCCGAAGGCTGGCGGCGATTCCACAAACCACGTCTTTCTCATTAACCGTCTGTTCGTCGACATCCCTCGCTCCATTCTCTTCTTTGTCTTCCGCCCCCTCCTGTGCTTTGAACATCGCCTTCTCGCCGCCCGCGATCATCCCAAGAATCATACCATGGGGTGTTCCAAAAGTCGGCGGACACTCCGCGGCGTCAAGCACCCCCAGGCGTCCACTGGTTCCCGCCCCGGCATACAGAAGCCGACCACCATTCTTGAACGCCCTGACAACCAATTCAACCGCCTTGCCTATATGCGGCAGCTCAGCCTCCACCGCGAGCGCTACCCTCTTATCCTCGCTGCTGATTATCTGAAGGATCTCGTCGATCGACCGGGCATCGATGTCCATGCTTGCTGGGTTTCGCTGCTCTGTGCTGAGACGCAATAGTTGGTCAAAGAGTCTTTTCTGTTCGGTCACCGTTTTTCCGTTTTCTTCGATCGTCCGGCTTGAAGGTTGACAACCACGATTTTCTTTTCGCCCTCTTCAAGCTGTCGGGATCCGTGGAGTGTCAGGTCTATCAGTTCGGTTTTCTTCACCGCTGCAAGGTGCCGGATCTCGCCTATCTCTCCATCCAGATTTCCACCTTTTAACGCGATGAGGGCTGACGTTTGCACTATTTTTTTTCCATCGGCTGCATCGCGCTCGTTGTCCGGATCGCACTCCTGGATCCCCAAGAATGGCAACGACCATTGAACAAGGTCTTTCAGAGAAGCAACGGCCCGCGCCACAACCAGGTCGAATTTCTGCGCATACAGCGACTGACGTCCAAGCTCTTCTGCTCTTCCCCAAACCGCGTTCAGGTTTTCGAGCTTCATTAGGCCTGCAATTTCTCTCACAACATTTATTTTTTTCTGAGTAGAATCAAGGAGTGTTAGTTGAAGATCGGGGCGCGCAATTTTCAGGGGAAGTCCCGGTAGACCGCCGCCGGTTCCGAGATCGAGCACAATGGCTCCGTGTGGTATCTGAAGTTTGAAGAGGATCGAGAGGCTGTGCAGGATGTGAGCCGACCAAATGCTCTCCTCGTCGCGCCTTGAGATCAGATTGATCTTCTTGTTCCACTCAAGCAATAGTCCTACCAGCATATCGTATTGGCGTAACATGTTGTCCGTAAGCTGCAAACCATTCTGTGCGCTAACCGTGTGAAGCCAGACGCTGTTTTCCAACATCGCTGTAAGTTGTTGTTTTACAATGATTTGCGGCTGTTGTTCCACGTGGAACCACTACCTGCGCAGGGCGACCATAAGGACGGAGATATCCGAAGGCGTCACGCCGCTGATTCTGGATGCCTGTCCGATTGATTCCGGTTTTACTCTGCTTAATTTCTCACGACCCTCCATGGAAAGAGCCCGGAGCTTGCTGTAGTTGAAATCAAGGGGAACGTTCTGCTCTTCGTATCTTTCAAACTTATCGATTTGCTCTTTCTGCCTTTGGATGTATCCCTCATACTTTAGCTCGATCTCGATTTGCTCTAACACTTCTTTGCGCAAGCGCTGATCCTTCAGGCTGACGATTTCCCGGAAGACCGGCTCCTGGACCAGCGAGTCAAGTGAAAGAAGTTCCTCCAGACGAACGGACGGCCTCTTGAGGAGCTTTGCGAGCTTTTCTCTTTCGGTGACGCGGTCCTGTCCTTTCCGCTCCAAATACATATTCAGGAGATCCGGTGACAAAGTGTATCGAGCCGCCAGCTCGAGGCCGGCTACAACTAACCGCTCCTTTGTCGCGAGACGATCCATCATTACAGGATTCACCAATCCTAGTTTAGATCCCTTCGTCATCAGTCTCCGGTCCGCGTTGTCCTGACGGAGAACTAGACGATGCTCGGCCCGCGACGTAAACATCCGGTATGGCTCATCGGTGCTCTTGTTCACCAAATCATCAATCAGAACTCCAATATATGCTTCAGAGCGTCTGAGGATGAATGGTTCTTCTTCCTTTATCAGCAAGGCGGCGTTTATCCCGGCCACCAAACCCTGCGCGGCTGCTTCCTCGTACCCAGAAGTTCCGTTAATTTGCCCTGCGAAAAAGAGTCCGTCAACGAGTTTCGTCTCCAGCGTCAGTTTTACCTGGTGCGGTGGAAAGAAGTCGTACTCGACCGCATATCCCGGACGCAGCATTGTGACATTTTCCAGGCCGGGGATCGTTTGAAGTCCTTCGAGTTGAATTTCCTCGGGCAGGCTCGTTGAGAAGCCGTTTACATATACGACGTTTGTCTCATATCCTTCGGTCTCAAGGAAAATGTGGTGCCTATCCTTGTCCTGGAAACGAACAACCTTATCTTCAATCGAGGGACAATACCGCGGACCGACCCCTTTTATGACGCCCGTAAAGAGTGGAGACCGGTCGAATCCTTTCCTGAGGACGTTGTGGGTCAACTCGTTCGTATACGTCAAATACATCGGGATTTGACTATTTGTAATCGACGTTGTCGAAAAGGAAAATGGTTGAGGCGGGTTGTCGCTATGCTGTGGTTCCGTCTTCGACAGGTCAATCGTGTTCAGGTCGACGCGGGGCGGCGTACCGGTCTTCAGCCTCCCACACTCAAATCCCAGATTAATCAAACTCTCTGTCAATCCGTTCGAGGCTGGCTCACCGAATCGCCCACCCTCCCGGTTTTGGAGTCCCGTGTGCATCAATCCCCTCAGGAATGTGCCCGCGCTAAGGACAACAGATCTGCATTTGATCCTGTATCCGCTGCTAGTTATAATACCACAAATATGCCGCTTGGTTCCGGCTGACACCGTGTCGGTCTCGACGGACAAAATGGTATCTTCCAGTATTGAGATCCCATCCTGCAACTCCACTCGCCTCTTGGCTTCTCTGGAGTACCATTCGCGATCGCTCTGGCATCTCGGTGACCAGACAGCTGGTCCCTTTGACTTATTCAGGACACGAAACTGGATTCCTGTTGCGTCGGCAATTTTCCCCATCTCTCCGCCCAAGGCATCCAACTCCCGAACAAGGTGACCCTTGGCGGTTCCACCTATTGCCGGATTGCAAGACATCCTCCCTATCGAGGACTTGCTCATTGTGACAAGAATAACGCTTGCCCCCATACGAGCCGCCGCTAAAGAGGCTTCTATGCCAGCATGTCCACCTCCGACCACGACGACGTCAATATTTTGTGAAATTTCAGCCAATTTTGTGAACCAGTTTCACGTGAAACACTCTACTTTCCTATGCAGAACTTAGAGAATATCGTGTTCAGGATATCTTCCGTTGTTACAGCTCCGGTTACTTCGCCAAGAGAATCTAGGGCGGACCGAAGATCGACCGCTATGAATTCGCTGCTGATTCCGGCCTCAACGGTTTTCTCTGATAACAGGAGGCTGTTTCGTGCTCTCTCGAGGGCTGAGTAGTGTCGAAGGTTTGTGATCAAAACACTGCCTTCCGCCATGTCGGTGCCGCCCGTCAATGCGGTTTCGTGAAGAGCTTGCTCAAACTTATCTATGCCTTCTGATGTCCTGGCAGAAACACCAACCATCCTGTGCCCGGCAATAACCGGTTCCAGGTCTTTAAACTCTTCTGCGACAAAGGGTCTGATGTCTATTTTATTCACAGCGATGATGCATTTTACGCCACGCGCCTCCACGCTCTTTATTGTCCGGTCGATGAGGTCTGGTTCGCTCTGCTGGAGCGACCTGCTTCCGTCTAGAATCAGAGCGACGATGTCACTGTTGAGGATTTTATCCTCCGCTCGCCTCACCCCCTCCTTTTCGATTGGGTTTGTCGTCTCTCGAAGACCAGCGGTATCACTGAGGCTGAACAGAAGGCCGCCAATGGTTATCGACTCCTCGATCACATCCCGGGTTGTCCCCGGAATGTTGGTGACAATTGCCCTGTCCTGTCTCAGCAAGGCGTTCAGCAAACTCGACTTACCTACGTTTGGACTGCCAACTAGCGCAACCCGTACACCGTTCCGGTAGACCTTGCCCACCGAGTAGGTCGACAACAATCTATTTATCTGCTGGATCGACTCTCCCAGGAGGTTGGCGACCCTCTGCTTGTCGGCGAATTCATAACCGTCCTCAGCAAAGTCCAGCTCGAGTTCAAGAAGTCCCATGGTTTGCACGAGCCGATCGCGAACCTCAACCACTTTAGTAGACAAAAGTCCTTCCAGCTGGGCGAGCGAGGCCTGGTGTGCTTTGTCTGACCGGGATCTTATCAGGTCTGCTACCGCCTCTGCCTGAACAAGGTCAAGTCGGCCGTTCAGAAAAGCTCGCTTGGTAAATTCGCCTGGTTCCGCCAGCCGAGCGCCAAATCGGATTAAAGACTCTAATATCCTTTTCGTCACATAGTAGCCGCCGTGGCAGCTGATTTCCACGGTGTCCTCGCCGGTGTACGAATGGGGGTTTCTGAACACAAGCGCCACAACGTAGTCGAGGATTGTCCCCCTTTCGTCCCGAAAGCCTCCGTAATGAGCCGTGTGTGACAACGACTCTTTGAGCGGTTGTCTGCCCCGGAAACCCCGGTCCGTCACCTCGGTTGCCTTTTCTCCGCTGATACGAATCACACAAATCCCACCCTCGCCCGGTGGCGTCGCAATTGCTGCAACGGTATCAACTTCGTGGACCAACGACACGCTTCGTCCCTCGGCTGGTTGAAAGAAGGAATCCAATGTACAAAATCACCAACCGATTTACAAACCGCGCTCATAAACAAAAAAGCCCCGTCGTGATCCGACGGGGCTCTGGTTTCCCAACCACTCGCTTTTATTTCTTCAACCTCGGAAGGTCTTTGCCCAGCTTCGCGAAAATTCCCCCGGCACTTTTTTTCTTCGGCTCAACTTTTCGCAGCGGCTCGTCGTCCGACTGGCGATTAATCATCACCTGCTGGCCGATCGACAGAATGTTAAACACAAAATAATACAAATTCAGACCCGACGGGAAACTGTTAAACAGCAGGGTCATCATGATCGGCATCATCCAAATCATTGCCTTCTGCCGAGGATCCTTCACCGTCATTTTCTGTTGGATGAACATCGTGATGCCCATCGCCAGCGCAAGACCGCTCACATCGCGGACACCAAAGAACGGGATCTCAAACGGCAGCGTGAAAATCGTATCGGGAATAGACAGGTCTGTAATCCACCAGACAAAATCGGCTTGTCGTAATTCTATGGTCGCACGGAAGACGTTGTAGAGAGCGATAAGAATTGGAAACTGCAGCAACAGCGGCAGGCATCCGCCGGCGGGATTGACCCCGTATTCCTTGTACAGGTTCAACACCTGTTGATTCATTTTTTGCGGGTCATCCTTATATTTTTCCCGGAGTTCGTTCATGAGCGGCTGCAACGCCTGCATTCTTTTCATTGAACGCATGCTGCTGCGCGTAAGCGGATGCAAAGCGATTTTGATAATAATCGAGAAGACTATGATCACGAGCCCCCAGTTGGGCACGAGATAGTGAATGAACGTCATAAGCGGCAGCATGACATATTCCGATATCGGTCGAATCACCCAGTCCCATCCAAGCCCGACGATTTTCTCCAAGCCCACGCCATATGACTTCAACAACCCCAAATCCGCCGGGCCAAAGAACACCTTGAACGACCCGTGCTCTTTGTCCTTTCCTCTGAACGGCATCTTCATCGCGATACCGTACGACTCAACAACACCCTTGTCCGGCGCCTCTATTCGGCCTCCGGAGAGATACGCTCCTTCGCTTGTTCCCTGTTCAGGAATGATGGCAAGCGCGAAATACTTCGTGCGTGTTGCTACCCAGTCGACCGTGCCTGAGAGGTTCTTCTCGGGCCGCGTTTCAAGGTCCGGTGCGTCAATTTCTGTCAGCTCCTTTCCCGCGTATCCAAACGCGGAGCTGAAGCTCGACTCATCCACGCTGTTATGCTCCGCGTAGCGCAAACCGCTTTCCCACAGAAGTTGGTATTCAAAATTCGACACGACGTTGCTCATTTGTTCAAATGCAACATCCACCGTGAAGCCATAATCTCCGTTCTTGAAGCGCAGCGTTTTACTGATCGTACCGCCGTTTGTCGCGGCCAGCACGAGCTTCAGGCTGTATTCATCGCTCCCTGTTAATACCTGGTGGTCGCTTATCGATGATTGAACGGCGAAGTATAAGTCGTGTGTGTTGATCAGGCGTCCGTCAGACGTTGCGAACAAAAGGCTGAGATCGCCCCCGTGTTTGTAATCCACCAGCTCGAGCGGCTTGCCGTCCCATGTGGTATATTTTTTCAACTGCCACCGTTTTATCAGTCCGCCTTTCGTGCTTATCTCTGCGATGAACAGGTCTGTTTCTACCGTGATGGTCCGATCAAGCCCGTGGTTTTTGCCGGCAAAGAATTTTCCGAGAGGATCGACGCGTGATGTGGTGTCGATTTTTGCTCTCAGCGGTTCCGCGCGCTTAACCGAATCGCGCATGACGGTTGTTGGGGCCGCCTGTTTTCCCTGGTCTGACTGCTGGGACGGTTTCGGCGAATTCATCCACATCCAAACCACGAGGAGGACGAAAATAAGGATGTAGCCTAGTATTGATTGACGATCCATAAGTTCTTTCTGCGGGCGATTGCGTTAGGGGACCGGGTCGTAGCCGGCGTGTTTATGAAATGGATGACATCGGGCAATGCGCTTCAGCGAGTACCATCCGCCTTTCCAGGCTCCATGCTTACCGATGGCCTCAATAGCATACTCCGAACAAGAGGGAAAGAACCGGCAGTTGTTGAACGGTAGAATTGGGGAAATGAATAGCTGATAGACTCTAACAAGTATGATGAGGGGGCGTCTCATGGACTTTCCGAAAATCGCAGCTGCAGTTCCTTGAGAAGGGAGGAGATGGCTTGGTCGATCGATTCGCGGATTCGACGGTCGAGCACGGGTGTTGATCGGGCACTGAACAGAAAGACCACATCGAAGCATCCGGATTGACCGGACGGCAAATCCCGCAAAGCGTCTTTCCGCAACCGATATGACTCTCTCATCCATCGGCGCACCCGGTTGCGTGCTGCTGCGGTGTGGATGTTTCTCGTGACGGAGAATCCTATTCGCGGTTGAATCCCACCGCTGGGATTTACGCTATAAAAGCAGCGTATCGATCCCTTCTGAAGAGATCGCCCGGAAGAGATGGTGTGTGAAAACGCCCGATAGCCCCGGAGGATATCCCTCTTTGTCAGGGAATGACGTGCTGGCTTCACTACCTTTCACTGGATTACATGCTGTCGCTGACCGTCAACCGTCGGCGACCTTTGCTTCTGCGGCGGGAGAGGACCTTTCGGCCGTTCTTCGTCGCCATGCGAGCCCTGAATCCGTGGCTGTTCTTCCTTTTACGCCGATGCGGTTGGTACGTGCGTTTCACGTTGATACCCCACTAAGGATTGTTGCTGTATGTAAAGCTTTGTAATGTACGAAGATTTGTGGCCAGATACAAGCTTTCCTTGCATACGAGGCTTTTTAGTCCAATATTCAGTCTGCCCTTGACGGTGCGTGCCAGGATATTCTTTTTGATCAATCTTTTGTAATTTTTTTCCTTGCAGTGAGGGTTTGTTGGTGTTATACTCTTAAGTGTATCGTTACAAGTCTGCCTGGTTGACAACTTGTTCACAACTTTCAACCCGCCGTATCCTTCGATTTTCTGATGGTTTTTCAAAGCTCCAGACATTCCACACCGCTGTTGATAACTATGTTCTTAACAATAAAACAGGCTTCTTTTTCAACGTCTTACAGAAATCGTTTTATGTTGATAAATCTCTGAGCTCTGTAAAACCTTTTGTTTGGAGTTGTCAACACCGTTACGTGGGCTGTTGACTGTTTGTTGATAACCTTCATAGATTTCTGCTAATAAGTTTCCATCCTAGAAACACAATGAATTCGGTCCAAATTTCATCCACATCTGTGAATCTCGAAGCCGAGGCTGCAAGCGTATGGCAGCGCTGCATGGAGCTCATTCAAAGTCGCGTCACCAGCCTCAGTCTCAAGACCTGGTTTCAACCTATTGTTCCCCTCAAGTTAAGCGGCCGGGAAATTACAGTTCAAGTACCGAGTCAATTTTTCTACGACTGGGTTGACCAGCACTACAACGCCCTGATCCGCGAAACAATCACATCCGTGTTGGGGGACGGCGCAAAGCTCTATTATTCGATTGCGTCCGAGGACACAGAGCCTGTGGTGGACGTTGTACCGGCGCCACTGCAGTCGTTCCAGGCGTCCGCACCTTCACGTGAAAGCCAGCTTCAAGCCTCACAACAACAGTTGTTTTTCGCGCCTCGGGCTGCCTTCCGGCAGGCCGACCAGCCAATAGCTCAAAGCAACCTGAACCCACGATACACCTTCGACAATTTCATCAAGGGGGACAGCAATCAACTCGCACGCGCCGCGGCCCTTGCGGTTGGAAATAACCCCGGCGGAACAACATTCAATCCCCTTGTCATATATGGCGGCACGGGTCTTGGTAAGACACACCTCATGCACTCGATTGGCAACCATGCGATTGCGATTGGGAAGGCGAAGAGGGTGGTGTATGTATCCAGCGAAAAATTCACCATTGAATTTGTGGATGCCATTCAGTCCGACAGAGTGAATGACTTTTCCTACTTCTACCGGAGCGTCGATCTTCTCATCGTTGACGATATTCAGTTCTTCTCAGGAAAGGAAAAAACTCAGGACAACTTCTTCCACACGTTTAATACTCTTTACCAGGTTGGCAAGCAAATCGTCCTTTCTTCCGACGTTCCTCCGAAGGAACTCAAGGGCCTTGATGAAAGGCTTATTTCACGATTCCAATCGGGTCTCACGGCAGACATCCAGCCGCCGGATCTCGAAACTCGCATAGCCATCCTCCGCAAAAAAAGTGAGGACAACAGCTTTGAGCTTCCCCAAGATGTCGTTGATTTCATTGCAGCCAACGTGACGAGCAATATTCGTGAACTCGAGGGCTGCCTCATCAGCCTTATTGCCAGGTCATCGCTGGATAACCGTGAAATAACGGTTGAACTTGCGAGAGATGTCCTGCGGATGGTTGTAAACGAGTCAAAATCCCCTATAAACATTGATCAAATTCAACGTGTCGTCTGCGAATACTTTGATATTCCTGAGGACCTCCTAAGGGCCAAGACACGCAAACAGGAGGTCGTCAATGCCCGACAAGTGGCAATGTTCCTTTCGAAGGAACTGACAAACTCTTCTTTGAAGACGATAGGTCTTCACTTCGGCGGAAGGGACCACAGCACTGTTATCCATTCTTGTCAATCTATCCAGGATCGTATGAACAGCGATTCTTCCTTTAAGCAGAACGTAGACCAACTGCGTCGACGCATAGAACTTAATACCCGCTGAGCGTTTACTCGGCTGACCGTCAAAGCAATATTACCCCCCGTTTAGCTTCTTCTGATACTCCTTCGTTCCGGTGCTCCTTGCCACTGTGGACAAGTTGCTGCAAAACATGTTTGTTTCTGTTTCTCACGCGTGATCAATTATCAGATATACCGGAAAAACCTTATTGAAACGACGGAGGAGTTCATAACCCTTATAACTTCCAACAACTTGTTAACAGCCCTCTTTTTCAGATTTCACTCTTTACGCCCATCTTTATTCACGAACTATTTCTTCACAAAACTTATACACAGTATCCACACCTTTATTAATACTACTCTTTTAATCTTTCTAATTTATATTATTATAGCATTCTGACCTGACGTTCTTTCGGACCGAAAAAGTTGTAAATCCCCAAATTTTTTGGTATTTTTCCCTGTCAAGGAAGATCGTCCATCTCGACCAAGAAGGAGATAGGAATGAAATTCACCGTCCCGAGCAACGAATTACAGAAATCCCTTGCCAAAGTCAGCGGTGTAGTTCCCTCGAAATCAACTCTCCCTATTCTTGAAAATATACTCTTTAGGCTCTCAAAGAACGTCCTTCAGTTGGCATCAACGGATCTTGAAGTATCCATGTCGGCGCTCTTGGATGTGAAAGGATCCGAAGACGGATCTATTGCGGTGCCCGCGAAACGACTGATGGAAACAATCAGGGCTCTGCCTGATATTCAGCTTGTTTTCAATGCCGATCTGTCATCCAACAAAGTGAGGATGATAACGGAAATGGGCGAATATGTGCTGATGGGGGAGTCGAGTGAGGAATTTCCTACTATACCACAGGTAAAAGGTGAAGACAAAATAACTCTGACCGGCGACGTACTGCGTGCTCTTATTCACAGGACAGTCTTTGCGGTCAGCAGTGACGAACTTCGCCCCGCTATGACAGGTGTACTCCTGCAGGTTCGCGATGGCCAACTGAGAGCGGTTTCGACAGACGGACACCGCCTTGTTCGTCTGCAGTACAGCGGCATGAAGCAGCCTAAACTGCAATGGGATATTATTGTTCCGGCGAAGGCTCTCAACCTGGTGTCCAAATCGGTCGAGAACGAAACAAACACGCTGGCAGTCGATGCCAATCACGTGCAATTCACCTTCGGCACAACGACCCTTACATCACGTGTTATTGAGGAGAGTTACCCCAATTACGAATCCGTCATTCCGGGTGATAACGATAAACGACTGGCCGTTGGAAGAGACCTGCTTCTTGCTGCCGTGCGGCGCGTCGCTCTCTACTCAAGTTCGACCACTCACCAAGTTCGATGCTCGTTGCGGAAGAACGAGCTGCGCGTGATGGCAGAAGATATCGATTTTGGAGGTGAGGCAAAAGAAAAGGTGCCTTGTGATTACAGCGGCGAGGAGCTTGAGATCGGCTTCAACTCCACATACCTCATCGACATCCTTTCGCACCTTGACGGAGAAGAGGCGGAGTTCAAACTGGGAACATCCGTGCGCGCTGCAATTATCACGCCGGCACACCAGAAACCAAACGAAGACTTGCTCATGCTCGTCATGCCCATGCGGTTAAACACCTGAGCATGGGAAACGCTCTACCAGGAGATTTGCTGAAGGTAGCCCCATCTCGCGTCGCGGGAGCGGGGCTATCGCATTGTAAGTGCCGCCAGAACCAGTGAAGATTCGCAACATCCACGTACAAAAATTCCGCAATCATACTCAATCCGACGCTGTGTTCGGCGGGGGAATCAACGCGGTTCTGGGGGAAAACGGCGAAGGCAAGACGAATCTCCTCGAAGCAATTTCATACCTGTGTTTGACGAAGAGTTTTTTTGGAAGCAGCGATGCCATTGTTCTTCAGGTTGGCGAAAACCATTTTGAGATCGCGGGCGAGTTGGAAGCAGACGCAGGTATCCGGTATCATGTTGCTGTGACCTATGACCGATTGCAGGGGGAGAAGAAGTTCAGCATCAATCGATCTCCCGTGGCATCTTTCGCAGAAGTCATAGGCAGCTTTCCGGTCGTGGTCTTGTCACCGGAGTCGGGCGCCATCACCACGGGCGGCCCGGCCGACAGGCGCAAGTTCCTGGATTTCGTCATCTCACAGTCGAGCAAAGTGTATCTGGAAGATCTGCTGGAGTACCGCCGTGTGCTGCGGCAACGGAACAAAGTATTGTTTGACGGGCGGGTCACGCGGAGCGATTGCACGGAGTTGCTGGAGCCATGGGACGAAGAACTTGTGGATCGGGGTGTCCGGATCACTCACCGAAGAAAGGTTTTCCTGAAGGAGCTACAACCCCTGGTGAACGAGGCCTACGGGCGTATAGCGGGACGCGCCGAAAACCCAAGTCTTCGGTATCAGCCGTCTGTACGACACGCCGAGGAAGCAAGTGAAGCCGAGATTCGGCGTCAGTTTGAAGAGGATCTGCGGCGAACAACAGGAGAGGAACGAAAACTCGGGGTGACACTCGTCGGACCGCACCGGGATGAGATGCATCTCGAGATTCAGGGTCTCGATGTTCGGTCGCACGCGTCACAGGGGCAGCATAAAACCTTCCTGGTAGCATTGAAAATGGCTGAGTTTCTGTATCTCCAGGCGAAGCAAAACGAACGCCCGATTTTGCTGCTCGATGATATGTTCACGGAGTTGGATAGCCACAGGGCGAGCCGGCTCCTGACACTCACAGAATCTATCGGGCAGGTATTCATCACAGCGACAAGTGACAGGGTTTTTCCCCCTGATTTTGACTGGGCGGACAACCACAGGCGATTTGTCGTGCAACAAGGAACGGTCGAGCATGAAGAGTCGTCCGTCGGTACACGCGCAGTCTCTCGGCGACGCGCTTGACCAACTTATTGAGAAACTTGGCATCCGGAAAAAACTCCGCGAGCAGGACGTCTTTGTTCTCTGGACCGAGGCCGTCGGTGAACGCATTGCCAACGTAACGACGCCCGTGAGAATACACCAGGGCACGCTCTTCGTTAGTGTAAAAACAGGCCCCTGGCGAAACGAGTTGACGATGCGAAAAAAGGAAATTATCGACAGGATTAACAGCTCCCTGTCGGAAGAAATTGTACGGGATATCAAATTTCAATAGGATGACGTATGGCGGTTGACACAAAGCGGACAAAGGGAAGCAAAGGCGAGCCGAAGAACGGTAACGCGAAGGCAAACGGCGGAGGAGGGTACACCGCCGATGACATAACCGTTCTGAAGGGCCTGGAGGCGGTACGGCGGCGGCCCGCAATGTACATCGGAGACACAAGCGCACGCGGTCTTCACCACCTCGTCTACGAGGTTGTGGACAACTCAATCGACGAGGCGTTGGGCGGATACTGTAAGAATATTATCGTCACCATGAACAGCGACGGATCGATCACCGTTGAAGACGACGGGCGCGGTATCCCGACAGATATTCACCCGCAGGAAAAGCGGTCGGCGCTGGAAGTTGTCATGACGGTTCTCCATGCCGGCGGCAAGTTCGACAAGAACACGTACAAAGTATCGGGTGGTTTACACGGCGTAGGCGTTTCGGTGGTAAACGCCCTCAGTGAATGGTTGGAAGTTGAAGTTTCACGCGACGGGAAGGTCTCGTATCAAAAATACAAGAAGGGAGACCCCGTTGCCGCCGTCAAGACAATTGGAAAGGCAGAGAAGAGTAAGACGGGGACAAAGATCCGCTTTCTTCCTGACGGCAACATTTTCAAGAACAGAGTTTTCAAGTTTGAGACACTTGCCGAGCGCCTGAGAGAGCTGGCTTTTCTGAATCCCGAGGTCGTACTGCGCATCGAAGATAAGCGCACAAAGACCGGCGAGGAAGAAGTATTTCATTTTGAGGGCGGACTGCGGGAATTTGTGCAGTACATCGATGCGACAAGGCCATCAATTATTAAAAAGCCGTTTTACGCGAAGGGACAAGGCGAAGACGAAAGCGGCCGGATGGTTGAAGTAGAAGTTGCCATTCAGTACAACGACCAGTTCAGCGAAAACGTTTTCAGTTACGTGAATAACATTAACACCCACGAGGGGGGAACCCACCTGATCGGGTTCCGCACAGCCCTCACGCGAACGATCAATAATTTCGGCTATAAGAACGGGCTCATCAAAGAACAGGGCGTTCAGCTGGTAGGGGATGATTTCCGCGAGGGTCTGACGGCTGTGATCAGCGTAAAAGTCCCGGAGCCGCAGTTCGAAGGACAGACAAAAACAAAACTCGGCAACAGCGAAGTCAAGAGTATTGTCGAGTCGGTTGTTGGAGCCCAACTCCAGTCATGGCTTGAAGAAAACTCGCCGGATGCGAAACGAATCATCGATAAGACGCTGCGCGCGGCCGAAGCCCGGGAAGCAGCGCGAAAAGCGCGGGACCTTACACGGAGAAAAAATGCTCTCGACGGCGGGGGTTTGCCGGGAAAGCTGGCAGATTGTTCGATCAGCGATCCCGAACACTGCGAGCTGTACCTGGTTGAGGGTGATTCCGCAGGCGGCAGCGCGAAACAGGGACGGGACCGAAGATTCCAGGCCATTCTTCCTCTCAAAGGAAAAATCCTCAACGTTGAAAAGGCCCGTCTCCACAAGATTCTGGAAAACGACGAAATCAGGGCAATTTTCACTGCAATCGGTGCCGGCGTCGGCGAAGAATTCGATCCATCGAAAATCCGCTACGGCAAAATCATCATCATGTGCGACGCGGACGTCGATGGATCGCACATTCGAACACTCCTCCTTACCCTCTTCTTCCGTTACATGAAAGAGCTCATTGAGCTCGGGCATGTCTACATCGCGCAGCCGCCGCTCTACAAGGTGAAGAAGGGCAAGCAGGAGGTCTATGCGTTTGATGAGGATGAGCGTGACGAGGCGGTGAAGAGAATGCGAAGCGAGAAGAGAGCAGCGAAGGGACAGAAGGCGGAAGAGGAAGAGGCGGCGGTGCCGGTTGGTGAAGAGGGAGTCGCCGTGAGCAGCGATGGCATCGTTATCTCGCGCTTCAAGGGTCTTGGCGAAATGAATCCTGAGCAGCTTTGGGGAACAACCATGAATCCGGAATCGCGCACGATTCTCCAGGTGGCAATCGAAAACGCAGCCGATGCAGACCGCACGTTTTCTATTCTCATGGGCGACGAAGTTGAACCCCGCAGGGAATTCATCGAGAAGAACGCGAAGTATGTGCGAAACCTCGACGTATAACGAGATCAGGCAAGAGAGCACGAACCACGGGTTGAAACGGAAAAACGAATGGCCACCGTAAACGAGAAAATCATACCGGTTGATATTGAAGAAGAGATGAAGGGATCGTACATCGATTATTCGATGTCGGTCATCGTCGCGCGGGCCCTGCCCGACGTGCGCGACGGAATGAAGCCGGTTCACCGGCGCGTGCTCTACGGCATGCAAGATCTCGGTCTCGCAAGCAATCGGGCGTACAAGAAAAGCGCGCGCATCGTCGGCGAGGTGCTGGGTAAGTATCACCCGCATGGTGATTCCGCCGTCTACGACAGCATGGTGCGCATGGTGCAGGACTTCTCGTTGCGCTATCCGCTTGTTGACGGCCAGGGAAACTTCGGCTCGGTCGACGGTGATTCGCCCGCGGCGATGCGTTATACAGAGGCACGCCTCTCGAAAATTGCAGAAGAAATGCTCCGCGATCTCGAGAAGAACACGGTTGAGTTCACGCCGAACTTCGACGATACGCTCAAAGAACCGTCCGTTCTCCCGGGATTGTTTCCGAACCTTCTCTGCAACGGCGCGAGCGGTATTGCTGTCGGTATGGCGACGAACATTCC
>DOWV01000225.1:16623-26600 GCA_003519375.1 Bacteroidota bacterium
CCGACAGGCGGGATTATTTATGGCTATGAAGGCGTCAAGGAGGCATATACAACCGGTCGCGGCCGCATCCTCGTAAGGGCCCGGGCCAGTATCGAAACCGGAAAAGGCGACCGGCAGCGAATTATCGTGGCTGAGCTTCCGTACATGGTCAACAAAGCCGCGCTGATCGAAAAGATCGCCGACCTGGTGAACGAGAAGAAGCTGGAAGACATTGCAGATGTTCGCGACGAGTCTGACCGCGACGGAATGCGCATCGTCATTGAGCTGCGCCGCGATGCGAACGCTGAGGTGGTGCTCAACAACCTGTACCGCCACACCCAGATGCAAACGACGTTCGGCATCATCATGCTGGCGCTGGTTGAAGGACGGCCGCGGGTATTGACGCTGCGTGAGATGATCCAGAAGTTTGTGGAGCACCGGAACGACGTTGTCATCCGGCGGGCGAAGTATGAACTGGACGAAGCCGAGAAGCGGGCACACATCCTCGAGGGGTACATCATTGCGCTCGACAATATCGACGCGGTGATCAAACTCATCAAGCAGTCGAAGGATGTCGAGTCGGCCAAGCTTGGGCTGATGAAGAAGTTCAAGCTCTCCGAAATTCAGGCAAAAGCCATTCTCGATATGCGGCTGCAGAAACTGACGGGCCTGGAGCGGAAGAAGGTTGAAGATGAGTACCGCGAGACGATCAAGCTTATCGAGAGACTGAGGGCGATCCTCAAGAGCAAGCAGTTGCAGATGAAGATTATCGAGGAAGAGCTGCTGGACCTCAAGAAGAAGTACGGTGATGAGCGGCGCACGGAAATCATCTATAAGGCGGAAGAATTCAGTATTGAGGATATTATCGCCGAAGAGGATGTGGTGATTACCATCAGCCACCTGGGTCTCATCAAGCGATTCCCGGTTTCGGGGTACCGCCGGCAATCACGCGGTGGGCGGGGCGTCACGGGAGCGGCAACAAAAGAAGACGATTTTGTTGAACACATGTTCGTTGCCAGCACACACAATTACATTCTCTTCTTTACGAACATGGGGCGCTGTTATTGGCTCAAAGTGTTCGAGATCCCCGAGGGCGGGCGCACGGCAAAAGGCAAACCGATTAACTCTCTTCTGGCCAAAGGCGCCGAAGAGACGGTGAACGCGTTTATCACCGTAAAGGAATTTGACGATCAACACTATATCTTCATGGTGACGGAATCGGGACTTGTAAAGAAAGTGTTGCTTTCCGAGTTCAGCAACCCGCGGAAGAGCGGCATTACAGCAACAACACTGAGAAAGGGCGACACGCTTAAGGACGCAAAGCTCACCGATGGCAAACAGGATATCATCATCGGGACCAGAGAGGGGATCGCAATCCGGTTCCACGAGAACGAAGTCCGGCCGATGGGAAGATCGGCGGCCGGCGTCCGCGGCATCAGCCTCGGCAAGAAGGACAAGGTTGTGGGTGTTGTGAATCTCCGGCGGAAGGGCACCACCATCCTTGTTGCGACCGAAAGCGGCTACGGCAAGAGAAGCGAAGAGGGAGAGTACCGCGTCAGTCACCGAAGCGGCAAGGGTATTATCACCGTGAAAACATCCGATAAGACCGGCGAGATGGTGGCGATCAAGGAGGCGGTCGACACAGACGACGTCGTTGTGGTCACCACGAACGGCATGGTCATCCGTCAGCATGCATCAGACATCAGGGTTGCGGGCAGAAACACGCAGGGTGTACGGCTCATCAGGCTCCAGGAGGGTGATGCGGTGGCGGACGTCGCCATTGTGATGGCGGAAGAGGAAGAGGAGAAGCAGCTTGCAGAAAAGGAAACGGAGAAAAAGAGCAACGGGATGAAAAACGGAAAATCTGCGCCGCAGCCTGAACCACAGAAAAAGGGAAAAGAAAAGACCGCGCCGGCTAAAGAGGAGGCAAAAACACCCAAGAAGAAGCGGAAGTAGGATTTAAGAGCAAGAGAAGAGAGTTGGGCCTGTGATAATTGTCAATGGTGAATGGATAACGTTCAGTTATTGCATTCGCCATTAGTACCGCCGCCACGAGAGACGATCACCCACCGCAATTTTGTACTTATCAGTGAATCCCGCGTTTACTTCCAGAACATACTTTGCAGGTTTCGTCGAAGCGTACGATTCTTCGGAGTAGGGCGTTGTAGATTTGTGAATCGTCACGATTTCGTTCTTTGCATTGATGAAGAGCATGTCGAGAGGCAGGACCGTATTCTTCATCCAGAACGACCGCGTTGTTTCATCCTCAAACACAAACAACATCCCCTGGTTTTCCGCCATTTTGTCCCGGTACATCAATCCAAGCTGCCGCTCTGCGTCATCTTGAGCGAGCTCAATATCGATCGCGGTGATGAAATTCTGCCTGCTCGTCATGAAGCGAAGCTCACCCTGCTTTACAAACTCATATGCAGAGGGCTGATTCATTTGAGTTGTTGGTGTGGTTGTGGACACTGGCGTTCGGGATGGTTGATAGGTAAAGACGGCAATCAGCGCCAGGATGAGAAGCACCGTGCCGACGATTGCGGCAACAGACGTGGAGCTCTTCTTTTTTTGGGGCGCCTCCCGATGTTGCCTGTGTTTCTTGCTCATGAACTCTTGTTTCTCCCGGCGTAAAGAAGGCTACCGCTTCTTGAACAATCCTTTGAGGGCATCTTCTGCCTTTTTCTTGACAGCATCGGTCTGTTTCTTCTTTTCTTGTTCGACGCGCGCATCAATATCTTTCTTCTTTGTGTCCAGAAGCGAGAGATTTTGCCCAAGCAATCCCCCGTACGAACCGAGGCGGGCAATCGCTTCTTCCTTCTTTTGGTTGAAGAGCTTTTCGAACTCAGCCCTTTTCTCTGCAATTGTCTGATTCACCTTTGCCCGGACCTCATTCTGTATTCTGGTCAGCTCGTCGCCAAGCACGCTCTTGGTGCGGGCTGCAAGCTGATTGTCAAGGTCGGTGGTGAGGGCGATCTCGAGGGAGCCCGCGGTATTCCAGAGGCGCAGCGCGACGGCGAAACCGGTAATGGAGCCGAGCACAGACCGCGTAATCCGCTCTATGTCGTTCTTTGGATCGCGGTCAAAAACAAAAGTGAGGCGCTGGAAGAGGATCCTTGCAGAGGCGTCAAACCGGCGGCCCGGAACGGTTGCTTCCGCAGCAACGGCAAGCGTGGCGTTGGAGATTTTGGATGGTACAAAGTCTTGCTGGCCAAAAGCAACATCCCCAGCCGGCACATCGGAGGCTGTGATTTTATAATTGTCCACGGGTGAATCCGTGCGTCGATCGAACGACGCGTCGATAGAATAGGAACTGCCGCCGGACTTTGAGGCTGCGAGCGCCACCGTGAGCGGGAAGCCCGTCAACGCCTGGTTGTTGGTAACATTCAGGACTTCACCGCGCGCATAGAGATAGTCGGGGTTCTGTGTCTTGTCCTCGCCACCGGAGATGAGAACCTTCTTGATCCACCACCTTGGATAGGATCGTTCGACGGGAAATTCGATGTCCTGCCCCTCGAACCGGCTCGGTTTTTCAAAATCCGGCGCAGGCGTGTATTTAGGAATATTCGTCCGGGCGTAATCTATCCATGAAAGATAAGTGTTCACCTGATGGAGTATTTCCCGGCCGAGGAGCAGGTTGGCAATACCCTTTGTGCTGAGGTCCGGGAGTCTGGCGAGCCGCGCGACGGTTTCATAGTCAGCCTTTGCGAGGTCATCGATTTTTGCGGTCGAAGCGTACAGGCGGTTAATTTCATCGGTGAGCGCCCCGCGGCGGAATTTGTATGTTTCGTTTAAATCGTTGAGCCCCTTATAGGCGCTGTTGGCATTATTTACCGCTGCCGTGATCTTATCGAGCGTCTTCAGATCATTCAGATTAATGGCCGCAATATTTGTCTGGATCTCTGCAATCCGCTGCTTCGATTTTTCAAGATCAGCGAGAGTTGACTGCCACTGTTGATTCGCCTGCTGTACGCGGCGCTTGAGAGTATCAATATACTGTACGCTGCGAAGGTTCTTAACATTCAGAAGACTGTCGAACTTCAATTCCTTTCTGATTTTTGCCAGATCAAAGACGGGTGCCTTCTGAGCCTCCCGCACAAGAGCAGAGGTGGCCTCGGCGAAAATTGATGATTCGCCAGACTCCAACGGAGGAGGCCTGGGAATCGAGCCATTGGTTGAGCGCTTCGTGCCGATGATGAGGTTGTTCACCTCCGCTGTCTCAATAATATACTTACCGCGCAACAACTGGCCGAAATTAAGGGCGAACCGAACCCTACCCGTTTCGAAGATGTTTTTCCAAGGATCACGCGGATTCGCCACCTGGAGATGAGTGAACTGCACGGCGATCGGGGACAACGAGAGCGACAGATGGTCAATCTCGACCCTGGCGCCGACAATTGCCTCACCCGCCGACTCCAGCGAGGATTCGATCCACCCAGCCAAAAAGAAATACAGAACGAGGCTCAGCGCCAGGAGGGGGACCAATACAAAATAGACGAATTTCTTCCTCATGGTTATGACCCCAGATTTCTGATCTTATCGTACCATCGCACAGGTGCGCTCTTGCTGATGATCTGGTAGATCTTCCATTTCTCCACAGACGCGCCAACATGAATCCGGTATGCGACCACAAAGCGTTTCATTCCCAGGTAGATCGGAAGAAAAAGAATGAAGCTGGAGATGAAGCTACCGAGGGCGACAGTGTTGTTGAATCTTGTCAGCGGTGCGATGGGCGCATTATAGAGCGACGTCCAGAGCCCATGCAGCGATTGAACATCGACGAGGAAAAAATAGCCGAGAGCGTGAAATGCCGGATCGAACAAGTATGCGACGAGAGTAAAAATCGTGGCCGAGAGAAACACAGCTGTCAGGTTTACGTTCAGGATAAAGATGATGAGCCAAAGGAGCAGTCCCTGCAGCGTCACGATCGGCATAAGTCCCACCATGGCACCAAGCGCAAATCCTCCCGCGATCTGAGCCGGCGTTTGTCCGGAGCGGAGAATCTGGATGAAGTTCTTGATGAGCTGAAGCCAGAACATGGGTTAATGTTGAATAGTGAGCAGATGAATAGTCAACGATTGCGGGTCACGCAAGATACAGGAAGGTATGGAGGGATTCAAGGGGGTAGAAAATTGCGGATTGCGAATTGTCAACCGCGAATTGGAGGTGGTCGGCACGTCAGCCTAAGGATGGGATGAATTTGAATACCGGACGGGTCCTACAATTTGCAGCGTCAGCCGTTGGAGTTGAAGAGTAAGCATTGTCGTGGAAACGCGTGCAGTGTAACCAACTTTTGTGGCAGCCAGCACCCGGATGCAAGTCGTGAGAGGAGGAACCAATCAATGGAGCAGACTACGAAGAACGCAGGGCGTTGACGATATTAAGTCGGGCCGCACGAACAGAAGGGAGAAAGCCGCCAAGGAGGCCCATGACAAGGGCGAAAAGAAGAGATGAAAGCGCGATTGTCGGGGACAATGCGAATGAAAACTCAAGCTCGGCAAACGAGCCAAAATTCAGCGTAGAAACCGTGAAGAACTGTAAAGACGAGGCAAAAAGGAGCCCGACCCCGCCCCCAATACCGGACAGAAGAAGAGACTCCGTCAGGAATGCCGCGAGGACGCTTCGCCGGCGGAAGCCGAGGGCACGCAATGTCCCCACCTCAACAGTCCTGTTTGCAACAGCTGCATACATTGTGATCATCGCACCGATCGTCGCTCCGGCGCTGAAAATAACCGTAATGAAGATTCCGAGGACGCGAATAAACATCGCCATGAGTTCAGACTGTTCTTCGAAGTACCGCCGTTCGGTTTTCGGCTCAAACTGTTGCAGGCGCGGTTCGCGTTCAAATGCCGCGACGAAATCCCGGTACGCATCGGGCCGATCGAGTTTGAATGTAATGGTTGAATACGCTGTTCGGTTGAAGGCGTCAAGAAGTTGATTGCTGTCCCCCCACACTTCAGAGTCAAAGCCCGCACCACCGGCATCGACGGTGCCGACAATCGTCCACTCGTCACCCGCAAATCTCACCTTGTCACCGATCTTTGATCCGGCGAAGCGTCTTTCAATTGCCGAGCCGGCGACCAGTTCCCGCGCGCCCCAGTTGAACATGCGACCGGACTTCAAACGCACCTGAGGTCTCAGGGCAAACGCCTGCAGCGACACGCCCCTCACCGTGACATTGCTAATGCCGCCATCAACCTTATTGAGGTTAATAACCACCACCGGCTCACTGGAGGCGATGGGCGCGCCCTCGGGGGTCCTGGCTATGTGGGGAAGGGTGAGGATGATAGACGCCGTTTCACGATCGATGATGCTGGAGATTTCACCATTTGATGCTTTTCGCGATATCAAGACGTTCTCATCAGAGCCGGTAAGGATGAGGGTTCTTTGAACTCCGTACGCCATCATCAATACCGCGGCGAAGACAAAAACGACAAGCGCAACACCGAGAACGGTAATACCGGTTGTCAACCGCCTCGTTACGAGGTTGCGAAGAATATAAGTGAGGGGAATTTTCAATGCAGTTCTCTCAGAAGATCGTTATCAGCCGATGTGTCGTAATCCATCAACTATTGATGTTCGAAGCGTTCGCTGGATTGGGAACAATGCTGCGAGGATCCCCACAAGAATCGCGGAGGAACCAGCGAGCACGATAGTTATCGGTTCGATCATAAAAACAGGAAACCAGCCCTTGGGCACGACCGCTTCGAAGCCGGCGACGAAGGGAACGGCCAACGCCAGCCCAAGTCCGCCCCCGAGCACGGAAATGAACATCGATTCGCCGAGTATCAGACCGACCATATGGCCGGCAGAGAAGCCGAGCGTTTTGAAAACGGCATACTCGCTTGTCCGCTCGCGCGCGGACATGATCATTGTGTTGCCGACCACCAACATAATGATTCCGATGATCACGAAAGACATGAAATTCATCGACCCGATAATTGTTCCGGCTGCAGCGAGAAAGCCCTGCTGAAACGCGCGTTCGGTTTCCGTTTTCGTTTCCGCGCGGGAATTTTTGAACAGCGCATCCACCTGTTCGGAAACCACCGCCGACTGCGCAGGATCGTTAATACGAATAATGTACCACCCGACCTGACCGGACCGCGACGCGTCTTCCTGACGCATCCGCTCATCGAGGTACTGCCAATGAAAGAGCATTTGAGTCGGGTCGGTCGTTTTGTCGCGTGGCTTGTAAATTCCACGAACTACAAACGCCCACGTGCCCGGGTAAATGTCTCCGTCAATATTGATCACGTCGCCGATCTTGAATCCATATTGCTTGACAAGTCCGGTGCCGACGATGCATGCATTCCGTTCGCGCTTGAACGCCTCCAGCTCGGCGGGATCCACAACAAACTCCGGATACATATCAAACATCGTCTCAGCATCGACCGCCATTCGCGCGAAAAACTGATTCTTGTCGATATAGACACCCTGAAACCAGTTAGCGAAGGTAACCTGGTCGACGCCGGGGATCTTCGAAATCTGGTCACGATACGCGTAGGGAAGGGGAAAAATAAACGAAACCGCCTGACGCGTGATGAGCCGATTCGCGGCAGAAGCTTCAACGCCGACGTACCAGGCCGTAACGACGGTACGAAGGAGCGCAAACGCCATTACGGCGATAGCGATCCCTATGACGGTAAGGACCGTTCGAAGCTTGTGGCGCAGGGCGTTTTTGAAAATGAGTTTAAAGACTTTCATCGGGGTATGTTAGTTTTGACTGAACTCGCCCTTGTCAAGATGGCGAACCACATGGGCCTTTTCCGCTGCACGGGGGTCGTGGGTCACCATCACGATTGTCTTTTTGAATTCCTTATTAAGTCGATCGAGGAGCGTCAGAATCTCATCCGCGGAGCGCTTGTCGAGATCGCCGGTTGGCTCGTCGGCGACGAGGAGGGTCGGATCGGTCGTTATCGCCCGCGCTATCGCCACCCGCTGTTCCTGGCCGCCGGAGAGCTGCTTCGGATAGTGCCGCATCCGATCCTGCAATCCAACAACGGTCAAAGCCGTCTCCACATGACGCCGGCGTTCCTGTTTCGACAGCGAGGTCAGCAAGAGAGGCAGCTCGACATTCTCGTATGCCGTCAGGACGGGGATCAGATTGTAGAATTGAAAGATGAAACCGATATGCGTTGAGCGCCATTTTGCCAAACGCGACTCGTTGAGCGTGGCAATATCGGTTCCCGCCACATGAAGGCTTCCCTTGTCGGGCCGATCAATGCCGGCGATCAGGTTGAGGAGCGTTGTCTTCCCGGAACCGGAGGGGCCCATGAGAGCCAGAAACTCTCCCCCGGGAACATCAAACGAGATGTTGTTCAGGACGGGGATTTCGAACGAATCGCGCCAGTACGATTTGGAGACACTGTGCACTCTAATAATCGGATCCATCGGATGCTTCCTCTTTCGATCGGTCTTTGGCAGTCGCTCTTTGACGACTATTGAACTTTTACTACCGTGCCATTGGCAATGCGATCGGTGACGGCGGTAATCACGCGATCCCCCGCAGAAAGACCCTGCGTAATCTCGGTGTGGGAGCCAAACTCTTTTCCGACGGTCACAAGAATCTCCGCGGCGCGATTATCCCGGATGACAAACACCACCCTCTTCCCATCGCGCGATGCAAGCGCACTCAAGGGTACCGTCAAAATGGATCGGACGGGTTCTTTTGGGGCCGCCGCCGTCTTCGTTAAGAACAGGACCTTTGCGCTCATCTCGGGCAACACCCGGGCATCGTATGATCGAAAACCAACCTTTACCATGACCGTTGCCTTGGCGCGATCGGCCGTTGGTACTATTTTGGCGACATAACCCTGATAGCGTGCTTCCGGGTACGCATCGAGCGTGATTTCACACGGCTGATTCGCGACGATGCGTTCAATGTTGGATTCCGATACGTCTGCTTCGACCTGAAGGGAGGTCATATCGGCCATGGTTACAACGGCAGAACGAGAACTCACGCTGGCCGCCATGGGCGCCACCATTTCACCCACATCGGCACTCTTTGTCAACACAGTGCCGTCGAATGGAGCGCGAATCAGCGTATTCTCAAGGGCAACCTCCGCGCCGATGACAGCCGCCTTCGCCACATCAATTGCCGCCAGAACACGGTTATGACGAGCTTCGGCGCCATCATAGTCGGCCTGTGATGAGACGCCTCGTTCGAGAAGAGTCTTCGCTCTGCCCATCCACTGGTTGGCATCTTTGAGATCGGCCTCGTTGAGTTTGAGATTGGCGCGCGCCTGGTCGAGAGAAGCCCGGATGTCACCGTCCTCCAGCCGTGCAATAATGTCGCCCTTCTTCACGCGGTCACCCTCAACGACATTGAGACGCTCAAGGCGTCCGGTTGCCTTCGACGCGACGGCCGCCTTGCGCTGAGCCACAACATAGCCGCTTGCCGTCAGCACAGCATCAGCCTGTGAGGGCGAAGAGAGTGATGCGGTCGCAAGTTGTACTGTTACAGCCTGGTTGAAGAAAGAAGACGAAACGATCAGGTAAGCAAGAGGCACAAGAACAACGACAATTCCAACGAAGAAGAATAATCGCCGCCTTGAATGTCCACCTTCCTCAGCAGGCTCGTGATCGTGCGACCGACGTATGCGCAAACCAGACAAATCAGCTTTTTGATTTTCCATTATTACGGGGTTTCGGGATGACAGGACAAGACAACAACAAGGCGGCAAAAACGCCCAAACGTGCTCAATTAAACAAGAGAAGAAACGAAGCGGTTCCTGTTTGACGCATCGAACCCTACGCCAAAAAACCTGAAATTTGTAGTGAAAACAGAGAAAAACAGGTCACGGGTGCCGTGTCTTCTGCTTAAGCATCTCGACCGCCTTTTTTAGCCGTGCCTGGCGCGTCTCGGCCTTTTTTGCGTCCTCAATCCAGCGGATATACTCCTTTCGATGTGTGTACGAAAGGGAATCAAAAAACCGGAGTAAGGCTCCGTTGTTCTTCAGCAATTTCTGCAGGTCGGCGGGCGTCTCAAGAGATGGTTT